>NZ_JBSFXE010000054.1:0-38691 GCF_053595195.1 Kitasatospora sp. NPDC002522
TCGATGTGCTGTGGGCGATGCTGCGTGACAAGAGGCTGTTCACCTCCGCCCCGTCGGTCACGCAGACGGCTTGACACGATCATTGAGATTCCTTCTGGTCGTCGCTTCCCTTCGAGCGTAACGAACGTGTTCGTAGCGAACAAGTTCGGAGCAGCGGTGTGTCGTCCCGGAAACGCCGAACGCCGCCGGGAGGCCCCTTGCGGGGCGCTCCACGGCGGCGTCGAGGTCCGATCGGCCGGTTCGGCCGACGGTGCGTCAGGCCAGCGAGCCCAGCGCGTCGTTGAAGGTCTTCGACGGGCGCATCACGGCGGCGGCCTTGGCCGGGTCCGGCTGGTAGTAGCCGCCGAGGTCCACGGCCGAGCCCTGGACCGCGATCAGCTCGTCGACGATGGTCTGCTCCTGCTCGGTCAGGGTCCGGGCGAGCGGGGCGAACGCGGCGGCGAGCTCGGCGTCCTCGGTCTGCTTCGCCAGCTCCTGGGCCCAGTAGGTGGCCAGGTAGAAGTGGCTGCCGCGGTTGTCGATGCCGCCGAGGCGGCGCGAGGGCGACTTGTCCTCGTTGAGGAAGGTGCCGGTGGCGCGGTCCAGGGTGTCCGCGAGGATCTGGGCGCGGGCGTTGCCGGCGGTGGTGGCGAGGTGCTCGAAGGAGGCGGCCAGCGCGAAGAACTCGCCGAGCGAGTCCCAGCGCAGGTAGTTCTCCTTGACCAGCTGCTGGACGTGCTTCGGGGCGGAGCCGCCGGCGCCGGTCTCGAACAGGCCGCCGCCCGCCATCAGCGGGACGACCGACAGCATCTTGGCGCTGGTGCCCAGCTCCAGGATCGGGAACAGGTCGGTCAGGTAGTCGCGCAGCACGTTGCCGGTGACCGAGATGGTGTTCTCGCCGCGGCGGATGCGCTCCAGGGAGAGCTTGGTGGCCTCGACCGGGGACAGGATCTCGATGGTCAGGCCGGTGGTGTCGTGCTCCGGCAGGTACTGCTTGACCTTCTCGATCAGCACGGCGTCGTGCGCGCGGCCCTCGTCCAGCCAGAACACGGCCGGGTCGCCGGTGGCGCGGGCGCGGGTGACGGCCAGCTTGACCCAGTCCTGGATCGGCAGGTCCTTGGTCTGGCAGGCGCGGAAGATGTCGCCGACCTGGACGGGCTGCTCGAGGACGGTCTCGCCGTTCGCGTCGACCAGGCGGACGGTGCCGGCGGCGGCGATCTCGAAGGTCTTGTCGTGGCTGCCGTACTCCTCGGCGGCCTGGGCCATCAGGCCGACGTTCGGGACCGAGCCGATGGTGGCCGGGTCGAGGGCGCCGTTGGCGCGGCAGTCGTCGATGACGGCCTGGTAGACGCCCGCGTAGCTGCTGTCCGGCAGCACGGCCAGGGTGTCGGCCTCCTGGCCGTCCGGGCCCCACATGTGGCCGGAGGTGCGGATCATGGCCGGCATCGAGGCGTCGACGATGACGTCGCTGGGGACGTGCAGGTTGGTGATGCCCTTGTCGGAGTCGACCATGGCGAGCGCCGGGCCGTCCGCGATCTCGGCGTCGAAGGAGGCCTTGATCTCGGCGCCGTTCGGCAGCTTGTCGAGGCCGGCCAGGATGCCGCCGAGGCCGTTGTTCGGGTTGAGGCCGGCGGCCGCCAGGTCGGCACCGAAGGCGGCGAAGGTCTTCGGGAAGAAGGCGCGCACCACGTGGCCGAACAGGATCGGGTCGGAGACCTTCATCATGGTGGCCTTGAGGTGCACCGAGAACAGCACGCCCTCGGCCTTGGCGCGGGCGACCTGCGCGGCCAGGAACTCGTTCAGCGCGGCGGCGCGCATGACCGAGGCGTCGACGACCTCGCCGGCCAGCACCGGGACCTTCTCGCGCAGCACGGTGACGGCGCCGTCCTCGCCGACCAGCTCGATGCGCAGCGCACCGTCGGCGGCGATCACGGTCGACTTCTCGGTGGACCGGAAGTCGTTGACGCCCATGGTGGCGACGTTGGTCTTGGAGTCGGCCGTCCAGGCGCCCATCCGGTGCGGGTGGGTCTTGGCGTAGTTCTTCACCGACAGCGGCGCGCGGCGGTCGGAGTTGCCCTCGCGCAGCACCGGGTTGACCGCGGAGCCCTTGATCTTGTCGTAGCGGACGCGGACGTCACGCTCCTCGTCGGTCTTCGGCTCGTCCGGGTAGTCCGGCAGGGCGTAGCCCTGGGCCTGCAGCTCGGCGATGGCGGCCTTGAGCTGCGGGATGGAGGCCGAGACGTTCGGCAGCTTGATGATGTTCGCGCCGGGGGTCTTGGCCAGCTCGCCCAGCTCGGTGAGCGCGTCGGCGATGCGCTGCTCCTCCTGGAGGTACTCCGGGAAGACGGCGATGATCCGACCGGCCAGCGAGATGTCGCGGGTCTCCACGCTCACGCCCGCGGTGGAGGCGTACGCCTGGACCACCGGCAGGAACGAGTACGTGGCGAGGGCGGGGGCCTCGTCAGTGTGGGTATAGATGATGGTCGAGTCAGTCACCGTTGCTCCAGCTTCCACGTCTACAACGTCTTGATGTCAAGATATCTCGTCGCCGGGGTTCCTCCGCAACCAACCCCCCGCGCGGCGGGCCGCGGGCTCAGTTCGAACCCGACCAGGCGGCGGGGGCGATCACCCGGACCCGCTCGGTCGGGCCGTCCGCGCCGGGTGGCGTGAGGCAGAGCGAGGGCGACGACGGGCCTTACCGCCCGGCGATGGTCCGGCCGGTGACGGTGGTCGGGGTCAGGTGGACCCAGCGGCCGGGTTCGGTGGGGCGCGGGAGGTCGGCGAGGAGCCTGCGGTCGGTCACGTGGGCGAGCGGGCCGATCATCAGCACGCTCCAGCCCTCGCGGCGGTCGCGGTCGGCGCGGTCGACCTCGAAGGCCGCGTCGCCGCCGGGGCCGGGGGCGAGGGCGCCGCCCTCCGCGGTGCGGTAGAGGACGGCGTGCTCGTGCACCAGGTAGCCGACGGGGCACACCACCGGGCCGGCGGGCGTGGTGCGGGCGATCCGGCCGAGACCGTCCGCGCCGAGCCGCCGCCAGCACTCGGCCACGGTGAGGACGCCGAGCACGGGCGGCCCGGCCGGCACGGGACCGTCCTGCGCGGGCGGCGGGCCGGCGCGCTCGACCAGCGCCTCGAGGTCCAGCACGCCGGCCAGGCGCAGCAGCGCCGGGGGGTCGAAGTCGCGGCCGAGGGTGAGGAGCCCGCGCAGGTACGCGGTCGACATGCCGGCCCGGGCCGCGGCCTCGGGTTCGCTGAGGCCGAGCTCGACGATCCGCTCGGCGACGCGGTGCGCCAGGGCGGTGGGGTCGACGGGGGCCGGGGCGTGGTCGATGGTCATGTCGGTCGCCTCCCGATGATTCGTCCGGAACGGTCCGGAGATGTCCGCTGTCTCCAGCGTGCCGACCGAAGCCCCGCACCGGCAGGGGCCTTGGACCCGGGCTACGGGACCCGGGACCAATGGCCCTGCCGGGCGGGTCCGCCGACCCTTGCGGGCCCTCGGAGGGGGGAGAAGGGTGGGTGGCGACCCCGTACCGGGCGAAGGGGCCCGGTAGGGGCTCGCACCTGGGAAGGCAGTGTCATGACTCGTCCCGTCCTCGCCGCCGTCGACGCCTCGGTCCGCAGCCGGGCCGCCGCGCATTGGGCCGCCCAGGAGGCCGGCCGGCGCGGTGCGCCGCTGCGGCTGCTGCACGCCTGGCCGTATCTGGGTCGGAAAGCCAACGACCTGGTGAAGGCCGAGGACCTGGCCACGGGCGCGCTGACGATGCTGGACGAGGTGGCGCAGGAGCTGACCGCGGCCTACCCGGGCTTGGCGGTCTCCACCGACCTGGTGTCGGACGCGGCGATCGACGGCCTGTCCGAGGCCGCCGAGCAGGGCCAGCTGCTGGTGATCGGCACCCGCGGCCTGGGCGGCTTCCGCGGCCTGCTGGTCGGCTCGGTCAGCCTGGGCGTGGCGGGGCGCTCCGAGACCCCGGTGGTGCTGGTCCGCGAGGGTCGGCCGGAGCCGGAGGAGCGCGAGCCGGAGGTGGTGGTCGGCCTGGACGCGCTCGAACCGGCCGTCCCCGTCATGGAGTTCGCCTTCGAGGAGGCGGCGCTGCGCGGTGCCCGGGTGCGCGTGGTGCACGGCTGGGAGCTGCCGCCGGTCTACGGCTACGCGGGCTGGATCCCGGTGGAGACCGAGCGGCAGGAGCTCGGCACCCTCGCCGCGGGCATGGTCGCCGAGGCGGTCGCCCCGTGGCGGGAGAAGTACCCGCGCACCCTCGTCCTGGAGGACATCCGCACCGGCGGCGGCGCGGCCGCGCTGGTGGAGGCCTCCGCCCAGGCCGACCTGGTGGTGGTCGGCCGCCGGGTCCGCGGCCTGCCGCTGCGCACCCGCCTCGGCTCGGTCGCCCACGCGGTGATCCACCACGCGGAGTCCCCGGTCGCCGTCGTCCCGCACCGCTGACGCCGGGCCCCGTCGCCTGACGGGGCGTCACCCCGAGTCCGGCCGTCCCGCCGCCGTCCTTCTCCCCTCCCCGGGCGGCGACGGGACGGCCGCTTTCGTCGTACTGTCGGACCGGCCTGGCAGGCTGCCGGGCATGGACATCGACGAGTTCTGGCAGCTGATCGACTCCGCGCGCGAGGTGAGCGGCCCTCAGCGGCCGTTCGACGAGGCGCTGGTGGAGCTGCTGGCGGCCCGCCCGGAGGCGGAGATCCTGGCCTACGAGGCGCACTTCGACCGGCTGCACGCCGCGGTGTACCGCTGGGACCTGTGGGCGGCGGCGTACCTGGTCGGCGGGGGCTGCTCGGACGACAGCTTCATGGACTTCCGGGCGGGCCTGATCGCCCAGGGCCGCACCTGGTACGAGCGCGCCGCCGCGGACCCGGACGCGCTGGCCGACCACCCGGCGATGGCGGGCGACGGCGCGCAGGCGGAGGAGCTGTTCTTCTACGAGGACGTCAACTACGCGGCCTCGTACGCCTACCAGCGCCGCACCGGCGACCGCGGCCGGTTCGAGGCCGAGTACCGCGCGCACCTGGAGCGGCACGGCCTGCAGGTCCGGGAGTCCGACGAGGACCTGGGCGAGGACTTCGACTTCGACGACGAGGACGAGATGCACCGCCGACTGCCCCGGCTGGCCGCCGTCTTCCTCACGGACGACGACCCGGACGAGGACGATCCGGACGGGGACGACGTGGACGACGACGCATCGGCCGACGACGAGGACTGACCGGGCGTCAGCGCTCGAAGCGGACGGCCAGCAGGGTGGCGTCGTCCTCCGAGAGCGGCCCGGACATGGTGTGCACCACGGCGTCCACCAGGTCCTGGAGGACGGGTTCGGCGGCGTGCGCGGTGACGGCGGCGCGCAGGGCGGCGAGGCGGTCGTCGATGTCCTGGTCGCGCCGTTCGACCAGGCCGTCGGTGTAGAGCAGCACGGTGTCGCCGGGGTGGATCCAGGTCTCCACGGCGGTGTAGCGGACGTCGGGGAGGACGCCGAACGCGGGGTCTCCCCCGGCCTCGAGCAGGACCGCCGCGCCGTCGCGGAGCAGCACCGGCGGGGGGTGGCCTGCGCAGATCCAGCGCAGCAGTCGGCGGCCGGGGTAGTAGCGGGAGACGACGGCGGTGGCGGTGGACTCCTCGCCGTCGTCGCAGGCGATCTGGTTGAGCCACCCGCCGAGTGACTCGACCAGTGCCCCGGTGAAGGCGAGTCCGGCCAGCGCGTGCCGCAGCGTGGACATCAGGGCGACCGCGTCCAGCCCGTGTCCGCGCGCGTCGCCGACCGCGAACAGCAGCTGCCCGTCGGGGAGTTGACGCACCTTGAACCAGTCGCCGCCGATCCGCGCCTCAGCCGGGCGGTAGGCGGCGGCGGTGCTGACGCCCAGTCCGGTGAGGCGGGCGGAGCGGGGCTGCAGGGCGTCCTGGAGCCGCTGCACCACGTCGTGCTCGGCGTCGGCGCGGCGGGCCTGCCGCTCGGTCTCGTCCTGCTGTTCGCGCAGCCGCCGACGGCTCTCCGACAGCTCGGTGACGTCCTGCAGGACGACCCGCAGGCCCTCGACCAGCCGGCCGTCGTCGTCCCGGACGGCCTCCGCGACCAGCCGGACCCGGCGCGGCCGGCCGGAGCCGTACAGCTCGGTCAGCACGTCGAGGTCCTGGCCGGTGGCGAGCAGCCGGTCGAGGTCGCGGTAGAGCGCGGGGCGGGCGGTCTCGGTGACCCGGGCGAGGGCCTGGAGCGGGGTCGGCGGCGGCGCGTCCGGGGGCCGCCCGAGCAGTTCGGCGAAGCCCGGCGAGACGTCGAAGCGGCCGTCGCGCACGCTCCACTCGGCCCAGCCGACCCGGGCGATCCGCTGCGCGGCGCGGGCGATCTCCTCGGTCTGGTCGTCGGTCCACAGCAGGAGCAGCCGCCGGCCGAGCCGGTGCGCGGTGAGCCGCTCCCGCCGGGTGCGCCGGGTGCCGTCGGGGCGCGGCGTGTGCCACTCGACGGGGACCTCGCGGGCCGCGAGACCGGTCCGCAGCACCGTGTCGACGGCGCGCGCCCACTCCCCGCTGTACAGCCCCGGGTACGCCTCGCGCAGCGACACGCCCTGGCCGCCCGCCCGCGGGCGCCGCACCACCTCCGGGTGGTACGGGTGCCGGGCGGCGGCCTCGTTGACCAGCACCACGGCCAGGTCGCGGACGGCGCCGTCCGGGCCGAGCACCGGCTCGGCGAGCACCGCCGCCTGCGGGACGGCGTCCAGCAGGCGGTGCAGGTCGTCGTCGGGCGGGCGGGCCAGTTCCGGGTCCAGCTCCGCCTCCGGGACCAGCGGCTGCTGCTCGTCCGGCGGCTCGGGCCGCATCACCCGACGGTTCTCCTCGTGCAGCCGGCTGACGGTGCGTCGCAGCGCCTCGGCCCAGTCGGGTCGCTCCGCTCGCCCGTGCACCGCTGCCCCTCTCCGGACCCGTCCCGGACCCGTCGGGCGTCCGTCCCCGCGGTCGTCCCGCTGCCTTCCGGCCACCCTTCCGGGGCGGCGGGCGCGCCGCGAGTCCGGCGACCCGGACGGGTGAGCCGGCTCCCGCCGGATCGCTCCGGCGAGCTGGCGGTCCGTCAAGTACCCGTTTCCGGCCGATCCTCCCGGCGCGTGGCGCATGCGCCGCTACCGGCGGGTTCGGTGCCGTCCAGACCCTTGACGGTCCACCGACCACGCGCCTACGGTGCGGTCACGGTGGCCCCGGGCGGGTGGCCACGGCATCCCCCACTCCGCGCCAGGAAGGGCGGCCCGTGTTGCCAGCTCACCCGCTCCCTCACCCGTTCCCGACCCCCGTCGGCCGGGCCGAAGGCCCCGGTCCCACCCTGGCCGAGGTCGCGGCCCGCGCCGGCGTCTCCAGCGCCACCGCGTCCCGGGTGCTCAACCGCTCCGCGCCGGTCTCCCCCGAGGTCGCCGCCCGGGTCGAGCACGCCGCCCGCGAGCTCGCGTACGTCCGTCGGCGGGCCCCCGCCGCGGCGGCCCGCGACACCGGCGCGATCGCCGTGGTGGTCTTCGCCGACCTGCTGCCGTACCACGCCGACCCGTTCCCCGTCCGACTCCTGGCGGGTGCCCAACGCGCCCTCCCGGAGCGCGAGTTGGTCGTCCTCACCGCCGTCCCCGGACCGGCCAGGCCGTCGCTGGTGCGCTACCTGTGCGGCGGCCACGTGGACGGCGTGCTGCTGGTCGGACGGTGGAGCGACCCGGCGCTGCCCGGCCTGCTGCGCGCGGCGGGCGTCCCGGTGGTCGCGCTCGGCCGCCCGCCGCAGCCGCAGAGCGTCGCGCACGTGGACGCCGACAACCTGCGCGGCGCGCAGGCCGCCGTCCGACTGCTGCACCAGGCCGGCCGACGGGTCGTCACCACCATCGCCGGACCGCCCGACACCGCCGCGGGCGCCGACCGGCTGGCCGGCTACCGCCGGTCCCTGCTGGAACACGGCGACCCGACCCGCTGCACCGTCGCCTACGGCGACTTCGGCACCCGCTCCGGCGAACACGCGATGCTCCGCCTGCTCGACCAACGACCGGACCTGGACGCGGTGTTCGCCGCGTCCGACGCGATGGCGATGGGCGCGCTACGGGCCCTGCACCGCCTCGGCCGGAAGGTCCCGGACGACGTCGCCGTGATCGGTTTCGACGACGCCCCCGCCGCCGCCCGCTCCCGCCCCGGCCTGACCACCGTCCGCCAGCCCGTCGAGGACCTCGGCGCCCGCGCGGTCGAGCTCCTCCACGACCCCTGCCCCACCCGCTCGGTCGTCCTCCCCACCCACCTGGTGGTCCGTCAGTCCTGCTGACCGCTGCGCCGCCCGCTCCTGCCCCCCTCGGGGGTACGGGAGCGGGCCGCGCGGCGTCACCCGGCCGTCACCTCGCGTCGAGGAACTCGATCACGCGCTGGGTGAGCAGCAGTGCGGCCTTCGGGTCGTACGAGGGCAGCGAGGCGTCCGCGAACAGGTGGCGGTCGCCCGGGTAGATGACCAGCTCGGCGTCGGCGGCCTCCTCGACCAGCGCGCGGGCGGCCGCCTCGTCCTCCGCGAAGTACGGGTCGCCCGCCATCGCGTGCACCTGCACCGGCACGCCGTCCGGCCAGGTCTCGCCGAACTCCGTCACCGGCACGCAGCCCGACAGCAGCAACGCCCCCTGCGCACCCGCCCGGGTCTGCGCCAGCATCTGCGCGGGGAGCACGCCGAGCGAGAAGCCCGCGTAGACGACCTCCCGGGGCAGCTCCGCCACCGCGCGCACGCCGCGCCCGACGATCTCCCCGAAGCCCACCTCCTGGGCGTGCGCCACGCCCTCCTCGATCGACTCGAAGACCCGGCCCTCGAACAGGTCCGGCGTGTGCACGGTGTGCCCCGCCGCCCCGAGCTGGTCGGCGAACCCGAGCACGCCGGGCGTCAGCCCCAACGCGTGGTGAAACAACACGATCTCCGCCATGACCGGCCCCGCCCCTCGACTGTTCCCGCTACGGACGGCCCCGATCCTAGAACACCCGTTCGCCCGCTGCGAGGATCCTCCCGCCTGTCAGGGCCACGCCCTAAGCTCCCCGGCATGGAGCTGCGTGACGAGCGGGCGGGCGACGGGCCGGCGGTGCGGGACCTTCACCTGGCGGCGTTCGGCGGGCACGGGCCGGTGGTGGCCGGGTTGGTGGGGAGTCTGCGGGAGCTGGTGGCGGCCGGGGACGGGCTGTCGCTGGTGGCGGAGGCGGACGGGCGGGTGGTCGGGCACGTCATGGCCACCCGGTGCCTGCTGGACTCGCCGCGCCGCCTGGTGGACGTCCAGGTGCTGAGCCCGCTCGCCGTGCTGCCGGGCTTCCAGCGGCGCGGCGTGGGCGCCGCCCTGGTGCGACGCGTGCGGGAGCTGGCCGCCGAACGGTCGGCGCCGCTGCTGTTCCTGGAGGGCGATCCCGGCTACTACCGGCGCCTCGGCTTCGCCCCCGCAGGCGAACTCGGCTTCCGCAAGCCCTCGTTGCGCATCCCCGACGCCGCCTTCCAGGTCGTCCGGCTCCCCGCCCACGAGCCCTGGATGACGGGCACCCTGGTCTACTCCGAGCCGTTCTGGCGCCACGACGCGGTGGGCCTGCGCGACCCGCAGGCGTGAACGACCGCCCGGCCCGGCGAAACCCACGCGACGGGTCGAACGGCCGCCGCCTATGATCACCCGGCCGAGGGTGCCGCCGAGCAGTGGCGGGCAGCCGGCACAACCGGGGGGAACGGGCGGTCTGATGGACGGCAAGGGGATCAGGAACGCGAGCCTGCAGGCGGTCGCCGCGGTCGGGCTGACCGGTGTCGTGCTCGGCGGCCTCTGGGGGCTCGGCCAACTCGGCGACACCGCCGGGGCGGACGGGAAGCCGGCCGTCTGCGCGACCCCCGGTCCCCAGACCGCGGCCGGCTACCCGGCGCTGTGCGCCGCGCTCAACCGCCCCGACCTGCCCACCCTGCTCGGCACCCCCGACGACCGGGTCTCCATCGCCCAGCCGGCCCCGTTCGCGTTCGGCAAGGACGCGTCGGCCGAGGTGCGCCTGACGCACTCCGTGGTGGTGCTCACCGCCAGCCCCTCCCTGTCGGTCGAGGACATCGCCGACATGCCGCAGTTCCTCCCCACCCGCACGACCGTCCTCGGCCGCCCGGCCGTCGAGTACGTCGACCACGCGATGACCTTCGGCGCGGACGCGAACGGCAAGGCCACCACCGGCGGCGGCCCCGTGGTCCGCCACCTGATGGTCGCTCAGGACCTCGCCGCCCCGAACGGCCCCAGCTTCGAGATCGCCGTGTTCCGCCAGGACGCGACGTCCCCGGACATCTCCGTCGTCCGCCGGCTCGGCGAGACCGTCCTCCCCACCCTCCCCGCCTGGACCGCCACGCCGTAGCCGACCCGTCCGACGGATTCGACCGCTTCGACGACTCCGACCGACCGAACGGCTCCATCGACGGCTCCGACGATTCCCACAGGTCAGACGACCGCCGCGGGCCGGGAGCATGACGCGGCGTCAGGCGTGAACGTTTCAGGACCGGCCCGCCGTCGACCTGCGCCGCAGGTGGCTTCGGCGGTGCCGGCCTTGCCGCGTCGAACCGCTTGACCGCTTTCTGGAGGCCCCCACCCCCCGAGCCGGGAGAGTCCCCAGATGCGTCCAGTCCTCCTCGAACGGCGGCTGCCGGGCCGCCCGCCCGCCGCCGGGCCGCGGCGGCGTCCGCTGCTAGCGGCGACGGCCTCCGCCGCCGCCCTGGCCGCCTGCGTGGTGACCGCGGCACTGCCGCAACTGACGGCGAGTGCGACCGGGTCGTCCGCCGGGGCCACCGTGGCCGCGCAGGCGTACAGCTGGACCAACGCGCAGATCGGCGGTGGCGGGTTCGTCCCGGGCATCGTCTTCAACCAGGGGCAGAAGGGCCTGGTGTACGCGCGGACCGACGTCGGCGGCGCGTACCGGCAGGACCCGGCGACCAAGCAGTGGATCCCGCTGCTTGACTCGATCGGCTGGAGCGACTGGAACCTCACCGGGGTGGCCAGCCTCGCCACCGATGCCAAGGACCCGAAGCGGGTCTACGTGGCGGCGGGCAGCTACACCAACAGCTGGGACCCGGCGAACGGGGCGATCCTGCGCTCCACCGACCAGGGCGCGACCTGGCAGCGCACCGCCCTGCCGTTCAAGGTCGGCGGCAACATGCCGGGCCGCGGCATGGGCGAGCGGCTGGCCATCGACCCGAACAACGACGCCGTGCTGTGGTTCGGCGCGCCGAGCGGCAACGGCCTGTGGCGCAGCGCCGACTACGGCGTGACCTGGGCGAAGGTCGGCGCGTCCCGGTCACCGGCACGTACGCCCCTGACCCGTCCGACACCTCCGGCTACCAGAGCGACCCGCTGGGCGTCCTGTGGGAGGTGTTCGACCAGGGCAGCGGCACCGTGAACGGCGTGACGAAGACGGTGTTCGTCGGCGTCGCGGACAAGCAGAACAGCGTGTACCGCTCGGACGACGGCGGTTCGACCTGGACCCGGATCGGCGGCCAGCCGACCGGCTTCGTGCCGCACAAGGCGGTGCTGGACGCGTCCGGCGGCAACCTGTTCGTGTCGTACAGCGACACCGGCGGCCCGTACGACGGCGCGCACGGCGACGTGTGGAAGTACGCGACGGGCAGCGGGACCTGGTCCAACGTCAGCCCGGTGCCGTCCTCGGACAGCAGCAACAACTACTTCGGCTACTCGGGGCTCACCGTCGACCGCCAGCACCCGAACGTGCTGATGGTGACGGGCTACAGCTCGTGGTGGCCGGACACCCAGATCTGGCGCTCCACCGACTCGGGCGCCACCTGGAAGCCGTTCTGGTCGTACAACGGGTACCCGACCCGGGTCGACCAGTACGCGATGGACATCTCGTCGGTGCCGTGGCTGGGCTTCAACGCCAACCCGTCGCCGCCGGAGGAGGCCCCGAAGCTCGGGTGGATGACGGAGTCGCTGGAGATCGACCCGTTCGACTCGAACCGGATGATGTACGGCACCGGTGCGACCCTGTACGGCTCGTCCAACCTGACCGCCTTCGGCTCCGGTGGCAAGGTGGCCATCGCGCCGGTGGTGAAGGGCTTGGAGGAGACCGCCGTCAACGACCTCGTCTCGCCGCCGACCGGGGCGCCGCTGCTGAGCGCGCTGGGCGACCTGGGCGGGTTCCGGCACGACGACCTGACCAAGGTCCCGGCGAAGATCTTCAGCCAGCCCGACTTCGCCTCCGGCACCTCGTTGGACTTCGCGGAGGGCGCACCGGCCACCATGGTGCGGGTCGGTGACACCGCGTCGGGTTCCACCGGCAAGCACATCGGTTACTCCACCGACGGCGGCGCCAACTGGTTCGCGGCCTCCGCCGAGCCGGCCGGCGTGACCGGCGGCGGCCAGGTGGCCCTCGCCGCGGACGGCTCCGCCACGGTGTGGAGCCCGAAGGGCGCGGGCGTCCAGCGCTCCACCGGCTTCGGCGGTTCCTGGACCGCCGCCACCGGGCTGCCCGCCGGCGCGAGCGTGGAGGCCGACCGGGTCGACCCGAAGACCTTCTACGGCTTCGCGTCCGGCACCTTCTACGTCTCCACCGACGCGGGCGCCACCTTCACCGCGAAGGCCACCGGGCTGCCCGCCGACGGCGTCCGCTTCAAGGCGCTGCCCGGCGTGAAGGGCGACGTCTGGCTGGCCGGCGGCACCGCCACCACCGCCTACGGCCTGTGGCACTCCACCGACGGCGGCGCGACCTTCGCCAAGCTGGCGGGCGTCGGCCAGGCCGACGACATCGGCTTCGGCAAGGCCGCCCCGGGCACGTCCTACCCGGCGCTGTACTCCTCGGCCCAGGTCGGCGGGGTGCGCGGCATCTTCCGCTCGGACGACGCCGGCGCCAGCTGGGTGCGGATCAACGACGAAGCGCACCAGTGGGGTTGGACCGGCGCCGCGATCACCGGCGACCCGCGGATCTACGGCCGGGTGTACGTCGGCAGCAACGGCCGCGGCATCCTGTACGGCGACATCGCGGGCGGGGCCTCCCCCTCGCCGTCGCCGTCCGTCTCCACCTCGTCCTCGCCGTCGCCGTCGTCCTCGCCCACTCCTTCGCCCTCGGCCTCCGCCTCCGCGTCCCCGTCCCCGTCCAGCTCGCCGACCAGCGGTGCCGCCTGCGAGGTGGACTACGCGGTGACCGCGCAGTGGGGCGGCGGCTTCGGCGCCAACGTGACGCTGGTGAACCGGGGTTCGGCGGCGATCAACGGCTGGACGGTGGTCTGGACGTTCCCGGGCGGGCAGCAGGTCGGCTCGATGTGGAACGCGGCGTACGCGCAGAGCGGAGCGAAGGTCACCGTCACCAACATGTCCTACAACGGTGCTCTCGCGCCCGGGAGTTCGACCTCCTTCGGGTTCAACGGCAGCTGGAGCTCGGCCAACACCGCGCCGACCGCGTTCACCCTGAACGGGACGGCCTGCACGGTGAAGGCCTCCTGACCGCCCGCTGACCGCGGCGAAATCCGGTCCGCACCGCCGACTCGGCGACGGCGGACCGGACTTCGCCGTTCAGGCGGACGTCGAGGACGGCCGCGCCTGCTCGAACGGGACGGCGAACAGGTCGTGCAGCACGTACCCCACCCGCTGCCGGGGCGCGAGCGCGCCGAGGAGGACGAGCACCGCGTCGGCCACCTCCGCGCTGTGCAGCGCCGCGGCGTCCAGGGCGGCCGGTGCTGTTCTTCGTCGGCGCCGTCGCCGCGCACCTGCGGGCCCGGGTGTTCCACAACCTCGCCTTCCCGCTGGTGTACCTGGGCCTGGCGGCGGCCTCGGCCGGGTACTTCGGCTGACGGGAGGTCAGCCGACCTTCAGGCCGGGACGGGCACCGCTCCGGAGTCGGCATCGGCGGGGGCAGGCGTCGCGTCCGGGCGGAAGCCCTTGATCAGCAGGTTCAGCGCCAGCGTGATCTCCCAGGCGAAGGTCGGGAGCGCGGCGAGGCCACCGATCGGTGACAACTGGCTGTAGAGGCCGAACAGTTCGGCGGTCGCGGTGGCCAGCAGCAGCGGGCCGCCGACCAGGCCGAGCACCGCCACGTACCGCGGCACCAGGCGGGAGCGGTACATCACCCAGGCGAGCACCGTGGTGTTGGCGCCGCAGACGAAGTTCGGGCCGAGCAGGAACGTCCAGTCGTGGACGGCGACCAGGCCGCGGGCGGTGGTGAGCAGCGCGCCCGGGTCGGTGCCGGCCACCGGGTGCTGACGGAGCGTCACGACGGCGAGCAGGCTGACCACGCCGACGCCGATCACCGCCGCCTCCAGCGTCCGCAGCGCCGCGTAGCCGATCGCGCCGGCCTCGTGGTGGCGGCGGACCACCGGGTAGAGGGTGCATGCGGTGCCGACGATGCCCAGCATCAGCAGCACCTCGGCGAGCGCGCCCAGCAGCACGCGGTGGTCGGCTCCGGCGCCGAGCACGTAGCCGGTGTCGTGCAGCACCGGGCCGTACAGGGCGACCGCGCCGATGGCGGTGACGTGGGTGAGGAGGTAGCAGAAGCCCGCGGCGGCCGCGAGCTTTCTCCGAGATGCCACTGGGACTCCTTGCACAGGGTGGGCCGCACGACCCAGGTGTACGGCGTACACCTTCTGCTCGAAAGGTAGGGTGTACCGCGTACACCTGTCAACGTCCGTCCACCCGCCGGGAGGTTCTGCACCGATGGCCCCACCTCCGGAACCCGCGCGCCGACCGCCGCTCAACCGCGGGCGGGTGCTGGCCGCCGCGGTGGAGCTCGCCGACCGGACCGGCATCGAGGCGCTGAGCATGCGCGGGCTGGCCCAGGAGCTGGGTGTGGTGCCGATGGCGCTGTACAAGCACGTCGCCAACAAGGACGAACTGCTCGACGGGATGGTCGAGGTGATCGTCCACGAGATCGCCGCGCCGGAGGCCGGGGACGGCTGGCGGGCCGGGGTGCGCGCGCGGATCCTCTCCGCCCGGGCGGCGCTGCAGCGGCACCCGTGGGCGTCCCGGGCGATCGAGACCCGGACCCGGCCCACCCCGGCAGTGCTCGGCTACCTGGACTCGGTGATCGGCCTCTTCCGGACCGGCGGCGTCTCCGCCGACCTGACGCACCACGCGATGCACGCCCTGGGCAGCCGGGTGTGGGGCTTCACCCAGGAGCTGTTCCCCGCCCCGCCCGCCGGCGCCGGGCCCGACCCCGCCCAACTGGAGGCCCAGTTCCGCGAGCTGGCCGCGCACTTCCCGCACCTGGTGGAGATCGCCACGGCCCGCCCGCACGACCCCGACTCGACTGTCGGCGGCGGCTGCGACGATCAGTTCGAGTTCGAGTTCGCGCTGGACGTCCTGCTCGACGGTTTCGAGCGCCTGCACCACCGAGGATGGGCCTCCCGCCCCTGACACCCGGAGACCGACGATGACCGAGCAGCACTCCCCCGCGCAGCGCTCCCCCGGACAGTCCTCGTCCGAACAGTCCTCGTCCGCCCAGGTCCGGTTCGAGCGCGTGGCGCCGGTGGTGCCGGTGCGGGACCTGGACGCCGCGCTGGAGCGGTACCGGCGGCTCGGCTTCGCCGCCGAGCCCTACACCGGCGGCGAGCGGTACGGGTTCGTCTCGCGCGGCGCCGTCGAGCTGCACCTGACCGAGTGGGCGGAGAACGATCCGGCGCGCACCGGCGCGGTGGTCTACCTGTACGTCTCCGACGCGGACGCCGTGCACGCGCAGTGGGCCGCCGCCGCGGTGCCGGGCCGCCTGGTCGCCCCCGCCGACACCGACTACGGCCTGCGCGAGTTCGCTTACGTGGACCCGGACGGCACCCTGCACCGGGTGGGCTCGCCCACCCGGCCCGCCTCCTGACGTGCCGTCAGACCTGCGCCGTCAGACCTGCGCCGTCGGGCCTGCGCCGTCAGACCTGCGGCCGCCACCCGAGCGCGGGGCCCAGTGCACCGGCCAGGTCGGTGAGGATCTGCACGTAGTCGTCGTGGCCGAAGGTGAACGGCAGCGCGAAGGCGACCTCCTCGACCTCGCGGTACCCGGCGTGCGCGGACAGCCGTTCGGCCAGCTCCGCGCTCGGACCGACCAGGTCGGGGGCGAAGCGCAGCCGGCCCGGGCCGTGGGCGGTGGCGGTGCGTGCGGCGCGGGCCTCGACGTACTCCCGGTACCTGGCGGCCTGGCCGGGGGTGGCGCTGTCGGTCGGGATGACCACCAGCCCCTGCGAGACCCGGGCGGCTTCGCCGTCGGGGTGCGCGGCCCGGAAGGCGCGGATCTGCGCGGCCTGCAGGGCGGCGAAGTACGCCTCGGGGTCGGCCTGGACCGTCTGCGCGTCCTGCGCGGTCTCGTCCTTGACGACGTTGCTGGTGAGCAGGTTGAGCCCGTGCTCGCCCGCCCAGCGGGCCGAGCGGAGACTGCCGGCGCCGTACCAGATCCGCCCGGCGAGACCGGGGGCGTGCGGCTGGACCCGGTCGGAGTACTCCTCGATGCCCTCGGTGCCGCGGAAGTCGCTGGCCGGCTCGCCGCGCACCAGGTCGAGCAGTCGGCGGGCCCGGCCGTGGCCGAAGTCCTCCGCCTCGGCGGTGTCCGGGTACAGCGCGTCCTTGACCCGGGCGAGGTGGGCGGGCGGGCCGACGCTGATCCCGGGGTTGAGCCGCCCGCCGGAGAGCAGGTCGACGGTGGCCAGGTCCTCGGCGAGGCGCAGCGGGTTCTCCCAGCCGAGCGGGGTGACGGCGGTGCCGAGCGCGATCCGGGAGGTGCGCTGGGTGGCGGCGGCCAGCACCGTGAGCGGGGAGGAGATGCCGTACTGCAGGTGGCGGTGGCGCAGCCAGGCGCTGTCGAAGCCGAGGCGCTCGCCGAGTTCGATCAGCCGCAGGGTGGACTCGTGTCCGGCCCGCGGGTCGGCCTCCTGGTAGAGGCCGATGGTCAGGAATCCCAGGGCCCGCAGTGGCCGGTCGTGGTGGGGCACCGTGTTCTCCTCGCTCGCCGCGGCGCGGGGTGCGGCGCCGCCGTTCCCGGCCACGCTCACACACCGGCGGCGGTGGATCAACCGCCGCGGCGGATCGTCACGCGGGGTCGCGCTCCGGCCATGCCGCCGCAATCTTTCCGCCGCTCCTGACGAGCTGTCAGTTGACCCGCGTACGGTGGGGATTGATCGGATGGGTGACTGTCACTGGGGAGGGCTGATGGTGTTCGTGGACAAGCGGCGGTGTGCTGCGCTGGGGGCGGCGGTGCTGGCGGGGCTGACGCTGGCGGCGTGCTCGTCGTCCGGGGGCACGGCGAGCGGCGACGGGCGGTCCGCCACGGCGTCCGCGGTCCGCGGGGCTTCGTCGGCTCCTCCCGCACCGACCTCGGCCCCGTCCGCCTCCGCGCGGGCGGCCGGCACCCCGACCGGCGACCCGTGCGCGGTGCTGACGAACGGTCAGGTGACGGCGGAGCTCGACGCGTCGGACACGCTGCTCGCGGAGGGCGCGTCGAAGTCGACGTCGTGGGGTTGCACCTGGGGCTCGCGCACCGCGTACGTGGCGCTCGAATGGCTGGACGACAGCCGTTTCGCGCTGGCCACGGCCGAAGGCTCGGACCGGAAGGTCGAGCCGGTCCCGGGCATCGGCGAGAACGCGGTGCTGACGTCCTTCCGGGAGGACGGGCGGCACCCGGAGCTGGTGTTCACCGTGCAGGGCCGTCACTACTCGCTGGAGGCGGTGGCGGACCGCAGGGCGGTGGGTGCCGTGAACGCGCCGAAGGAGGCCGCCGCCGAGAAGATCCTGGCCGCGGTGGCGGCGACCCGGCTGTGAGCCGACGGACCGTCAACCCCGGTAGGTCTCCAGCAGGCGCAGCCAGACCTCGCTGATGGTGGGGTAGGCGGGGACGGCGTGCCACAGGCGGCTGATCGGCACCTCGCCGGCGACGGCGACGGTGGCGGAGTGCACCAGTTCGGCGACGCCCGGGCCGACGAAGGTCGCGCCGACCAGCACCTCGCGGTCGAGGTCGATGACGGCGCGGGCCCGGCCGCGGTAGTCGTCGCCGTAGAGCGAGCCGCCGGAGACGTCGCCGATCGCGTAGTCGACGGCGCGCACCCGCAGGCCGGCGTCCTCGGCCTCCCGGAGGGTCAGGCCGACGGCGGCGACCTCGGGGTCGGTGAAGACCACCTGCGGGACGGCGGCCCGGTCGGCGGTGGCGACGCTGCGGCCCCACGGGGCGAGGTCCAGCTCGCGGCCGGCCGCCCGGTCGGCGATCACCGCGCCGAACACCCGGCCCTGGTACTTGCCCTGGTGGGTGAGCAGGGCGCGCCGGTTGACGTCTCCGGCGGCGTACAGCCAGCCGCCGGGGACGTCCTTGGCCAGCCCGGTGTCGTCGACCTCGATCCAACTGCCGGGCTGCAGGCCGACGGTGTCCAGGCCGAGGTCGGCGGTGGCGGGGGTGCGGCCGGTGGCGAACAGCACCTCGTCGCAGGGCAGCCGGGTGCCGTCGGACAGCTCGAGGCGCAGCTCGCCGTCGCGTGCGAGCGCCGTCACCGAGACGCCGAGGCGGACGTCCACGCCCGCCTCGCGCAGCCCGTCGGCGACCAGTTGCCCGGCGAACGGCTCGGTGCGCTCCAGCAGCGCGTCGCCGCGGACCAGCAGGGTGACCTCGCTGCCGAGGGCCCGCCAGGCGGTGGCCATCTCGACGGCGACCACGCCGCCGCCGACCACCGCGAGCCGCCCGGGGACGGCCTTCGCGGAGGTGGCGTCGCGGCTGGTCCACACCCCGGCCTCGGCGATCCCCGGCAGGTGCGGCAGCGCGGCGCGGGTGCCGGTGCAGACCGCGACGGCGTGCCGGGCGGTGAGGACCCGCCGTGCGCCGCCCGGGAGTTCGACGGCGACCCGGCGCTCGCCGTCCAGCCGGCCGTGGCCGCGGACCAGCGTGATGCCGACCGACTCCAGCCAGGACACCTGTCCGTCGTCCTTCCAGTGCGAGGCGAAGGCGTCGCGCCGGGCCAGCACGGCGGCGGCGTCCAGCGGCCCGGTGACGGCCTCCCGGGTGCCGGGCAGGCGGCGGGCGTCGGCGAGTGCGGCGGCCGGGCGCAGCAGCGCCTTGCTCGGCATGCAGGCCCAGTAGCTGCACTCGCCGCCGACCAGCTCGGCCTCCACCACCGCGACGGTCAGCCCGCCGGCCACCGCCCGGTCGGCGAGGTTCTCCCCGGTCGGTCCCCCGCCCAGCACCACCAGGTCATACGTGTCCGCGTCGTTCATCGCGCTGCCCTCCCTGCGTTTCGGCGGCCTTGACGGCCCGTCACCCACAGTCCTACACCACGGCCCTCGGAGCTTCGTAGCGGGCACACAGGTGGCGGGCCCGTGGTCGGCTGACGCCCCGCCGGTCTCCCCGGCGGCGTCCTGCGCGGACCGGCCGTGCGTGACGCTCCGCCCGGGCATGATGGCTCCCATGCCCGTGCCGCCCGACGCCCCCGATCCGGCCCTCGACGCGAGGACCGTCAACACCAATCACGCCCGGGTCGAGACGCTGATCCAGGCGGGGACGGTGGAGCGGCTCACCGTCGTCCACGCGGGCCGGTCCGACGACGGCCTCGCGGAGCTCGCCGCGCACGCCCGCAGGCACTGGGCCGACCAGGCGGCGGTGCGCGCGCTGACCGGCACGCCGCTGCCGGTGGAGTGGGAGGCCGACGGGAGCACGGACGGGCTGCGCGTCGGCGTCGGCGACTGGCTCGCCGGGCCGGCGCCGGTGCGCCTCGCGGTGGTCGGCCCGGCCGGGGCGGGGAAGACCTCGGCCGTGATCCTGGCCGCCCTCGCGCTCCTCCCGCCGGGCGCGACCGGCGGTCCGGTTCCGGTCCTGCTCAGCCTCCCGGACTGGCGGCTCACCACCCGGCAGCGGGAGAGCTTCCACGCGTTCGTCGTACGCCGCCTGCAGGAGGACTTCGGCGTCCCGCCGACCCGGGCCGGGCACGATGCGGCGCTCCGCCTGGTCGAGGCCGGGCTGGTGGTCCCCGTGCTGGACGGGCTCGACGAGCTCGGTAGCGGCGAACGACGGCGCGCGCTGGAGCAGTCGGCGCGCGAGCTGCGGGACCACCACCCGCTGGTCATCACCTCGCGCCCGGCCGCACACGCGGACGCGCTGGACCTCGCCCCGGCGCTGATGGCAACGCTGCCGACGGTGCGCGCCCGCCCCGTGGCTCCGGCGTCGGCCCACGCCTACCTCACCACCCGCCTGCCGGAAGCCGCCCGGCCCGGCTGGGCCGCCGTCCTCGACCGGCTCGCCACCGACCCGACGGGGCCGGCGGCCGAGGCGCTCACCACCCCGCTGATGCTCCACCTCGCGGCCACGCTGCGGACCGGCGATCCCGGCGTCCTCCTCGACCGGCACCGCTTCCCCGCCCGCGCGGCGGTCGAACGACAGCTCTGGGACGGGTTCGTGGCGGCCCGCCTCGCCCACGGCGTGCCACCGCCCGGACTCCCCCGGCCCTCGCGCCAGTGGGAGCCGGACGTCGCCCTCCGCGCGCTGCGCCTGCTCGCCCGCCAGTCCCTGCGGGCGCGGAACCAGGACCTGGCCTGGTGGCGGATCAGCAGCCCGCTCACCGCGGCGCGGCCGTGGGGCGCGCTGGTGATGGTCGCGGCGGCGGCCCTCGGCACGGGGCTGGGCAGGGTGCTGGCCCCGCTGCTCTGGTCGGGCTCCGGCCGGCCGGGTCCGGCCGTACTCGCCCTGGCGCTCGGCATGGTGGTGGGCCTGGCCACCTTCTGCACCGTCCTCGGCCGCCACCTCGCCCGCCGAATCGTGTTCGAACTGGACGACCATCCACGGCAGTTCACCGCTGCTCCGGGCGCAGTGGCGGCCGTCGCCGCGAGCGCGGCCCTGGCCGTCGCCGGCTGGCTGGGCTCCGGCGGACTGCCGACCGTGCTCGCCCTGTTCCTGCTGCCGCTCGTCCCCAACCTGGTCCTGACCGGGCGCGCCGCCCCGGACTCCGCCGCCGACCAGCGGACCCTGCAGCGTCGGGAGCGGGCGATCGCCCTGTCCGAGGCGGCCCTGATCGCCCCCGCCGCCGCCCTGTCCTCGGTGTCGGTCTTCGACGCCTCGGTCTGGCAGGCGGCCGGTCCGGGCGCCCGCCCCGCGGCCCTGCTGCTCGCCTTCGGCTGTTCGGCGGCCGCACTCGTCGCGCTGAGCCGCTGGGGCCGGTGGACCGCCACCCGGGCGGTGCTGTCCGCGGTCGGCCTGCTGCCCTGGGACACCCTGCAATTCCTGGAGGACGCCCGCCTGTTGGGGGTCCTGCGGCGCAACGGGGTGAGCTACCACTTCTGGCACGCCGAGCTGCGCGAGCACCTCGGCCGGGCGCCCCGGCAGCCGGCGGACCGTCAGGAACCGCTGGAGGTCCGGTTGCGCGGCCGCGCCCTCGGCCTCCGCGAGCTGGGAGTCCTCGGCTACGAGCTGCTGCTCCCCGTCCTGGTCTACCTGCTGTTCGTCTCACCGATGTCGGCGGTCCACGGGGTGCGGGCCGATCTGCGGGAAAGCTGGCACGGCATCGCCACGATCTCGCCGCTGTTCCTCGTCGTCGCGCTGCTGCTGCTCCTCGCGACGGCCGCTGGGCTGTACTGCTTCGCATCGGACCTGCGGATCACCGCCGAGCTGATCGAGGTGAACGCGGGCCGTCGGCTGCGGGTCCACTGGGACGAGGTGGCGGAGGTGCGGGTCCGCCGGCTCGGACCCTCCGGGGCGGTGCGGCAACTGTTCCTCGGAGTCGCCGTCACCGGCCGCCTGCAGCTCCGCCTGCACCCCGATCCCACCGCTCCGGCCGGCCAGGACTGGCTCGACGTCTGGGACTTCGGCACCACCGACCGGATCCCGCCCGAGCTGGAGGCCGCCCTGGAGCGGTACGCGGGCGACCGCTGGCAGCGCTCCGGCGGGCGCTGAGCCGCGCCCGCCGGGCCGCCGGTCCGTCAGCTGTGCTTGATCGCCGAGATGTCGAACTCGAGGACCACCTTGTCGCCGACCAGGACGCCGCCGCCTTCGAGGGCGGCGTTCCAGCTGACGCCGAACTCCTTGCGGCTGATGGTGACCGAGCCCTCGAAGCCGGCGCGGAGGTTTCCGTAGGGGTCGACGGCGTTGCCGGTGTACTCGAAGTCGATCGAGACCGGGCGGGTGGTGTCCTTGATGGTGAGGTCACCGGTGACGCGGTACTCGGTGTCGGAGCGCGGCTCGACCGCGGTGGTGCGGAAGGTGATCTCGGGGAAGTGCGGGGCGTCGAGGAAGTCGTTGGTGCGCAGGTGCTGGTCGCGCTGCTCGACCCCGGTGGTGATCGACTCGGTCTTGATGACCACCTGGGCGGTGGAGCGGGACGGGTCGGCGCCGTCCAGGTGCGCGGCGCCCTCGAACTTCTCGAAGGAGCCGCGCACCTTGGTGACCATCGCGTGGCGGGCGACGAATCCGATCCGGGTGTGGGTGGGGTCGAGGACGTAGTCCCCGGTGAGCTCGGGCAGGTTGACGGCCATGGCGGCGCTTCTCCTCGCGGGGTGTGTGGGTTCCGCCACAAACGCTAGGGCTCGGCGACGCCCGGCCCCGGCATGACACACCGTCACGGACCGGTGTCCTGACCGGCCGTCACCACGGCCGGGTCCGCGCGCCCGTCAGCCGAATCGGCCGTTGACGTAGTCGGAGGTGCGCGGGTCGGCCGGGTTGCCGAACACCTGCGCGGTGGGGCCGTGTTCGACGATCCGGCCGGGCGTGTCGTGGGTGGCGAGGAAGAAGGCGCAGGACTGCGAGACCCGCTGGGCCTGCTGCATGTTGTGGGTGACGATGACGATGGTGACGTTGTGGCGCAGTTCCGCGATGGTCTCCTCGATGCGCCGGGTGGAGGTGGGGTCGAGGGCCGAGCAGGGCTCGTCCATCAGCAGGATCTCCGGGGAGACCGCGAGCGAGCGGGCGATGCACAGGCGCTGCTGCTGGCCGCCGGAGAGCGCCCCGCCGGGGGTGCCGAGGCGGGTGCTGACCTCGTTCCACAGCCCGGCCTGCCGGAGGCTGGACTCCACCAGGTGGTCGCGCTCGTCGCGGCCGACCTTGATGCCGGCCAGCTTGAGGCCGCTGACCACGTTGTCGTGGATCGACATGGTGGGGAACGGGTTGGGCCGCTGGAAGACCATGCCGATCCGGCGGCGGACGTCGGCGGGGCGGCGGCCGGACGCGTAGACGTCCTCGCCGTCGAGCAGCACCTCGCCGGCCAGCGCGGCGCCGCGGACCATCTCGTGCATCCGGTTGAGGATGCGCAGGTAGGTGGACTTGCCGCAGCCGGACGGGCCGATCAGCGCGGTGATCTCCCCGGCCCGCATCGTCAGCGAGACGCGCTCCAGCACCTTGCGCCGGCCGAACCAGGCGGTGACGTCGCGGGTCTCCAGCCCGGACAGGCCGTCCCCGGGCCCGCCGCCGGCGGGCACCGGGGGCAGCGGCACGGTCGGCGGGTCGGCCGGGCTCCCGGGGAACGGCTGGGCGGCGAACTTCTGGGTGGCGTACGGCGGTTCGGCGGTCTCGGTCATCGCCGGGCGGTCCTTTCCGACAGACGTGCGGTGGCGCAGCGAAGGGGCGGCGCGGCGGTCAGTAGAGGTTGGGCAGCAGGGCGGCAGCGTTCTCGTACACCGTCCAGGTCAGTGCGGCGACCACCGGGGTGAAGCACAGGTAGGCGGCGGTGCGCCGCCAGCGGCGGCTTGCCAGGCCGGCCAGCAGGACGGCCACCAGCAGGGCCAGCGACCAGAGTTGGAGTGCCGGCAGGGCGCCCTTGTCGGCGGCGAGCGCCTTGTCGGTGGGGGTGGTGGCGGGGCGGCGGGCGCCGGGCGGCTGCGGGTCGCCGTCCAGTCGGGCGCCGATCAGGACGGTGGAGGTGGGGATCCAGTCGGAGTTGCCGGTGACCAGGACCAGGCGGTCGGGCGCGGGGTCCTGGATCGGGTGATCACCGTCGCCGTAGGCGTTGACGGTGTAGTGGAAGCTGCCCTGACCGGTGGTCACGTCGATGCCGTCGCCGACCCGGAGCCGGCCGAGGTCGGCGAAGGGCGCGCCGAAGGCGGTGGCGCGGCCGAACAGCACCGAGACGCCGGGCTGTCCGGGCAGCACGGTGTCGCGGCGGTGGCCGGGCCCGCGCATCAGGTCGCGGCCGGTGGTGCCCTCGACCACCACGGCCTGGTGCAGCCCGAGCGCGGGGATGTCGAGCACCGCGAGGGGCGCGCCGTCGGCGGTGGGGCCGGTCGGCGCGGTGGCCTTGCCGAGCTGGTCGCGCAGCAGGGCGTAGGCGTTGCTCTGGTGGTGCTGTTCCTGCAGGCCGGAGAGGGCGAGCAGGTAGCCGGCGAAGCCGAGCAGCAGCGCCGCGGCGAGGGTCACCGACCAGGCGGCGGCGAGCAGTCCGCGCCGGCGGGCGCCGCCCGCGGCGGGCGGCGGGGCGGGTGCGTCGGCGGGGGTGGCCGCGGCGGGCTCGGCAGGTGCGGTGCCGACGGGCCGGTCGACGGCGGGCGCGGTCATCGTCTCTCCTCGGGTGCGGCGGGTCGGGCGCCGCCGGTCGGGGCGGCCGGGGCGGGGTCGGTCACCGGGGGCCCGCCGAGGTGTCGCGCCGGCGCCACCAGGCGGCCAGCAGCGGGGGGACGGTGACCACGCCGAGGAGTTCGATCGCGGTGAGGGTGGACAGCAGCCAGTCCTGCGGGCGGCCGCCGAGCGCCACGACGCTCGCCGGGGCGTTCCCGCCGCCGCCCGAACCGCCGCTGCCGCCGCCGGAGTTGACCACCTCGCCGGTCTGCGGGTCGATCACCTGCTGGGCGCCGTCCCCGCCGGTGCCGCCTGCGCCGCCGCCCGTGCCCGCGCCGTTGTCGCCGCCGGCGCCGTTGCCGGCGCTGCCGCCGCTGCCGCCCGAACCGCCGCTGCCGGAGCCGTTGGTGGCGCCCTTGGTGGAGTTCGAGACGGCCTGGCCGTTCTGCACGGTGCAGTCCAGCGGGGCGCCGCGCTTGTCGCAGGGGCTGGGCTGCGGGGCGTTCTTCAGGACGGTCAGCTCACCGGCCGCGTTGAACGTCGGGTTGGGGCAGTTGTTCAGCGAGTTGGCGTCGACGGGGCTGGCGTTGCCGGGGATGTGCTGGGTCTGCAGGAGTCCGCCGCGGACCAGGTTGCGCGGGATCGGCGAGTAGCCGAGGTCGTCGGCCTCGCCCTGGCCCGCGCACAGCACGTAGGCGAGGTAGCGGCTGAGCGCGCTGCCCTTGGCGTCGTTGAAGCGCGGCGGCACCGGCAGCGGCGCGTTCGCCCGGGGGACGATCAGGTAGCTGTAGGAGGAGATCGGGTACGAGCGCGGGTCGCCGTTGGTGTAGACCCCGTCGAGGTTCTGCTGCAGGTAGTTCGGGTCGTCGGTGGAGGTGCTGTCGTCGACGCCGCGGATCTTCGCGGCGGTGAGCGCCACGGCCACGTTGGAGGCGGTCGGCAGGCTGTAGTACCCGGCCGGGTTGAGCACCTTGACGACGGGCCAGTTGCTGCGCTTGGCGAACGCGTACTCGTCGTAGCCGATCGCGCCGATGCCGGTGGGCGACTGGATGTAGCCGGCCACCACGTCGGAGCCGTTCTGCGCGGTCATCCGGCCGTCCGCGGGGAAGAACTCGGTGTAGTCGCCGCAGGTGACGCCGTTGACGTGGGTGCAGTACGCGTCCCACTCGTTCTTGTGGGTGTGCTCCATCCAGCGGGTGA
The DNA here is from genome assembly GCF_053595195.1 of Kitasatospora sp. NPDC002522. Lineage (NCBI taxonomy): Bacteria > Bacillati > Actinomycetota > Actinomycetes > Kitasatosporales > Streptomycetaceae > Kitasatospora > Kitasatospora sp. NPDC002522. Next base: position 25,583 of record NZ_JBSFXE010000054.1, read on the forward strand.
ACTGGGCGGTGGCGCCGGAGCCGTCGGAGCGGACCACCGGGGTGATCGGGATCTTCGGCAGCGCGCGGCCGTAGTCCGCGGTGATCTTCGGGTCGTCCCAGGAGGTGATCTTGTTGGTGAAGATGCCGACGACGGTGTCGGGCGACAGCCGCAGGTCGGTGACCTTCTTGCCGCCGACCTCCAGGTGGTACATCAGCGCGGTGCCGCCGGCGGTGATCGGCACGTACGAGTAGCCGTACACCGGGTTCTCCGGCTGGCCCTGGCCGCTGCCGGCCCGGCCGTCGCCGATGCCGGTGTCGCGCGAGGAGCGGAACGGCACGTCGGAGGCGGTGAAGTCGTCCTGGCCGACCTCCCACTGCACGCGCCCGGCGGCCGAGCCGACCGGGTTGAAGTCGATCTCGATGCCCATCGGGGCGACGTCGTGCCGCCACTGGTCGATCGCCGGTCCGGCCCAGCCGGAGCCGTCCGCGTTGAGCGAGGTGGCGGCCTGCGCGGGGGTCGCGGTGAGCAGCGCGGTGGGCAGGGCCAGCGCGGCGGCGAGCAGCGCCGAGGCCAGGTGACGGAGTCGCACGGGACGGGTCTTCCTTCTCTGACGGGACATCAGTGGTCCACCACCGGTGCGGCGTTGCGGACGACTGCGGTGCGGGCGAGGGCGGGCTGCGCTCCGGCGGCCTGCCGCGGCACGTCCGCGGTGGCGGCGCGGCGCAGCGGACGGCGGGTGGGCCGGTCGACCGGGGTGCGGTGGCGGCCGAGGACGCGGGCGGTGACGAACAGCACCAGCACCACGGTCATCAGGGTCAGCGCGCCGGCGAACGCCCGGGCGACCATGTCGGGGTAGGGCTGCTTGACGTAGTTCCAGATGTACAGCGGCAGGCTGGTCTGGTTGCCGTGGAACGCGTCGAAGTTGAGCCGGGTGGTGAAGCCGGCGGTGAGCAGGACCGGCGAGGTCTCGCCGACGCCGCGCGCCATGCCGAGCACCACGGCGGTGGTCAGGCCGGGGCGGGCGGTGGGCAGCACCACGTGCCAGACGGTGCGCCACTGGCTGGCGCCGAGCGCGTAGGAGGCCTCCTTGAGGGTGCCGGGGACCAGCCGGACGACCACCTCGGCGGCGCGGGTGACGATCGGCATCATCATCACGGTCAGCGCCAGCGAGGCCGCGAAGCCGCTCTTCTCGAAGCCGAGGGTGAGGATGACCACGCCGAGGACGAACAGGCCCGCGACGATGGACGGCAGCGCGGTCATCGCTTCGACCAGCACCCGCACCGGCTTGACGATCCGGGCGCCGCGCCGGGTGCTGCCCGCCTCGACCAGGAAGACCGCGGTGAGGATGCCGAGCGGCACCGAGAACACGGTGGCCAGGCCGAGCTGTTCGAGCGAGCCGACCACCGCGTGGATGCAGCCGCCGGAGGTGATGGCCGACAGCGGCGCGGTGTTCTGCATGGTCTCGGTGAAGAAGTTCAGGTGCCGGGCGGCGTGCACGCCGCGGATCAGCACGTAGCCGATCTGATCGGCGATCAGGGCGAGCACCAGCAGGCCGGAGCTCCAGGCGAGGGCGGTGGCGAGCCGCTCACGCACCGTCAGGGCGTCCCACTGGAGCCGCCCGGCGAGCGTGTAGAGCGCGAGGAACAGCAGGTACCAGCAGAGCAGGAAGCCGAACGCGCCGCTGAACGGCAGCACGCGCTCGTACAGCAGCCAGTCCAGGGCGAGCGAGCCGGCGCCCGCGCCGGCCATGGTGAGGACCTCTTCGCGGGTGACGCCGCCGAGCTTGATCCGCTGCTGCTCGGGTTCGGGCGGGCCGCCCGGGTCCGTGGTCGGGTCGGCGCCCTGGTGGGAGCCGGGCCGGGTGTCGAGGGGGGTGTGCATCGGTGGCCTCCGGTCAGTCCGAGGTCGAGGCGCCGGACCGGGACCGGCTGATGATGAACCCGGCGGCCACGTTGACCAGCAGGGTGAGGGCGAAGAGCACCAGTCCGGCGGCCATCAGCGCGGACAGCGACAGGGTGTCCGACTCGCCGTAGCGCAGCGCGATCAGCGCCGAGATGGAGCTGCTGCCGTTCTCCAGGACGTGCCAGGCGACCCGGAAGACCGGCGAGATGATCAGCGCGACGGCGATGGTCTCGCCCATGGCGCGGCCGAAGCCGAGCATCACGGCGCCGATCACGCCGCCGCGCCCGAACGGCAGGACCACGGTGCGCACCATGCCCCAGCGGGTGGAGCCGAGCGCGTAGGCGCCCTCCCGCTCACCGGCCGGCGCCTGCGAGAACACCTCGCGGCTGAGCGAGGTGATGATCGGAATGATCATCAGGGAGACCACGGTGCCCGCGATGAAGGTCGAGGAGGTGTACGAGGTGGCGATGTCGCCGGTGCGCACCCGGAAGAACGGCAGCGCCCCGCCGGTGTGGTTGGCCAGCCAGCGGCAGAACCCGACGATCCGCGGCTGCAGGAAGAACAGGCCCCACAGGCCGTAGACGATGCTGGGGATCGCCGCCATCAGGTCGACCAGCGAGATCAGCGCGGGCCGCAGCCGGGCCGGCGCGTACTCGGAGATGAACAGCGCGGCGGTGAGCGCCACCGGGACGGCGATGCACAGGGCGATCACCGCGATCAGGATGCCGTTGGGCAGCACCGCGGCGATGCCGAAGGAGTGCGCGGCGGTGCGCCAGCGCTCCTCGGTGAGGAAGGACCAGCCGGCCGCACGCAGCGCGGTGGCACCGCGCAGCAGCAGGAAGAAGGCGATCAGGCCCATCAGGGCGAACACCGACAGGCCGGCGGCGCGCAGCACGCCGCGGAACACCTGGTCGGACGGCGAGGCGGGCGCGCTGATCGGACGGGGCCGGTCGGGGTCGGGCGGTGGAACGCGGGTGTCCGTCGGCTGGACGGCGGCTGTCATGGTCTCAACTCTCCGCGCGGTGAGGGTTCCTGGGGTGGACCGGGTGGGCCGGACGGACGCCGTTCGGCGCCCGTCCGGCGGGGGCCGTCAGCCGTTGCGGCCGAGCAGTCGCGACCAGAACCGGCCGGTGCCGCGCCGGATGTTCGCGCCGGCGGCGGTGCCGCCGAGGAACAGTGCGGCGGGGCCGCCGACCAGCAGGACGGCGCCGGTGGCGAGGATCACCGGCAGCAGCAGCCGGGCCATGCCCGCCCGGTCCGGGGCGGCCTGCCCGACCACGGCCGCGCCCAGCGTGGGGCTCGAACTCCCCGACGGCTTGGTGCTGTTGCCGCCCGTGCCGGTGCCGGTCGCGGCGGCTGCGCCGGTGGTCGAGCCGGTCCCGCCGCTGCCGCCGGTCCCGCCGAGGTAGGAGCCGTCGTTCGAACCGGAGCCGCCCGTGGCGGAGTTGCCGCCGCCGGCGGTGCCCGCGCTCCCCCCGGTGGTCCCGCCGCTGCCGTTGCCGTTTCCGTTGCCGCTGCCCGGGTCCTGGCCGTTCGGCTTGGCGCCGTCCTGCGCGGCGACGTGGTCGGCCGCGGCCTTCGCCCGGGCCAGCTGCTGCTTCGTCAGACCGGCGTAGCCGATGGCGAGTTGACCAGGCTGGCGGCCGTAGACCTGCCCCTTGCCGGGGTCGGTCACGGTGCGCAGGAAGCCCGCGATCGCGTCCGCCTTGGCCTTCGCGACGCCCCCGGTCGGCACCATCGCGTACTGCATCATGGTCAGCGGGTACGCCTTGGTGTCCTTGGCGTAGGCGGAGTCCCGGTCCTGGTAGGGCAGTTGCTGGGTGCCGGTGGTCGCGTCGAGCGGCATGTCGGCGACGGCGGCCTGCATCGATCCGATCGTCGGAGTGGTGAACTGTCCCGCCGCGTTGGGGAGTTCGGCCTCGGGAAGGCTGACCGCCTGGGCGTCGCCGGAGTCGGTGATGGCGAAGAAGCTGCGCAGGCCGATGGTCTGGGCGAGGCACCGGGCGTGCTGGCCCTGCACCTCGTCGGGGTTCAGGCAGGACGCGCGGGGCTGCATCGCCATCCGCAGGACCTGGCCGAGGCCGCCGAGGACCGGGTTCCACTCGTACTGCTTCAGCTGGCGCGGACCGGAGAAGTCCTGCGGCTGGAACGCGTCGGCCGGGTAGCCGGGGAACTTCGACGGCAGGTAGTTGGTGTTGAGGTGGGTGCCCCACGGGTCGGTGGCGCCCTGGAGGAACTGCGCGGCGTCGGGGTTCGCGGCGATCCACTCGGTGAGCTGGTGCACCAGGTCGGTGGTGCCGCCGACCACCACCGGGACGCTGCTCGCGAAGCCGTTGTTGATGCAGCTGGGCCAGCCCACCCCGGCCGCGACGTCGGCGTTGAGCTTCAGGAACTCCTGGTCGGTGAAGATGCACACCGGGTTGCCCTTGACGGTGTCCATGCTGTCGTCCGCGGTGTTCCGGTACGTCTGAGTCAGCATCTTCGCCAGCAGCCGCTCGTTGAGCCGCACCCGGCGGACCTGGCGGTGGGTGGTCCCGTCGTCGATGAGGAAGACCACGGAGATCGCACTGCTCGCCAGAGGCGCGTACACGTAGGGGCGGGCCGGCGCGTTGCGGTCGGGCAGCGCGGTGAGGGCGATGTCGGCGCCGGAGCCGCGCAGGAAGGAGCTGCGGGCCTGCGGCTCGCCGCCGCCGGCGGTGTACTGCACGTTCAGCGGCTCGCTCGCCAGGCACAGGCCGGTCCGCCACTGCTGGACGGCCCGGTCCGCCATCTCCAGGCCGATCGCGGAGAAGTCGGAGCTCCTGGCGTCGCACGCGCCCGCGGTGGGCCCGAAGGTCAGCGGCACGGCGACGTGGTGCTGCCAGGCGCACGCCTCGCCGCTGCGGTACTCGACGGTGTCGGTCCGGTACATGTTCGTGTACAGGGTGGCGTCGGTGGCGGTGTTGAACAGGCCGTCCGAGTCCGCGGAGTGGTCGTCGCAGTTGATCTGCGAGTCCGGGAAGGTGTACGCGCCGAGCGGGTCGCCGCCGTAGTTGGGCTCCACCACGATCGAGCAGGGGTGGGTGGGGTCGCAGTCGAGGCTCTGGCTCTGCTGGGCGCTCCACACCTCGATGTCGGCCTCGCCGGTGCCGTCGGCGCGGGTCGGCACGATGACCATGTTCGACGGGAACTCGGGGGTGCTGAGGCCGGCCGCCGGGGCCTTCTGCAGGAACCCCTTGGCCGGGTCCCCGCCGTAGAGGCTGGAGCCGTAGCAGTCCGTGATCGCCGGGTTCGTTCCGCGGCACTGGTAGACCCGGACCGGGTAGCGAACGACCTTGTCCGGACTGCCGTCCAGCGGGTTCGCCACGATCGCGGCGGGCTGGCCGGTGTCGTCCACGCTCGGCGTGAAGCCGGTCCAGCTGACGTGCACCGTCTGGTTGCCGAGACCCGCAGCCGGGCTGACGGTGACGCTGCCCTTCGGTCCGTACGTCCAGGTGTTGGGATCCCAGGCCTCCGGCCCGTCCACGGTGACTCCCGAAGCCGCCCCGGCCGGCTGGACGCCCGGCCCGCCGAGCGGCAGGAACACCACGGCCGCCCCCAGCGCCCACACCAGGACGGCCGCCAGGTAGGCCTTCAACGGACGCGATCCGGCTCTCAGCCCTGACGGGCGGATTCTCATCGGCGCAGCACCTCCGGGAACGGCGCACCGGAGTAGGGCACGCACGGGTGACAGGGAGCGGAGCGACCGTCGGCGGCCCCGACGATATTCGGCCAGTCACGTCTGGCCGGGCGCTGTCCGTCAGGTGTACGAGGCCCCAATTGGTGCTCGAATCAAGAGAACTGGCGATCCGTCAGAAAACCCCGCACCGCCCGGCCGCGATTCGGCCGGGCGGTGCGGGGTGGCTCCTGTGGCCGAAAACGGCTCAGGAGGCGGGGGTGAAGGTCACCGCGAACGAGCCGACGCTCTGGCCCGCGGTGAAGAAGCCGGTGTGCAGCTTGGTGTCCAGATACTGGGCGCCGTCGGCGTCGAGGACCAGCGAGGCGGCGTTCAGGCTCTGGGTGGTGCCGCTCCTGGTGACGGTGTTGTCGCCGGCCGGGTCGAACAGCGCGACCGGGGTGGTGGAGCCGTCCGGGACGGCGGTCAGCTGCCAGGAGTCGATCGAGAAGGCCAGCTGGTGGAAGGAGGCCGCGTAGCCGGTCTTCGCGTTGACGAGCAGCAGACCGCCGCCGAGCTGGACGTTCCCGTAGAACTCGGGCAGGCTGCCGTGGCCGTCGGTGACCGGGAAGCTCGCCGACAGGCCGGTGGTCGCGTCGTAGCCGGCGGTCGCGGTGGGCAGCGGCACGGCCACGATGCCGGCCTCGGCGGCCTGCTGGAAGAACGTGTTGCTCTCGCGGATCACCGCGTTGCCGGACGCCGGGGTGGCGGACGCGGCGGTGGCGGAGGCGGCGGTGGCGACGAGGGCGAGGCCGGCGGCCGCAGCGGCGATCCGGACGGTGGGACGGGACATCGTGGCTCCTTCGGACGGGTGCGTGGTGGTGCCCGGTGCGTGTGGTGCCCGGTGCTGGTCGTACCGGTGCTGGTCGAACTCGGTGGTGCACGGTGCGTGTGGTGCTACGGGCCGCCGCCCGTCCCGGCGGGCGGGACGGGCGGCGGTTGACGCGTGGTGGTAGACGCGTGGCGGTGCGGACGGACCCGGGGGTCCGTCAGATGTGGGTGATGGAACCGCAGGCCGCGGCCGGCAGGGTCAGGTAGCCGTAGCTGGTGGTGTCGGCCTTGCCGGCGGTGGAGCACAGGAAGCCGGTGGAGCCGAAGATGTTGTGCAGGCCGGTGGCCTGGGTGCTGGTGGCGTTCCAGTCACCGTCGCGGACCACGTTGTAGAGCACCCGGCCGTAGGTGCCGCCGGCGAAGGCGGCGTTCAGGGTGCCGGTGCCGGTCAGCGGGGCGACGCCGTTGATGCTGCGCAGGGTCAGGTTGCCCTTGTCGTCGGTGGCGGTGGTGTGGCCGTTGGCCTGGCCCACCCAGTGGCCGACGGAGTACGGGTAGATGACGTCGACGTCGTTGAGCACCGGGTCGGTGCCCTCGTTCTCCTCCGGGCCGCTGACGACGCAGCCGCCGAGGGTCGGGTTGCCGATCGCCTTCAGGAAGAAGGCGCGGGTGCCGGAGGCGGACTGCGGCAGGTACGGCTTGATGGTGCCCGCGGTGCCACCGGTGAACTGGTTCCAGTTGGTCTTGTTGCAGGTGTAGATGTCCACCAGGTCGGCGGTGGTCAGGTTGGTCGGGGCGTGGCCGCCGGACTTGGCGGACCAGGTCACCGCGTCCTTCGCGAACGCCACGAAGAGGTCGGTGGTCAGGTCGCCGGTCTGCGGCGCCCGGGAGGAGCGGGCGAAGTCCAGGGTGGTCTTGGTGGTGCCGTTCAGGGTGGTGATGCCGGCGCCGGAGCCGTTCGGGCGGGTGATGCTGGAGGCGCCGGTCTTCGGGGTGATCGGGCTGGTGCCGGTCGCGTCCCAGCTGTACAGGCGCGGGGAGGTGGTGTCGCCGGCGGCGGTCAGGGCGGCGTTGTAGTCGGTGGAGAACTGGTTGAGCAGAGCCTGCGTGGTGTCCGAGCCACCACCGACGATGTCCTGAGCGGCCGGGGTGACGGACGGGTCCGCCATCGCCGGGACGGCAACGGCCGAGAGGGCGGCGGTCATCGCGACGGCCGCGAACGCCTTGGCAGCGGTGTAACGCATGGTCCTGTTCCTCCGTAGGAAGGTGCCTCGCTGGACCGGAACCTGGCGGGGGTCCGGTACCGGAAGGCTCCGCGTCCTCCCGGCGGATGGATCCTCGCCGCCGGGAGCCCGCCCCCGGAAGCGCCCCCGCGCTCCCCCGGCGCACCACCCCGAACCGTCGGCCGTACCCAAACGCCCTGCTGGCCAGCCGGATTGCCGCCCTCCGCGGCGGGGCGCCGGGCATGGACACGTTCTTCTCCAGGTGTGCTCACGGGGTCACCCCGGCCACCTCTGCTTCACCCGGCACCACCGGACGCACACGAACCCTCCGGGTGGATGCGTCCGCGCCCGCCGCACGCCGAAGTCACCAGGGCCGCAGGGCCGCCGATCCGTTCTGCCGCCACCGCCGCTGGACGTGCTCGACGCCCTGCCGGAAGCCCTCCACGCCCTGTCGGCACTGGTCCCGGCGGAGGTAGCCGCGGGCGCTGCGGGCGATCGCCTCGCCGCCGCCCGAGCCGGCCCGGGTGCTGCGGGCGGGCAGGAAGGCCGTCCAGACCCACAGCCGGTCCTCCTGCTGGCTCAGCACGAACCGCAGGGCCGACCGCTCCGCCACCAACTCGCCCAGTGCAGTGGAGAGTTCACGGTCCGACCGGTACATCCGGGCGGCGGTGGCGAGCCGCCGCCCGTTGGCGGCCACCATCGACCAGCCGACCCGCCCGTCCGTGCCGCGCACCGGCACCAGCCGCGGGCCGCGGCCCGGTTCCGCGGTGTTCACGAGGACGCGGAGGACTCGGGCCCGTCGGACGCCTCCGCCGCTTTGGCCACCAGCGCCACGAACCGGCGGAAGGCGTTCTGGCAGGTGGCGTAACGCTCGTACGCCCGGCTGGACTTGACCAGCGGGAGGCCGCGGGCGCCGGGCACCACCCAGGTCCAGCCCAGGCCGTCCCGGACATGGGTGATCCGGGCGACCAGCGCCGGGCCCAGCTCCACCAGTTCGACGTACGCCCGCTCGGCGTCCGCCGCGGACTCGTAGACCGACGAGGACACTGCCACCACCCGACCGTTCATCGCCTTCAGCTGCCACAGAAACCGCCCGTTCGGTGCCCGTTCCGTGAACAGCCCCTCCGCGCGCACAGCCCTACCCCCCGGTCCCTGCCGGTCCAAGGCCCGCCCCCAGCCCAGTCACCGCGCCCGGCCGGCCCGCACACCGCGGCCACGGACGCACATCGTCACGGGCCGAACGCTATGTGTGCACAGAGGATCGCCGGAAGCGGAATCCCCCCTGAGCTGACTCTGTTTGCCCCGAAGTTCTCCCTTGTTAATGCACAGCCGTTGGCGCTACCCCGCTTGCGGGGAACGGGATCTGACGGACCGTCCGCTCCCTCCCGTCGCTCTGTTCCCAGCGCCGAATGTTTCGAGCCGCATGCGAATGTCCAGCGAAGGCCACGGGAGGCGGGTGGCGCTAGGATCCGTGCCATGAGCGCCGCAGAACTCGAACGCGACCCCGCGCCGACCCTGTCGGAGATCGCCCGCGCGGCCGGCGTCTCGGCCCCGACTGTTTCGAAGGTGCTGAACGGCCGGGCGGACGTCTCCCCCGCCACCAGGGCCAAGGTCGAGGAGATCCTGCGCCGTACCGGCTACCAGCGCCGCCGCACCGCCTCCACGCCGTCCCGGCTGCTCGACCTGGTCTTCCACCAGCTCGACAGCGCCTGGGCGGTGGAGGTGATCCGCGGCGTGGAGAACGTCGCCCGCGAGGAGGGGCTGAGCATCGTGCTCTCCGAGTCGGCCGGCCGGCTCACTCCGGGGCAGACCTGGGTGGACGGCGTGCTCGCCCGCCGCCCGGTCGGCGCGGTGCTGGTCCTGTCCGACCTGGACGCCGCCCAGCGCGACCAACTCACCAGCCGCGACATCCCGTTCGTGGTCCTCGACCCGGCCGGCGACCCCGCCGACGGGGTGCCCGCGGTCGGCACCAACAACTGGCAGGGCGGCCTCGCCGCCACCCGCCACCTGTTGGAACTCGGCCACCGCCGGATCGGCGTGATCTCCGGACCGCTGGCCATGATGTGCAGCCGGGCCCGGGTCGACGGCTACCGCACCGCGCTGGAGACCGCCCGGATCCCGGTCGACCCTTCGCTGATCCACGAGGGCGACTTCCACCACGAGGGCGGCTACGCCCGCGCCCGCGAACTGCTCACCCGGCCGGACCGGCCCACCGCGATCTTCGCCGGCAACGACCTGCAGGCCCTCGGCGTCTACCAGGCCGCCCGCGAACTCGGCCTGCGCGTCCCCGAGGACCTCAGCGTGGTCGGCTTCGACGACCTGCCGCTGGCCCTGTGGGTCGGCCCGCCGCTCACCACCGTCCGCCAGCCCCTGGTCGAGATGGCCGAGACCGCCGCCCGCCTCGCCGTCGGCCTGGCCCGCGGCGAACACCCCGCCGCCACCCGCGTCGACCTCGCCACCAGCCTGGTCGTCCGCACCAGCACCGCCCCACCCCCGGCCTGACGGACCGGCGCCCGCCCGAGACCTCCGGACGCCCACGCGTTGTTGCTGCCCGGCAGCGGCCCGGTCAGGGGGTGGTGGCGGGGAGCCAGAGGGCGGCGGGGTCGGTGTGGAGGTGGCGGACGGTGGTGAGGGCGGCGCCGAGGACGGGGCCGCGGCGGGCCAGGGGGGAGGCGACCAGGGCGCGCTCGGGCCACGGGCGGACCCGGACGCGGGCGGCGAGTTCGGTGCGCATCGCCGGGAGCAGCCACTCGGCCAGGTCCGCGTAGGCGCCGCCGAGGACCAGCGCGGCCGGGTCGATCAGGTTGACCGCGGCGGTCAGCGCGGTGCCGAGCGCGGTGCCGGCCTGGCGCAGCGCCTCCAGGGTGTCGGCGTCGCCGCCGGCCGCGCGGCCCGCCAACGCCGCCACCGGGTCCTCGCCTGACGGGGCGTCGGAGAGCTTCGCCTCGCGCAGCACCGCGGCCAGTCCCGCGTACTGCTCCAGGCAGCCGCGCGCGCCGCAGCCGCACTCCCGGCCGTCGGGGCGGACGGGCAGGTGGCCGAGTTCGCCGGCGAAGCCCTGGACGCCGCGGAACAGGCGGCCGTCGAGGACCAGCGCCCCGCCGATGCCGTCGGCGGCGGAGACGTGCAGGAAGGTGCCGCTGGCGCTGCCCTGCCAGAGTTCGGCGAGCGCACCGAGGTTGGCCTCGTTCTCGACGGCGGGGGCGGCGCCGGGGCCGGGCCAGTCGTCGGCGATCCGGACGCCGTGCCAGCCCAGGTTGGGCGCGTGCTCGACCAGTTCGCCGGGGCCGTCGGCGGCGCCGTGCACGCTGCCGGGGACGGCCAGCACCCGGCCGACGATCCGCAGGCCGAGCGCGACGGCCTCGCGTTCGGCCTGCGCGGCGAGGTCGGCCAGGTCGGTGAGGGTCTCGCCGACCGGGCGCAGGTGGTTGGGGGCGGGCCGGTGCAGTTCCACCCGCACCTCGCCGCGCAGGTCGGTGACGCAGGCGGCGAGGTGTTCGACGCCGATCTCCAGGCCGAGTCCGGCCGGGCCCGCGTCGTTGAGCACCAGCGCCCGGCCGGGACGGCCGACCCGGCCGCTGCGCTCCAACTCGCCCTCGAGCAGCAGCCCGCCGCCGATGAGTTCGTCGACCAGGCTGGAGACGGCGGTGCGGGTGAGCCCGGTGCGGCCGGCCACGTCGGCGCGGGAGAGCGGGTACGCGGCGGCGACGGTGCGCATCACCAGCGCGAGGTTCTGCCGCCGCATGTCCTGCTGGGACGCGGGGCCGCGCCGCGGCCCCGGTCCGCCGTCCGCCGCCGGCCGCTGTTCGCCCGCTGCCACCCGTCTCCTCCGTTCGACCTCCGTCCGGTTCACGTTCGTCGCGCGCGACCGCGGTCGACGACGCACGGTCCCGGACGTCCGCACTACCCGACGGCGCCGCCTTCCTGCAGGCCGATCGTCTGCCGAATGGTAGTCGCGATCCGCTCCAGGGCCGCCTCGTCGCGCGGGACGGCGGGCAGCACCGGGCCGTCGGCGGTGCGCCAGCGGCGGGCGACCTCGTCGGCCCGCTCGCCGGTGCACAGTGCGGCGGCCTGTGCGGCGGCCCCCAGCGCGACCAGTTCGCGGGCGGCGGGCACCTGCACGGCGCGGCCGGACAGCCGCTGCACGGTGCGCTGCCAGGCCCGGCCCTGTGCGCCGCCGCCGATCAGCAGCAGCGGCTGCCCGGTTGACGGGGCGTCACCTGCGCCGCGCGGCACGGCACTCTCCCGTCGGGCGTCGTCGCTGCGCGGGCCCTCGTCGACGCGCAGCACGTCGTCGAGCGCGGCGAGCAGCGAGTACGCCGCGCCGTCGTAGGCGGCCTGCAGGAGCTGTCCGGGGGTGGTGTCGTGGCGCAGTCCGTGCAGCAGTCCGCTGGCGTGCGGCAGGGCGGGGGTGCGTTCGCCGTCCAGGTAGGGCAGCAGGACGGCGCTGCCGCCGCCCTCGACGGCCTCCCGGTCGCGGCCGAGCAGGGCGGCGATCCGGTCGACGGCGAGCGTGCAGTTGAGGGTGCAGGCGAGCGGCAGCCAGCCGTCCAGGGCGTCGGCGAAGCCGGCGACCGTGCCGGTGGGGTCGGCGGGGCGGGTGCGGGCGACGGCGTAGACGGTGCCGGAGGTGCCGAGGCTGAGGACCGGGGTGCCGGGGGCGAGGCCGAGGCCGAGCGCGGCGGCCATGTTGTCGCCGGTCCCGGCGGCGATCGGGGTGCCGGGCCGCAGCGCGCCGCCGGCGCGGGCGGTGCCGGCGGCGGTGCCCGCCGGGACGACCTCGGGGAGCAGCGCGGCGTCCAGTCCGATCCGGTCGAGGACGGCGGGGTGGTACCCGCCGGGGGTCCACCAGCCGGTGCCGGAGGCGTCGCCGCGGTCGGTGGTGCCGCGTCCGGTGAGCCGTTCGGTGAGGTAGTCGTGCGGGAGGCGGACGGCCGCGGTGCGCTCGGCCGCCCGGGGCTCGTGCTCGCGCAGCCAGGCCCACTTGGCGGCGGTGAACGACGCGCCGGGGACGCTGCCGATCTCGGCCGCCCACCAGTCGGCGCCGAACTCCTTGACCAGGCGGGCGGCTTGGGGTGCGCTGCGGACGTCGTTCCAGAGCAGCGCGGGTCGTACCGGCCGGCCGGCGGCGTCCAGCGCGACCAGGCCGTGCTGCTGGCCGCCGATCGCCAGTGCCTGCGCCCGGTCGGCGTATCCGGTGGCGGCGACGGCCGAGTCGAGGGCGTCCCACCACTGCTCGGGGTCGCTCTCCTGGCCGGCCGTGGAGTCGACCCGGTGGGCCGCTCGGCCTTCACCGAGGATCCGGCCGGTGTCGGCGTCGACGGCCAGCGCCTTGGTGGACTGGGTCGAGCTGTCGACCCCGATCACCACCAGCGGTTCTGCCATGGGCGTGCTCCTGATCTGCGCGGGACTCTGCCGTGGGACTTCCCTCTCGGGCTCGCCCATACTAATTTGTCTTCCGGCCTGACGAATAGGTCTCCCGCACCACGAGAATCCCTTGGAGCAGTCGATGACGCAGCTCTCCCCCACCCCCGCCG
>NZ_JBSFXE010000055.1:0-38628 GCF_053595195.1 Kitasatospora sp. NPDC002522
TCCTCCACGCCTACAACTACCATCGCAGCCACACCGCACTCGGAGGCCAACCGCCGATCAGCCGCGTCAACAACGCTTCAGGTCAATACACCTAGACAGCGACTCTGTGTCTGTGGAGATGGGCCAGCACCGCGTGGTTCGCCTCCCAGCCGTCGGGGAACTTGACGGCGACGCCCAGTTGGACGGGGTCGGTGGCGGGGTGTTCGTCGAGGAGTTCGGCGATGCCCGCGCGGGCGACCACGATGCAGGCGTGGCGGTGTCGGGAGGCCAGGACGCAGAGGCGGCCGGTCTCCAGGTGGAACGCGGTGGCGTCGGGGCGCCCGGAGAGCGGGTGGAGCACCACGGTGACGTCGTACTCGCGGCCCTGCAACCGGTTCGCGGTGTCCACCGTCACGGCCTCGCCCTCGGCGGGGTCGACGGGGACGCCGAGCCGGGCGAGTTCCGCGCGGACCGCGGCGGCCTGGTCCCGGTGGGCGGTGCCGACCGCCACCCGGCCGGGGGTGAGCGGGGTGGCGCCCTGCTCCGAACGGGCCGTCAGCCGGCGGGCGAGCAGCCGTTGCACGGTCAGCGCGACGGCGGCGACGGCCTGGGCGTCCGTGCGGACGGTGTGCCGGGCGGGGAGTTCGAGCAGGGCCCAGCCGGAGGCCGCGGCCTCGTCGATGGCGGCGTCGACCGCGGAGCCGTCCGCCCGCACGGCGGCGGTCAGCGTCCGGTCGCCGGGGCCGGTGCCGGAGCGGAAGGGGGTGTAGGGGTAGAAGGCGGAGGAGATCAGCGGCGCCGCCGAGGCGGGCAGGCGCCAGGAGACCGGGAGGCGGTGCGGCCGGATCGCCGGGTTGTGGGCGAGCAGGGTGACCACGGCGGAGCCCGACGGGTCGTAGGACAGGCCCGCCCACTGGTCGGTGCCGACCACGGTGAACGGGTCGAGCTGGCCGGGGTCGCCGACGAACAGGGCGCGCTCGAACAGGCGGGCCACGGCCAGCAGGGCGTCCGAGCGCATCTGGTACGCCTCGTCGACGATCGCGTGCCGCCACGGCTGCTCGGTGCGCACCCACTGCCACTTCGCCGCGGTGGAGATCACCACGTCCTGCTCCAGCAGCGCCGCGACCTTGTCCGCCGCGGTGACGTTCGGGTGGCGCAGCGCCTCCGGGGCCGGGCGGGAGTCGCTCGCGTGCAGGCGGCCGATCGACACCTCGGGGGCCTTGGCGGCCAGCCGGTCCACCAGGTCGTCCACCTGGCTGTTGGTCTGCGCCACGATCATCAACCGCTCGCCCGCGGCGACGAGTTCGCGGGCCGCCCGGACCACCAGCGTCGACTTGCCCGCGCCCGGCGGGGAGTCCACCACCACCCCGCGCGGCGCCCCCGGCTCGGGGTGCACCACGGCGCGCAGGATCCCCGCCACCGCCGCGTCGGCGGCCTGGCCGGGCGTCAACTCCGATTCAGGAAGCAGGTCCTGACGGTCAGTCACCAGCTCTCCATCGAGGCTCGTCATCCGTCGATCATTCCCACTCGTCGGCACCGGCCGGTGAATCCTCCCCGGCCGGCGGAGGTCCGCCGTGCGTCCACGGGGTGTCGGCCGGCTCCGGCAGCGGTGCGGACTGCCGCGGCGCCAGCTCGAACAGCGTGAACACCACGGGGGTACCGGGCTCGGGGACGCTGCCGGGCTCGGGGTCGCGCCTGCGGCCCATCCCGGAGAGCAGGCGCACCACCACCTCGCCCGGTGCGGACGAGACGATCTCCGCCCGCTGGGCGGGCTCGGCGTGGGCGCGGAACACCTCCCGGCCCGGGTCGGCGTGCGGGCGGTCCGCGGTGCGCACCACCAGCAGCGGGCGCGGCTTCGGGGAGCGGCCCTCGGTCCACTCCGGGACCACCTCGGCGACCTCGCCCGCGAAGGCCTCGCCGGACAGCCGGCGCTCCGCCATCGCCAGCGGGTCGTCCAGCGCCTCCTGGATCTCCAACTTGGCCTGCTCCCGCTCGCGCTGGGCCAGCTTGCGGGCCGCGGTCACCGCGTCGTCCCGGCGCGGCTGCGGCGGTTCGCCGGCCGCCACCCGGTCCCGGTGCATGGTGTACGACCAGCGGTCGCCCTCCCAGCGGTCCGCGAGGTGCCCGGCCGGCGGCAGGGTGCGCAGCAGCTCCACGCCCTGCCAGACGTCCCGCCAGGTCGGCAGCGCGGCGGCGTGCAGCACCGCCGCGAGCTGGGCGCGGGCCTGCTCGATCAGCCGGGCCGAACGCTCGGCCTCCGCCGGGTCCGCGGCGTCCTGGGCGCGCTGCCAGGCGGCCAGCGCCGCGTCGTGGCGCAGGATCGCCGGGGCCAGGACGCGCTCGTCGAAGCGCGGATCGGTCGCCGGTCCGGCCGGCGGGTGGAGCAGCCCGCCGTCCTCGTCCCGTGCGGACTCCACCCACTCGGCGGCGGCCGGTCCGGTGGTCGCCGGCTCCAGGCCCACCGGCGGGCGGTGCCAGGCGAGTTGGGCGGCCAGGTGCTGGTCCTCCAGGGTGGACTGGCCGGTCGCCCAGTGCCGGGCCAGCAGCCCGGTCATCGGCAGCAGCAGCGAGGAGCCCGGCACCTGGGAGCGGTCGGTCAGATGCGTCAACCACCGCCCCAGCAGCGGTACCTGGGTGGGCGCCGGGTACTCGCCCGGGTCGGCGTCCTCCACCGTGCGGCGGAACCGCGTGGAGCGGCCGAGCAGCGCCAGGTGCGCCACACCCGCCGCGTTCGGCACCAGCAGCTGCGGCGCGTCCGCGCACAACTCCCGGACCACCGGCACCTTCTCGCCGCTGACCGGGTCCTTCTCGGAGCCCTCCAGCAACTCCACCTCGGCGCCGAAGGACTCCAGGTACGGCAGCAGGTCGGCCGCGAGGCCGGCCAGGAACTCCGCGCGCTGGGTGCGGTTCAGCGGCTGCGGCACCAGGTGCAGGCGCGGCGCGTCCGGATCGGTGCCGAGCAGCACCGCCAGCGGCGCGCCCGCCTCGCCGGCCGCCGCCAGCGGGACCAGCACCATCGGACGCTCCGACAGGTGCCGGTGCCGGACGGTCGCCAGCGGCTCCGCCCGCCCCGACCGCACCGACTCCAGCCGGGCCAGCGTGGCGAGCAGGCTCACCGCACGCCCCCCGCGGCCAGCGCCTCCGCCCGCAGCCGGGCCGCGTACGCCAGCCGCTCGGCCGCCTCGTCCAGCCCCAACTCGGCGAAGAGCGACGGCTCCAGGCCCTCCGCGCCGCCCTGCGCGGCCGCCTCCAGCGCGGCCTCCACGGTGCGCAGCGACCCCAGCTCGCCGCGCACCCCGCGGCCGAGCTGCTCCACCGCGCCCGAGCAGCGCGCCTGCGAGCGGCAGTGGAAGCCCAACTCGCAGGTGGAGATACACTCCGGCCCGTACGCCGCGGGCACCGCGGCGACCGCCTCGGCGAGTTCGCCGGTCGGCCGGGTCGGGGCGCCCGAGTCGTCCGGCGCCAGATCGAAGGTGACCCCGTCGGGGAGCGCCGCCAGCAACTCCTCGATCCGGGTCAGCCGGGACAACTGCCGCCGGGTGGTGGACAGTTCGCGGCGCACGTCGACCGGCACCGCGACCGGGCGGTTGGAGAAGTCCTGCGGGCAGACCAGCAGTACCGTCAACTCCGGTGCGCCGGGCAGCTCCTGGGTCGCGTACGGGTCGGCCGACACCTCCCGGCCGGCCAGCCGGGCGGCCGCCTCCTGGAGCGCCAGCACGTACACCGCGGCCTGCCGGGCGGCCGCGCCGACCTTCGCCGGGTCGGCCGAACCGTCCAGGACCGGAAAGGACTTGATCTCGACCACGGTGCACCGCCCGCCGTGCACCACCACCGCGTCCGGCTCCAGGTAGGCGGGGCTGCCCGCCACCTCGAGGCGCAGCATCGGGTGGTCCAGCAGCGTCCAGGCCGCCGGGTCGGACGCGGCCTCGGCCAGCGCCGCCAGCGTCCGCTCGGCGCGCACCGCCGGGGCGGCGGACGGCAGCAGGTCCGGTACCGCGAGCGAGGCCACCTCGGCCTCCGGCACGCCGAGCAGGCGGCGCAGCGGCTCCAGCAGCACCGCGTAGCCGTCCTGCTTCAACCGGGACTCGAACTGCAGGCCGCGGCGGATCGCGAACGGCGACTGGCCGAACGGCGCGGGACGGCCCAGCCGCTGGGCCAGCGCGGTCTTGTCGACGCCCGCGGCGTCCAGCAGCGCGCGGCGGCGACAGCCCGGATTGGCGGCGAGCGCGGCGAGGGCACGGGCGTCAAGGCTGCGTTGCGGCGCCGGGCCGCGCAGCTCGGAGAGCCGCCGCAGCGGCGGGGAGGTCTGCCCCAGGTGCGAGACGTTCATGGTGCGGCCCAGTCTCGCATCCGACACGGACAAAGCGGAGCCCGCCGGTCGAAGCGGCGCGGCCGGTGCGGGATCATGGGCCCGTCGGTCCGCGAAGGCGAGACCGGTCGAACCCCGGCCGCGAGGAGAGAAACCCCATGCCCGCCCGCATCGTGCTGGTCCGCCACGGCGAGACCTCCTGGTCGGCCACCGGCCGGCACACCGGCCGCACCGACGTCCCGCTCACCGACGAGGGGCGCGAGATGGCCCGCGCACTCGGCGAACGCCTGGCCCGCGCCCCGTGGAACGGACTGCCCGAGGCCGTCGTCTACACCAGCCCGCTCTCCCGCGCCCGGGAGACCGCCGAGCTGGCCGGCTTCGGCGACCGCGCCGTGGACCGCCCCGAACTGCTGGAGTGGGACTACGGCCAGTACGAGGGCCGCACCGGCACCGACATCCGCGCCACCGACCAGCCGGGCTGGCTGATCTGGCGCGACGGCGTCCCCGGCGGCGAGAAGCTGTCCGAGGTCGCCGCCCGGGTCGACGCGTTCCTCGCCGAACTCAACGACCGGCACGGCGTCCCGAACCCCGAGACCACCACCATGCACGCCGCCGACTGCGAGGTCGTGCTGTTCGCCCACGGCCACCTGCTGCGCATCCTCACCGCCCGGTGGCTCGGCCTGCCCCCCGAGTACGGCCAGCGGCTCAAGCTCGGCACCGCCGCGCTCTCCGTGCTGAGCTGGGAGTACGGGCTGCCCGCGGTGGAGGTCTGGAACGACCACAGCCACCTGGAACAGCTCGGCTGATCCCCGGAGGCTACGCCGCGGCCAGCGCCCCGTCGTACGCGCCGAGGAACGCCCGCACCTCCGGGACCGCGTCGTGGCCGCGCAGCCGGTCGGCGGTGGCCGCCAGCATGCCGCGGATCCGGGCCGAGCGGACCCGGTCGAGCAGCGCCACCGCCGCCGACCCCTGCTCGGCGGCGCCGGCCAGGTCGCCCCGGCCCAGCCGGTCGTGCGCCAACTCGGCGGTGTACAGCACCCGGTTGCGGACGAAGTGCGGCTCCTGCAACCGCACCGCCCGCTCGGCGCGCAGGCCGGCCAGGTCCCACTCGCCCAGCGCCGACCAGCACTGCGCCTCCAGCCCGGCCAGCTCGGCGTCGCCGAAGAAGGTCATCCACTCCGGG
Organism: Kitasatospora sp. NPDC002522; assembly: GCF_053595195.1. Taxonomy (NCBI): domain Bacteria; kingdom Bacillati; phylum Actinomycetota; class Actinomycetes; order Kitasatosporales; family Streptomycetaceae; genus Kitasatospora; species Kitasatospora sp. NPDC002522. The sequence goes on from NZ_JBSFXE010000055.1 coordinate 5,472, forward strand.
TCGGCGTCCGACTCGCCCTTGTCGAACAGCGCGTACGCCCGGGTCAGCGACCGCTCGCAGGCCGACCGGTCGCCGAGCAGCGCCCAGCCGCCGGCCTCCCGCATCGACAGCAGCGACAGCAGCCGGTCCGAACCCAGCCCCCGGGCTGCCGCCTGCCCGGCCTGGGCGGCCCGCAGCGCCTCCCGCGGGCGGCCGGCGTCCCGGGCCAGGAAGGCGCTGTTGCAGAACACGTGCGCCTCCAGGGCGGAGTCGCCGGCCATCCGCGCGGTCGCCAGTGCCTCCGAGTAGAACGACCTGGCGTCCGTCAACCGGTTCGAGTCGTGGGCCAACCAGCCCACCGAGATGGCCAGTTCACCGGCGCCGGCCTGCAACCGGCGTTCCGTCGCGGCACCGTAGTCACCGTCGTTGAGCAGCACGTACGCGCTGCGCAGCGACTGCCCGGCCAGCTCGAACAGCGCGTCCGCGCCGTGCTCGTCGTCCAGCAACCGGATGTCCCGCACCGCCTGCTCCACCCCGCGCACCTCGGCGGCGCCGACCCGGCGGCGCTCCGGCGGGGTCAGCGGCACGGCGGACGCCGGCCGGTCCAGGCCGAGCGCCGCCGCCAGGGCGGTCGGGCCGCCGCTCAGGAACGTACGGCGAAGCACGTCGTCGTTCTCCTCATCAGGATGGTGCGTACCGTCCGGCGGGTGCGCCGGGACGGCCGGGTCGTCGGCCGACGCGCGGCGGCGGACCGTCGTGCGCGGCGCGAACCCGAGGTCCGCCAGCGACCTGTCCGGCCACATGTGCCGGAACACCCGCTCGTAGGCGTAGTTGGGGCAGCGGATCTCCCCGGACTCCACCCGGCCGACGTAGCGCGGGTCGCAGGACACGTGCTCACCGATCTCCCGGGCGGCCCGGCGGACCAGGGTGGCGAACTCCCCGGGGGAGAGGTCGCCCCGCAGTTCGCGCATCGCCTGGTTGGGGACGGCCGCCGGGCGGGACCCGCCTGATCGCGTGGCTGCCATGCTGCACTCCGAGGTCGTGCCGGGGTGGTCGCGGGCCCCTGGGGGAGGGCCGCCGCATCGCCACGACAGTACCGGCAGTCACCGGACGAACACGGCGCGTCGCAGAGGGAGGCGGTCCCAATTGCGGACAATCCGGACGTGGTTGCCGGGTTGTGCCATGAAATGCCATGGCTTGCTGTACGGCAGGCCGTGGCCTGGTCGACCGGTTCCGCGTTGTCCTGATACATGGACGCCGAGCGCGCGGACCCCCTCCCGCACCGGTTCCCCGTCGCACGGTCGGGTGACGGGAAATCGCCCGGTTTCCGAGCAGCCCGAGGTGACAGGAGGTCCCCCATGGCCACCGGAGTACCGCAGTACCGGCGCCCGCCCGCCCCCGCCCTGCGGTCCGTCCCGGACGTCAGCGGGTACGCCGCGGGCTGCACCACCGGGTACGACACCGTCACCGTGCCCGTCCGGCACGGACTGGAGACCGTCGACATCCTCCGGCTGCGCCGCGCCTGCGGAGCCGTGCAGCAGACCACGACCGGCGCCGCCATCGCCTTCCTGGTCCCGGCCGGCACCGCCCTCGGCTGGCACCTGCCCGGTTCGACCTGTACCGCCGGGGCCGACCTGCTCCCGCCCACCGACCCGCGCTGGATCATGCCGCCCTCCGGCCCGCAGCCGTACGCCCGCCCCACCGATGCCTGGGTGCTGCGCTCCGCCCTCTGCGAAGCCGCCACCACGCTCACCGCCGGTGGCCTCGGCCCGCTCTGAGCCGCATCCTGACCGCCCTGACTGGCCATCAGGAAACTTTTCCGGCCCGGAAGTTGACATGCAAGCGGCATCTCAGCGGGCGGACCTCGCGACCCCGCACCGAGCAGCCCCGATCACCCACCGTCAGCGGCGGCGATAATGGTCCGCATGGGCCGACCCCGCACCACCCCCGTCCCCGGCCGCGCACGCACCGACGGCCCGCTGACCGCCCCCGTCGGATCCGGCACCGCCGAACTGCGCCCCGACCGGGACCGCCCGCACGCCTGGGAACTGCTGATCGACGGCGCCCCCCAGTCCCTGGTCGACCTCGCCGACCCCGGCTGGCTGGGCTTCGAGTACCAGCGACGGATCGGCCACCTGATCGACCTCGCCGCACCCGAACGGCAGCCGATCAGCGCCCTGCACCTCGGCGGCGGCGCGCTCACCCTGGCGCGCTACACCGCCGCCACCCGGCCGCGCTCCCGCCAGCAGGTCGCCGAACTCGACACCGCACTCACCGAACTGGTCCGCGCCGAGCTGCCGCTCGACCGCACCTGGCAGATCAAGGTCCGCGGCGCCGACGCCCGCGCCGTGCTGGAACGCACCCCCGACGGCTCCACCGACCTGGTCATCGCCGACGTCTTCGCCGGGGCCCGGGTCCCCGCGCACTGCACCACGGTCGAGTTCGCCGAACACGCCGCGCGGGTCCTCGCCCCCGGCGGCCGGTACACCGCCAACATCACCGACGGCGGCCAACTCGCCTTCGCGCGCGGCCAGGTGGCCACCCTGCAGGCGGTCTTCCCGGAGGTCTGCCTGATCGCCGACCCGGCCGTGCTGCGCGGCAAGCGCTTCGGCAACCTCATCCTCGCCGCCGCCCACACCCCGCTCCCGCTCACCGAACTCACCCGTCGCCTCGCCGGTGACGCCGCCCAGGCCCGCCTCGAACACGGCCGCCCGCTGGCCGACTTCACCGCCGGAGCAAGTCCCGTCCGGGACGCCAACGCGACGCAGTCGCCGGAGCCCCCACCACGAGCCTTCGGCTGAGCGGGGGCCGGGGTGCCGCGCATCGTCGCTGCCGCGAGGCTTCGGCTGAGCGAAGGGATGCGGAGTGCCGCCGTGCGGGAGGGCGAGCGCCACGCATCGCCTCGTCGCTGCCGCGACCTTCGGCCAAGGGAAGGGATGCGGGTACCGCCGCGCGGCGTCGGCCATCGCCTCCGCCCTGCGCTTTCGGCCGAGGCGGACGGGACAGGTGCCGCCGTGCAGGAGGGCGGTGGGTGGGCCCCGTGGGGCGTGGGGTCAGTGGCCGCCCGGGAGGCCTCGGTGCTTGTACATCGCTGCGCCGGTGAGCAGCATGCCCGCCGCGATCGGGATCAGGACGGCGAGGGCGGTGTCGCCGCTGTCGGCGCGGGCCGGGGCGGCGGTGAGGGTGACCAGGGCGTCGTCGGGGTCGGCGTCCGTCAGGGGCGGGGCCGGCGCCGGGTAGCCGTCCGGGAGGCTGTCACGGACGGTCGCGGGGCGGACTGCGGCGGCGTCGGGGCCGGTGCGGGCGAAGCCCGTCGGCTCGAGCGTCGGTCCGCCGCGCTGGGTCGGGACGAGGTGCTCCGGTTCGCCCCGGCCGGCGGACGGGTGGGAGCGGGAGGCCCGGGCGGGTTCCCCGGGACGGGCGGCCTGCGGCGGGACCGAGGGCAGCAGCCCGGTGGCGATGGCGAACGCGTCAGGGACGTCGGCGCGCTGGCCGGGCAGCGGCAACTCGTCGGTGCCGAGCCGCTCGTGGAGCACCTGGGCGACCGCGCCGTGGTGCAGCGTCCCGGCGAGGCCGTTCACCGCGCCGGGGACGGCGGCCGTGTCGCTCACCGCGCCCCGGACGGTCGTGCCGCCCAGCACCCGCCCGGCATCGCCCAGCAGGTCCGGGTCGCCGTCGGCGGTACCGGCGTCGGCGCTGCGCGCGGTGGAACTGCCGCCGACCGCACCGGTGTTGGCCGAGCCGGCGCTGCCCGGAGCGGTGCCGGCCGGGGCGGCGCAGGCGTCGGTGGCGCCGAGGCCGAGGCTCCACACCTGGGCGGCGAGCATGCCGCCCGCCGCCAGTGCCCCGGGCCGACCCCAGCGGCGGCGCGTGGTGTCCGAACGTCGCGGCTGCTTCGCGTGGTTGGCTCGCACACCAAGGGAGAACGAGCGAGACCCCCCGCAGTCACGCCCGTTGCTCACACTCCGTCACCCCGGCGGGCTCAGCCGAGGCCGCCGCGGCGGATGACTTCGGCGTACCAGCGGGCGCTGGATTTGGGGGTGCGGACCTGGGTGTCGTAGTCGACGTGGACGATGCCGAAGCGCTTGCTGTAGCCGTAGGCCCATTCGAAGTTGTCGAGGAGTGACCACAGGTAGTAGCCCCGTACGTCCGCCCCCGCGGCGATCGCGTCGGCGACGGCGGCGAGGTGCTGCTCGACGTAGCGGATCCGCTCCGGGTCGTGGACGGCGCCGTCGGGGCCGACCTGGTCGTCGAAGGCGGCGCCGTTCTCGGTGACCAGCAGCGGCAGGCCGAAGTCGCGCTGCAGGCCGATCAGCGAGTCGGACAGGCCGGTGGCGTCGATGGGCCAGCCCATGGCGGTGACGTCGTCGTTGGCGAGGTGGAAGACGATGTCCTCGGAGCCGGGCCAGGGGCTGTGCTCGCTGTTGCCGTGGCCGTCGTTGTGGGCGGCGTCGGCGGTCTCGGCGCCGTCGCGGGGGGCGGAGACGACGGTGGGGTTGTAGTAGTTGAGGCCGAGCAGGTCGATCGGGCGGCCGATCTCGGCTTCGTCGCCGGGGCGGACCAGGTCGTCCCAGTCGACGATGGAGGCGGTGTCGTTCTTGAGGTCGTCGGGGTAGCCGCCGGCGAACATCGGGCCGGTCCAGATGCGGTTGCCGACGGCCTCGATGCGGCGGGCCGCGTCGAGGTCCTCGGGGGTGTCGGTGAGCGGCCGGACCAGGTGCAGGTTGAGCGAGACGGAGATCTTGGCGTCGGCGGGGAGCAGTTCGCGCAGGGCGCCGACGGCGAGGCCGTGGCCGAGGTTGAGGTGGTGGGCGGCTTTGAGGGCGTCGGCGGGGTTGGTGCGGCCGGGTGCGTGGACGCCGGAGCCGTAGCCGAGGAAGGCGCTGCACCAGGGCTCGTTGAGGGTGGTCCAGGTGGGGACGCGGTCGCCGAGGGCGCGGGCGGCGAGTGCGGCGTACTCGGCGAAGCGGTGGGCGGTCTCGCGGACGGGCCAGCCGCCGGCGTCCTCCAGGTCCTGCGGGAGGTCCCAGTGGTAGAGCGTGGCGACGGGGGAGATGCCGTGTTCGAGGAGGGTGTCGACCAGGTTGCGGTAGAAGTCGAGGCCGCGTTCGACGGCCGGTCCGCGGCCGGTGGGCTGGATCCGGGGCCAGGACAGCGAGAAGCGGTAGGAGGTGAGGCCGAGGTCGGCCATCAGCCGGACGTCCTCGCGGAAGCGGTGGTAGTGGTCCACCGCGATGTCGCCGGTGTCGCCGTTCAGCACCTTGCCGGGGGTGTGGCTGAAGGCGTCCCAGATGGACGGCGTCCGGCCGTCCAGGGCGGCCGCGCCCTCGATCTGGTAGGCGGCGGTGGCCGCGCCGAAGGCGAAGCCGGGCGGGAAGGCCGTCCGGGGGGCCGCCGCTGCGGAGTGGGCGGCGGTGGACGGATCGGTCATGGTCATACGGGAGCGCTCCCATGGCTGGAGGGTGGACAGGGCGGGCGGTGCCGGGGTCGTTCGAGGGTCAGCTCTTGACGGCGCCGGACGTGATCCCGCCGACTATGTGCTTCCCCAGAACAGCGAAGATCAGCAGGAGCGGCAGCGTGCCCACCAGCGCGCCGGTCATGATCACGGCCTGGTTGATGTCGTGGCCGCTGCCGCCGCCGATCGCGGAGAGCGCCACCTGCACGGTCGGGTTCTGCTGGGTGAGGACCACGAAGGGCCAGAAGAAGTCGTTCCAGGACTGGACGAAGACCAGCATGCCGAGCACCGCCATCGCGGGCCGGGCCACCGGGAAGACCACGTGCCAGATGATCCGCAGGCTGTTCGCACCGTCCACCCGGGCCGCCTCGATCAGCTCGAACGGCAGCGCCTCGGACAGGAACTGGCGCATGAAGAACACGCCGAACGCGGCCACCAGCGAGGGCAGGATCACGGCCTGCAGGTGGTTGCCCCAGTCCAGCTTCGTGACGATCCGGTACAACGGGATCACGCTGAGCTGCGGCGGGATGGTCATGGTCGCCACCACCAGGGTCAGCAGCGCGTTGCGGCCGCGGAAGCGCAGCTTGGCGAAGGCGAAGCCGGCCAGCGTGGAGAACAGCACCGTGGAGAGCGCGACGCAGCCCGCCACCACGGTGGAGTTGAGCAGCGCGGTGCCCATGTCGGCCTGGTCCCAGGCGGTGGTGACGTTGGTCCACAGCTCGCCGCTGGGCAGCAGCGGCGGCGGCGACTGGGCCACCCGCTCGCCGGTGTTGCTGGCGGCCACGAAGGTCCAGTACAGCGGGAAGAGCGAGACGACCGCGGCGATCGCGAGCAGCACGTAGGCCACCGGGCCGGCCTTGTCGTGGTCGCCGGCCCCGCGGCGCAGCAGGCGGCTGCGGACCGCCGGGGCGTCCGGCTTCGCCTCACGGGAGGAGGGGGTGGACAGGGTCGCGGCCATGTCAGCCTCCCAGCTCGTGGCGCTTGCGGTAACGGGTGATCAGGTACTGCACCAGGCCGATCAGCAGCAGGATCAGCAGCATCGTCCAGGCGACCGCCGACGCGCGGCCCAACTGGCGGCTCGGCCAGCCGAGTTCGTACATGTAGAGGCTGAGCGTCTGGAACTGGTGGGCGGAGCCGCCGCTGACGCCGACGCCGCCGCCGAACAGCATCGGCTCACCGAACAGCTGGGTGGCGCCGATGGTGGAGACGATGATGGTGAACAGGATGGTCGGCCGGATCGACGGGATGGTGATCCGGGTGAACTGCTGCCACCGGTTGGCCCCGTCCAGGCTGGCCGCCTCGTACAGGTCCTTCGGCACCGCCTGCATCGCGGCCAGGTAGATCAGCGCGTTGTAGCCGGTCCACCGCCAGGTGACGATGGTGGAGATGGCGATCTGCGAGGGCCAGGTGTCGGCGTACCAGTCGGTGCGGTCGATGCCCACCGAGCTCAGCAGCCAGTTGATCATCCCGTAGTCCGGGTTGAACAGCTGCACGAAGACCAGCGTGGCGGCGGCGATCGACGTCGCGTAGGGAGCGAGCACCGCCACCCGGAAGAAACCCCGCCCGCGCATCCGGAAGTTGAGCAGGTGCGCCAGCCCGAGCGCCATCGCCAGCTGCGGGACGGTGGAGATCACCCCGATCGTGAAGGTGTTGCGCAGCGCCGTCCAGAACTGGTCGTTGGACCACAGCCGGGTGTAGTTGCCGAGGCCCTTCCACTCCATCACGTCGGGCTTCAGCAGGTCGACGTAGTGCAGGGACAGCCAGCCGGTCCAGATCAGCGGGAACAGGCCGAAGGCGGCGAAGCAGAGGAAGAACGGGGCGATGAAGGCGTACGGGGACGCCTTCAGGTCGAACCGGTACAGGCGGGAGCGCCAGGCGGGGCGCCGCGGGGCGGCGGGCGGCGCCTCGGGGCGGACGGTGGTGGCCACTTGGGGTTTCCTTCCCGGGGGTGGCGAGGGGCGGCGGAACGGCGCCCGGCCGGGTGGGCGGACCCGGCCGGGCAGTTGGGGTCGGTGACGGCGCAGGCCGTACCGACTCAGTGGCCGACCTTGTCGTCGACCAGCTTGGTGACGTTGGCCCAGGCCTTGGCCGGGTCGGTGCCGTGCTCCTCGATGTCGAGGATGCCGTTGTCGGTGATGATCGTCTTCACGTTGCCGTCCTGCTCGCCGATCGGGGCGGGCTTGATGGCCTGCGCGGTGGCGGCGAAGATCTGGCCGGTCGGGGCGTTGTTGAAGTACTCCTGCTTGGCGCCCTGGACGGCGGGCTGCTGCAGGCCGCCGACGGTGGAGGGCAGGTTGCCGACCTTGGTGAAGACCTTGGCCTGCTGCTCCGGAGCGGTCAGCCAGGCGGCCAGGGCCGCGGCCTCCTTGGTGTGCTTGCCGGCCTTCGGGACGGTCAGGAAGGCGCCGCCCCAGTTGGAGGCGACCGGCGGGGCCGCGACGTCCCACTTGCCCTTGCCGGCGTCACCGGAGTACTTGCTGATGATGCCGGTCATCCAGGACGGGCAGACCACGGTGGCGAACTTGGCGTTGGCGAAGGCCGCGTTCCAGTTGTCCTGGAACTGGCGCAGGCCCGCGCTGATCTTCGCCTGGGAGGCGGAGACCGCGATGTTCCAGGCCTTCTTCACGCCCGGCGAGTCCTTGTAGACGAGCTTGCCGCTGGCGTCCGAGTACTGCTGCGGCTCGGCGGAGAGCGAGGCGTTGAACAGGCCGCTGGCCGAGTCGGTGAAGAAGGTGCCGGCCGGGGCCGCAGCCTGGTAGGTCTTGCCCGCGTCGACGAACTTCGACCAGTCGCCCTGCCACAGCTTGGCGACCTCGGCGCGGTCGGTGGGCAGGCCGGCCTGCTGGAACAGGTCGGTCCGGTAGCAGATCGCCATCGGGCCGATGTCGGTGCCGAGGCCGATCAGCGAGCCGCTCGACGTGGTGGCCTGCTTGGACTTCCAGTCCAGCCAGTTGCCCGCGGTGATGCCCTCGGTCTTGCCCAGGTCGACGAACTTGTCGCCCAGGGTGTTGGTGGCCTGCGCGATGTAGCCCACCTCGACGGCCTGGATGTCGGCCAGACCACTGCCCGAGGCGAGGTGCGTGGTCAGCGCGTCCCAGTACTTCTGACCGTCCTGGACGGTGTCGTACTTGATCGTGATGTTCGGGTGCGCGGCCATGTACTCGTCGTACAGGCCGGCCTCCTTGTACCCGAAGGTGCCGAAGTCGCCGACGTTCAGGGTGATCTTCGCGCCGGACGCCGCCGAGGAACCGTCCGAGCCGCTCTTGGCCGAGCTGGAGCAGGCGGTCAGCAGCAGGGCGGAGGAGGCGAGCACCGCGGTGGCGAGGACAGCGGCTCTACGGGGGCGGGAGGTGGTGCGCATGGGGCGAACTCCTTTGTTCCTGGCGGGTCTGGCCGGGTGGCTACACGGGGGTGCTTGGTGCGCGGAATCTTGGCTAGAGTGTGGGAGCGCTCCCACACCTGGCATGCCGGAAGGTTGCTGTGTCTCGGGGGTGAGTGTCAAGACGTGGTGACATAAACGTTGCCGGAGCGTTTCCGCTCCCGTCATCGTCATCGGGGTCGCCCCGGATGGTCGGAAACGCGTCGGGACCGGCCACAATGAACATTCCGTACGGACCCGGGGCGGGTCCGGCGGTACCGCCCTGAAACGACCGAGAGGTGTAGCGATGAGCCCGACCGCACAACGCCCCGACGCACTCCATCCGGGCGTCGGCGGCAGAGCCACCGCGCGCCCGACACTGGAGGAGGTCGCCGCGCTGGCCGGCGTCGGCCGGGGCACGGTGTCCCGGGTGATCAACGGGTCGCCGCGGGTCAGCACCAAGGCCCGGGAGGCGGTCCAGTCCGCGATCGCGGAACTCGGTTACGTCCCCAACCGGGCCGCCCGCACCCTGGTCACCTCGCGCACCGACTCGATCGCGCTGGTCGTCCCGGAAGCCGAGACCCGGCTGTTCTCCGAGCCGTACTTCTCGGACATCATCAGCGGCGTCTCCGCCGAACTGGCCGAAACCGACATGCAGCTGCTGCTGATACTGGTCCGCAACCAGCGCGAGCGGGAGCGTCTGTCGGCCTACCTCACCGCCCAGCGCGTCGACGGCGTGCTGCTGGTCTCGGTGCACCAGGACGACCCGCTGCCGGCCCTGCTGGAGAGCCTGGAGATCCCCTCCGTGCTGGCCGGCCGCCGCGGCGACCTGGAACCGCTCAGCTACGTCCACGCCGACAACGCGGGCGGCGCCCGGATGGCCGTCCGGCACCTGCTGCGCCGCGGCTGCACCCGGGTGGCCACGCTCACCGGCCCGCTGGACATGGAGGTCGCCCAGGCCCGTCTCGGCGGCTACCGCCGCGCCCTGGAGGAGGCCGGGCGGAGCTACGACGAGGCGCTGGTCGGCCTCGCCGACTTCACCGAGGAGGGCGGCCGGGTCGCCATGCGCGAACTCCTGGACCGCCGTCCCGACCTGGACGGGGTGTTCTGCGCCTCCGACGTGATGGCGGCCGGCGCCATGCAGGTTTTGCGCGCCGCCGGACGGCGAATTCCGGACGACGTGGCGGTGATCGGCTTCGACGACTCGATCGTCGCCCGGCACACCGACCCGCCGATGACCAGCGTGCGCCAGCCGATCGAGGAGATGGGCCGCACCATGGCCCGACTGCTGCTCGACGAGATCACCGAACGCGGCCGGGCCCGGCGGCAGGTGGTGCTGGCGACCGAGTTGGTCGTCCGCGACTCCGCCTGACCGCCGGGCCGGGGCTCGCGCTTGGGCCTGTGCACGGGCCCGCTCTCGGGCCCGTGCTCGCGCTTTGGCCCGTGCTCGCGCTTGGGCCTGGCCTCGCGCTTGGGCCCGGCCTCGCGTTGGGGTCTGGCCTCGGGCTCGCGCTCGGGCTTGGCTGCGGGCTTGGCCGAGGTGTTGGCCTCGGTCTCGTGCCGAGGGCCTGAGTGGGCGTCAGGAGTTGGGGCGCAGCGTCCAGACGATCTCCAGCACGCCGGTGACCGCGCCGTCCTCGCGGGTGATCTCCACGGTGACCGGGAACTCCGGGCGCTGGCCCTCGTCCAGCTCCGCGACCACCTCGGCGATCGGGCGGCCGAGCGTCGCGGTGGCGGTCACCACGCCGCGGGCGAGCTTCTTGAACGAGATCTCGCCGACGGTCGGCAGCGGCACCGCGCGGCCCAGCTGGTCGCCGAACGCGGCCAGCACGATCGCGCCGCTCGCCGACTCGGCCAGCGTGAACATCGCGCCCGCGTGCGGACCGCCCACGTGGTTGCGGTACTCCGGGAGGTCGGGCAGCCGCAGCACGGCCCGCTCCGGGGTGGTCTCCAGGTACTCCAGCTGCAGGGTCTTCACCATCGGGACGGTGTTGGTGAGCAGCTCGCCGATCGCAGTAGAGGTCATGCCGCCGATGTTACTGGCAGGTAGCTTATGCGTCCATGGCCGAACCGACACGGTTCCCTGACGGGGCGTCAGGGGTGGGAAACGACTCAGGGCCCGATTCTCGCGAGGAGAATCGGGCCCTGAGTTTCGATGGGGTGAGCGACGGGACTCGAACCCGCGGCCACCTGGACCACAACCAGGTGCTCTACCAACTGAGCTACGCCCACCATCTGTCCGGTGCATTCCCGCTTACGCGTTCCCGCTCCGACAGGAAGAACTCTACAGGATGCGAAGGGGTGCTTGCGCCAGGGTTTTGCAGACCGCTCGGACCGGAGTGCTGGTCAGGCCGTGGGCACCTGGTACTTGGCGGCGATCGTCCGGGCGGCCTCGGTGTCCGGGCCGGGCTGCGGGACGAACACCGCCTCGCGGTAGTACCGGAGTTCGGCGATCGACTCGCGGATGTCCGCCAGCGCGCGGTGGCTGCCGCCCTTCTGGGGGCTGTTGTAGTAGGCGCGCGGGTACCAGCGGCGGGCCAGCTCCTTGATCGAGGAGACGTCCACGATCCGGTAGTGCAGGTGCCCCTCCAGCTCCGGCATGTCCCGGGAGAGGAAACCGCGGTCGGTGGCCACGGAGTTGCCGCACAGCGGCGTCTTGCCGGCCTCCGGGACGTGCTCGCGGATGTAGGCGAGTACCCGCTCCTGCGCCTCGGCCATGGTCAGGCCGTCCGCCAACTCGTCCAGCAGGCCCGAGGCGGTGTGCATGGTGCGCACCACCTCGGGCATGTTCTCCAACGCCTCGGCGGGCGGACGGATGATCACATCCACGCCCTCGCCGAGCACGTTCAGCTCGGAGTCGGTCACCAGCGCCGCGACCTCGATCAGGGCGTCCCGATCGAGGTCGAGCCCGGTCATTTCACAGTCGATCCATACCAGACGGTCATTCACGCCCCTCACCCTACGGCGCGATCACGCGACCTCGACACCGTACGCGCCCCGTCCGTTCCGAACTCCGCCGGCTCGCGAGCCCCGCGCTCCGGTTCGCCCTCCGCACGGTGCGCCGACCGCCGCCCGCGGGCGCTCGGCTGCTCACCGCCCGGCTCCTCGGCGATCGCGTGCTCCACCGGACGGTCCGCCGGCACCGCGCCCCGCCCGCCCGGATAGGCCGCTCCCGGGTACGCCGCGCTCGGCCGCACCGGCTGACCGGGGGCGGCGGGTGCGTGCGCGTGCGAGTGGCTCGGCTGGGCGTGGCTGGGCTGTGGGTGGCCCTGCTGCGGGTGGTTCGGCTGTGCATGGCTCGGCTGCTGCTGCGGGTAGGCGTGCTGCTGGCCCGCCTGCGGGTGACCGGGGTGGCCGGTCTGGGCCTGGCCCTGCCCCTGGCCCGGGTACTGGTGGCCGGAGGGGGCGGTCCGGGCGGCGACGCGCGGGTCGGCCGAACGGTCCGCGCCGCCGCGCTGACCGAAGGAGTTCGGCGGACCGGGTTGCGGGGGCACCAGCGGCCGCGGCCGCTGCCGCAGGTTGCCGCCCGGGCCCGGAGCCGCCGTCGTCGCGGCCGAACTCGGCGACGGGGCCGCCGCCGCGGGCTGGAGCGCGCGCTCGCCGGCCGGACCCTGGCTCGGCACCGTCGCGTTCGCACCGGACGGACGGCGGGCGCGGAAGGTCGTCCGGTACGCGGCCGGGGAGACCCCCAACTGCCGCCGGAAGTGCCCCCGCAGCGCCACCGGCGAACGGAAGCCGCACCGTCGCGCCACGTCGTCCACCGACAGGTCCGAGGTCTCCAGCAACCGCTGCGCCTGCAGCACCCGCTGGGTGATCAGCCACTGCAACGGGGCACTGCCGGTGAGGGTCCGGAACCGCCGGTCGAAGGTACGTCGGGACATGTAGGCGCGGGCCGCCAGCACCTCGACGTCGAACTGCTGGTTGAGGTTCTCCAGCGCCCAGGTGACCACCTCGGCCAACGGGTCGTTGCCGATCTCCTCAGGTAAAGACTGGTCGATGTACTGGGCCTGACCGCCGCCGCCGCGGCGGTTGGGCACCACGAGCCGACGCGCCAGCGCGTTGGCCGCCTCCGCGCCGTGGTCGCTGCGCACCACGTGCAGGCAGAGGTCGATGCCGGCCGCGGTGCCCGCGGAGGTCAGCACGTCGCCGTCGTCGACGAAGAGTTCGCGCGGGTCGACGTGCACCCGCGGGTAGCGCTTGGCCAGGGTCGGCGCGTACATCCAGTGCGTGGTCGCCGGACGTCCGTCCAACAGCCCCGCCGCGGCCAGCACGAAGGCGCCGGTGCACAGGCCGATGATCCGGGCGCCCTCGTGGTGCGCCTTGCGCAGCGCGGCGATCGCCTCGACCGGCGGCGGCTGGGAGATCGACCGCCAGGCCGGGACCACGATGGTGCCCGCGCGGGACAGCGCCTCCAGGCCGTACGGCGCGGTCAGGGTCAGCCCGCCGGTGGTCGTCAGCGGACCGTCCTCGCCCGCGCACACCAGCAGCCGGTAACGGGGGACGCCGGCGTCCTGGCGGTCCACCCCGAACACCGACAGCGGGATCGAGCTCTCGAAGATCGGCGCCCCGCTGAACAGCAGGACCGCCACCGTCTCCCGGCGCCGACGACCCGCCAGCTTGCGCGGCGCGGCCAGGGCACCCGGACCGGTGGCCGCGGAACCGGCGAGGGCCGCGAGGGCGGCGGTCGCCGGGACGGGGCCGCCGGCGTCCGCGGTGAGCGTGGCGGTGGCGCCGGTCGCGGCCGCCCCGGACGAGGTCGGGCCGCCGTGGGCGGGGGAGTTGTGCGGGAGGTTGTGAGCGGCGGCGTTGTGCGCGATCGCGTTGTGGGCAGCGGTGCCATGGGCAGCGGCGCTGTGGGCGACGCTGCCGTGGCCCGCGACGGTCGCCGCCGTGGATGCGGCGTGCGCGTGGGCCGCGATGTGCTGACTGGGCGTCAAGGCGCCTGTCCCACCCGTGAGCTGACTGGAACCCGCACCCGATGCGAAGGAACCGGCCGACGCGCCACCGGACTTGCCGAGTCTCGCGCCTCCGCCGGGGAGGCCCGACGGCTGGCGGCCGCCTTCAGGACCCGCGTCGCTCCTGCTCACCCTGCTCAAGGCGCTCCAGCCCCCTCGATGGTGTGGTGGTCTCGGCTGCCAGTCTGCGAGCCAAGATCGAATCTACTTGGTGGACCGTTGCCGTTGTGACTAGTTCACCATCCGACGCTATGTCGACATGGCAATTTGGCGCGAAGCATTCGATCACGAAGCGTGGCACCCGCCGACCTCCGTGTGAAGGGGGCGCGGACAAGGGTGGCCGGTTGTCGCACGAGCCGGCGCTGCGGTTGGCCTTGACAGCCCGCCCACCGGCCGCTGTGTGCTGCGGCTTTACCGCACTGTGCTGTTCGGCCCGCAGATTGGCTGAAAATCGGCGGTTCAAAACGGGGGCGTGAGCCCGCCCGGTACGCGCCACAGCGCACACCGCGGACGCGACCCCTGCGCCCCACCAGCCCCCGCCCCGACCTGAACCGGCCATCGCTGACCCGCCTTCACCTCACGCTCCGTCACTTCGCATCCGTCGATTCACTCCCGTCACACCAACCCCAACCGTCGCGGTGACATCGCGGCGTCACAGCCTGCCGACCAGGCGCAGGCGTGCGGATGCCCGCCGCACAATCGTCCGAATCCGGCCCCTCGGGACGGTGTCTGCTGCGGCGGGCGAGGCGTGGTGTGCGACGGGCGGGAGGGTGGTGGCAGCGGTGGTGCGGTGCTTGGTCGTTCGGGTTCCCGCGCGGGTTCGGGTCGGGTGCCGGCTCGGGTTCGGGCTCCGGCTTGGGTTCGGGCCGGGCCGGGCCGGGCCGGGTTCGGGCTCGGTTCAGGCGCCGGCTGCGTGGGTGGAACGGGACGGGGAGGCCGCCAGCGGGATGGCGAGTGGGGTGGGGCGGGGGAGCGGTGTGGCGGTCGCGGCCGTGCCGGTTGTCGGGCGCCCTGCGGGGACGCCGGCCTGGACACCCGCCTGGACACCCGCCGGGACGGCTGTCGGGACGGCTGTCGGGGCGAGGTGGGAGGCGGGGACGGCGAGCCTGGAGCGGCTGCGTGGCTTGCCGGTCGCGGCGGGGGAGTTGGCGACGGTGACCGGCTGCGCCGCGGTGCTGACCCGGAAGCGGGTGCCGGGCGCCTCGGCGGCGTCGAGGACCAGGCCGACCGCCTCCGGTAGGCCCGGGGCGCTGACCGTCGGACGGTAGGCGCGCTCGGCCCACGGACGGCCGTGGTGCAGCCAGACGCTCCGCAGACCGGCCGCCTCGGCGCCGGCGATGTCGGCCGGGGCGTGGTCGCCGACCATCCAGGTCTGCGCGGTCCAGTCGCCGGACGGGCGGAAGCCGCAGCGCCGGGCGGCGATCTCGAAGATCAGCGGGTCCGGCTTGAGGCAGTGCGCCTCCTCGGAGATCACCCACCCGTCCACCAGCGGGGCCAGGCCGGTGCGTCGGATCTTCTCCAGCTGTGGCCCCGTTCCGCCGTTGCTGACGATCCCCAGCGTCCACCCCGCCGCGCGCGCTGCCTGCAACGCCGACACGTGCGAATCCGGGCAGTGGATATGGGAGTTGATGCCGCGCCGGTAGTGCGCGAGCAGTGCGTCGAGCGAACGGTCGAAGCCGTAGCGGCGCCTGGCCGCGCCCAGTACGGTGCTGCGCGGAACGTAGCCCCCACCGTCGAGCGTGACCAGCCAGTCGACGTCCCCGGCGGGCAGCCCGTTCTCGGCGAGGAAGTCCACCGCCCAGGCTCTGAACGCGGCGTCCCGCGGCAGCAGGGTGTTGTCGAGGTCGAGTAGGAGCAGCGGCATGTCGAGCATGCTGCCAGCGGCCGAGCGGTATGCACGTGGCAATTGCCAAAGGCGTTGGGAATTCGCGCGAATTGGCCGAATCCGGATGGTCCGGCCACAACCGGGGCGTCTCGGTACGTCTCGGTACAGGAGGTGCACCTGCGACGGGTGTGAATGCTGGTGCGGGTGCACGGTCGACCTTGCGGGTAGGACCGATGACAGTCGGGTCACGGTGTGTGGCGGCACTGTTGCGTTCACGGCGGGCGTTCGGTCAAGCTCCTTGGAACCCGTCGCACAGGGGGCGCACGCGAACTGCTCGCACATCCCCCGTACGCGGGATCCTTGTCCGACAAGGGTTTCGCTGGTGGGCGGGGTCCGACTCCAGTCGTACTCTGAAAGGCACAGGTCGCCATCGGTGGTACTCGTTCCGGTACGGTTCGCTACCACGGTCGCCCCTGTCACCGGGACGGGGCGGTCCGCCGCCGTGTCCCCACCTGTCGGCCCATCTCAGCTGAAGAGTCTTGAGTCATGGCTGGTCACGAGCCCCCGGGTCACCTGCCTCCCGGGACTGTCACCAACAGCTCGCCCGACGGCGGGCCCGCTGCCGAGCGCCGCGGCACAGCACCGATCGCCGGTCCGCCACGCCAGGACGACAACTCCGCTCGCGGGCGCCTCGATCGGCCACGGATCCGACCGCGCCGGGACAGCACCGGCGCACCGCGGCACGCCGCGTCGGGGCGCGCTGAAGCTGGGCATGCCACGGTGGGGCACGCCGACTCCGGGGGCGCGGCGCCAGAGCCCTCAGTGCCCCGTTACCCCTCGTACGGATACCACGTACCCGAGTACCCGGGTGCCGACCGACCGTCGCACGGAGCGGAGGACGCCATGACCGACAGCTCCCACCCCATCGTCGGCCGCCGTGACGGCGAAGGCGAACCCCGGCTCCGCGAAGAGGAGTCACGCGCCTGCGACCCGCAGTTCCAGCACGGCGTGGTGGTCGGCTTCGACGGCTCGCTGTCCAGCGAACGCGCCTTGGCCTACGCGGTCGGCATGGCCCGCCGCTCCCAGTGCGGACTGGTGATCGTCCACGTCGCCAACCGGCTCCCCGCCACCGTCTGGGCCGGCTGCGAACCTCCCGTCTTCGTCGACCTGCCGGACCACCGCACCGAGATCCTCGGCCTCGAACTCGCCTGCGCCGACTTCCTCAGCGGCGTCCCCTGGATCCTGGTGGAACGCGGCGGCGACATCTGCCACGAGATCGAGGAGGTCGGCCGTGAGTACGCCGCCGACGCGATCGTGGTCGGCAGTACGCACGGCCTGCTGGGCAAGCTCTTCGGCTCCGTCTCCGGCCGCCTGGCCCGCCGGGCGAACCGTCCGGTGATCGTCATCCCGTAGCCGCACCGCACCGTAATGCCCGGGCCGGTCGGGGCCGAGGCAGTCGGGGCGGGTGAGGAGGGGTAGGGGAGAGGCGGCAGGGCGTGCCGGAGCTGAGCCGGACCCGACGTCCCGGACGTCGGGCCGACTCCTCGGACGGAATCAAGTTCTCGAACGAGCATGGCCGTCAACGGCCAGGGCTGTTCAGGAGGTCATGCCGAGCTCTCGCGCGATGAGCATCCGCTGGACCTCCGACGTGCCCTCACCGATCTCCAGGATCTTGCAGTCACGCCAGAACCTGGCGACCGGGTACTCGTTCATGAAGCCGTATCCGCCGTGGATCTGGGTCGCCTCGCGGGCGTTGTCCACCGCCGCCTCGGAGGCGAACAGCTTGGCGATGGCTGCCTCCTTCTTGAAGGGCTCGGAGTGCAGCAGCCGGGAGGCGGCGTCCCGCCAGGCGAGGCGGGAGGTGTGTGCGCGCATCTCCATGTCGGCGAGCTTGAACTGGATGGCCTGATTGGCGCCGATCGGCCGGCCGAAGGCGCGGCGGGTCTCGGCGTAGGCGAGCGACTGGTCGACGCATCCCTGGGCCAGGCCGGTGGACAGCGCCGCGATGGCGATGCGGCCCTCGTCGAGGATGCGCAGGAACTGGGCGTAGCCGCGGCCTCGGGGTCCGAGCAGGTTGGCCGCGGGAACTCGGCAGTCGGTGAAGGACAGTTCGCGGGTGTCGGAGGCGTTCCACCCGACCTTCGAGTACTTCTTGGACACCTGGAACCCGGGGGTCCCAGCGGGAACGATGATGGAGGAGATTTCCCTGCTTGGCGAGGGATTTGACCCGTTGTCACCCGAACGTGTGAGCGGTTCCGTCAGGGCGGTGACGGTCACCAATCCGGTGATGTCGGTGCCGGAGTTGGTGATGAAGCACTTGCTGCCGTTGATCACCCACTCGTCGGTGGCCTCGTCGTACCGGGCGGTGGTGCGGGTCGCCCCCGCGTCGGTGCCGCCCTCGGGCTCGGTCAGGCCGAAGGCGCCGAGCATCTCACCGGACGTCAGCTTCGGCAGCCACTCGCGCTTCTGCTCCTCGGTGCCGAATCGGTAGATCGGCATCGCGCCGAGCGAGACCGCGGCCTCCAGAGTGATCGCCACCGAGGAGTCGACCCGGGCCAGCTCCTCCAGGGCCAGGCAGAGCGCGAAGTAGTCGCCGCCCATGCCGCCGTACTCCTCGGGGAAGGGCAGGCCGAACAGGCCCATCCGCCCCATCTCCCGGACGATGTCGTACGGGAATTCGTTCTGCTCGTAGTATTCGCCGATCTTCGGCGCGACCACATCGTTGGCGAACTCCGCAACGGTGCGGCGGAGTTCTTCGTACTCGGTGCTCAGCCGGTGGTCGAGCATGGGGTGATCCTCCCGGGATCGAGGCTTCGTGGGCCTGTTGAGGGTGGGGAGACGGAGGTCAGGACGTCGGTCCGAGCAGGGCGCGGACGGTCCGGGACGGGCTGGGGCGGCCGAGTTGACGGGCCATCCAGCCGCTCGTGGCGGCCAGGGACGCGAGGTCCACGCCGGTCTCGATGCCGAGGCCGTGGAGCATCCACACCAGGTCCTCGGTGGCCAGGTTGCCGGTGGCGCTCTTGGCGTACGGGCAGCCGCCGAGGCCGCCCGCCGAGGCGTCCACCACGGTCACTCCGGCGCGCAGCGCGGCCAGCGTGTTGGCGAGGGCCTGCCCGTAGGTGTCGTGGAAGTGGACGGCCAGCCGTTCGATCGGAACACCCGCGCGAGTGAAGCCGTCGAGCAGTGCGTTGACCTGACCGGGCGTCGCCACGCCGATGGTGTCGCCGAGACTCAGCTCGGCGCAGCCCATCTCCAGCAGGGTGACGCCGTGCCGGACCACCTGGTCGACCGGGACCCGGCCCTCCCAGGGGTCGCCGAAGCACATCGAGAGGTATCCGCGGACCGGCAGCCCGGCGTCCGTTGCGCGTTCCACGACGGGCCGGAACATCGCCATCGCCTCGTCCGCCGAGCGGTTGAGGTTGCGTCGGGCGAAGGTCTCGGTGGCGCTGGCGAACACCGCCACCTCGCCCGCGTGGTGGGCCAGCGCGCGGTCCAGGCCGCGCTCGTTGGGCACCAGCACCGGCAGTCGCAGGCCGGGGTACCGCTCGGGCAGGCCGGTCAGCCGGGGCATCAGCTCCTCGGCGTCGGCCAGCTGGGGCACCCACTTCGGGTGGACGAAGCTGGTGGCCTCCACGGTGCGCAGCCCGGCCGCGGCGAGCCGGGCGATGAACTCGGCCTTGACCTCGACCGGGACGAGCGAACCCTCGTTCTGCAGCCCGTCCCGCGGACCGACCTCGTGGATCCGCACCCGCGCGGGCAGCTCGGGATCGCGGACCGGGTCGGGCAGGCCGAGCTCGAGCACGGTCGGCTCGGCCTCGGCGAGAGCCGCGGTCTGACCGTCCGTCTCGGTCCCGACCGAAGCTACGGTCTGACGGTCCGTCTCGGTCCCGACCGAAGTGGTGGCCTGACGGTCCGCCTCGGCCTTGATCGAAGCGGTGGCCTGACGGTCGGTCGGGTCTGAAGTCGCGCTCATCGGGCCACCTCCGCAGTGACATCGGCCGGCGTCGTCCCGGGCGCGGTCTCGGCCGACTCCTCGTCGGCGACGACCACCGCCAGCGGCTCGTCCATCGCCACCGTCGCGCCGGCGGTGACCCGCACCTCGCCGACGGTGCCGTCGTGCGGCGCGGAGATCACGTGCTCCATCTTCATCGCCTCCAGCACCAGAAGTGCCTGGCCGCGGCTGACCCGCTCGCCGACCTGTGCCTTGACCACGGTGACGGTGCCCGGCATCGGGGCGGTGAGGGTGCCGTGGTGGGCGGCGCCACCGGCCGCGCGTTCGGCGATTGCGTCGAACGGGTGAACGAGCCAGGCGTCTCCGTCGGCACCGAGCCAGTAGCCGACGCCCTCGGGGGTGTCCTCGGCGGTGACCGTGAACGTGGTCTGCAGGCCGTCAACCACAAGGCGCAGCAGGTTCCGGTCGCGCACCGCGCGGCCGCGGCGGACCGGTCCGCCGTCGAGTCGCAGCTCCAGGTCGGGGGTGGTCGCGCTCGAAAAACCGATAGCGCTCTCGATTTCACCGCTGGTAGTCATTCGGCAGCTCACGGTGACTGGTTCCCGGCCGGTCAGCCGGAGCCGGTGCGTGGTCCAGGCGGCCTCGCCACCGAGTCGCCAGCCGGAAGGGAGGGAGAAGGGATCGGTCCAGCCGTCGGAGGCGTCGGCCGGGCCGAGGTCGAGCTGTCGCGCCATCGCGGCGGCGAAGTAGAGCAGGTCGATCGATTCGGGCCGGGTGTAGGGAGAGCTCAGCAAGGAGGGGTCCTGCTTGGCACTGCGCTCCACCAGGCCGGTGTCGAGCCGGCCCGCCGTCACCTCGGGCTGCGCCAGCAGCCGGCGCAGGTAGCCGGTGTTGGTGGTGACGCCCAGGATGCGGGTCTCGGACAGTGCGGCCCGCAGCCGGCGGATCGCGGTCGGGCGGTCGGGCCCGTACGCGATCACCTTGGCGAGCATCGGGTCGTACAGGCTGCCGACCCGGTCACCGGGTGCGATTCCGGAGTCCACCCGGACGCCCTCCCCGGAGGGCTCGTCCAGCAGCAGGACCCGGCCGCCGGTGGGCAGGAAGTCCCGCTCCGGGTCCTCGGCGCAGATGCGGGCCTCGATCGCGTGGCCCAGGAAGGAGATGTCGGACTGACCGAACGGCAGTGCCTCGCCCGCGGCGACGCGCAGCTGCCACTCGACCAGGTCGAGCCGCTCCGGTCCCTCGGGCCCGGCGACGGCGACGGCCAACTCGGTGACGGGGTGTTCCACCTGGAGGCGGGTGTTCATCTCCATGAAGAAGAAGTCGAGGACGCCCTCGGAGTCCGGCCCGGCCGGATCTCCGCCGGGAACGATGAACTCGACCGTGCCGGCACCGGTGTAGCCGCACGCCTCCGCGGCGCGCACCGCGGCCGCGCCCATCGCGGCGCGGGTCTCGGGGTTCAACAGGACGGAGGGAGCCTCTTCGATGAGTTTCTGATGGCGGCGCTGCAGACTGCACTCGCGCTCGCCGAGGTGGACGGTCCGGCCGTGGGTGTCGGCCAGGACCTGCACCTCGATGTGGCGGGGCTGGTCGACCCAGCGCTCCAGCAACAGGGTGTCGTCGCCGAACGCGGTGCGGGCCACCCGGCGGGCGGCGGCGAGCTCGGCGGGCAGCTCGGCCGGGTCGCGGACCAGCCGCATGCCCTTGCCGCCGCCGCCGGCCGAGGGCTTGAGCAGCACCGGGTAGCCGATCCGGGCCGCTGCCTCGATCAGCTGCTGGTCGCTGGGCGCGCCATCCTCGCTGCCGGGGACGACCGGGACCCCGGCGACCCGGACGGCCTCCTTGGCGTTGATCTTGTCGCCCATCAGTTCCACCGCAGCCGGCGGCGGGCCGATGAAGACCAGTCCGGCGTCGGCGCAGGCCTTGGCGAAGCCCGGGTTCTCGGCGAGGAAGCCGTAGCCGGGGTGGACGGCCTGGGCGCCGGTGCGGCGGGCGGCGTCCAGGATCAGGTCGGCGCGCAGGTAGGTCTCGGCCGCCGAGCTGTCGCTCCGGTCGGCCGGGCCGAGCCGGACGGCCAGGTCGGCGGCCCGGACGTGCGGGGCGTCGGCGTCCGCGTCGCTGTGCACGGCGACCGACCTCACGCCCAGCCTGCGCAGGGTGCGGATCACCCGCAGGGCGATCTCGCCGCGGTTGGCGACGAGCACGGTGTCGAACATGGGAGGGGTGCCTCCGTCACGAGAGGAGCGGTAAGCGAACTGACGAATCGTCATCGGATCAGTCCGCCGGGGCGGTGCGTGCTCCGGGGAGCGGCCGTCGGTCGGCGGCGGGTGCGGTGCCGCCGACCGACGGGCCGTCACATCCGGAAGACGCCGAACGGGCGTGGCTCGGCGAGCGGGGCGTTGGCGCAGGCGGTGAGCGCCAGGCCGAGCACCGTACGGGTCTGCATCGGGTCGATCACCCCGTCGTCCCACAGCCGGGCGGTGGCGTAGTAGGCGTTGCCCTGCCGCTCGTACTGCTCGCGGACCGGGCGCTTGAACTCGTCCTCCGCCTCGGCGGGCCAGTCCTCGCCCTGCGCCTCCAGCTGGTCGCGGCGGACGGTGGCCAGCACCGAGGCCGCCTGCTCGCCGCCCATCACGGAGATCTTCGCGTTCGGCCACATCCACAGGAAGCGAGGCGAGTACGCCCGGCCGCACATCGAGTAGTTCCCCGCGCCGTACGAGCCGCCGATCACCACCGTCAGCTTGGGCACCCGGGTGCAGGCCACCGCGGTGACCATCTTGGCGCCGTGCTTGGCGATGCCGCCGGCCTCGTACTGGCGCCCGACCATGAAGCCCGTGATGTTCTGCAGGAAGAGGAGGGGGATGCCCCGCTGGTCGCACAACTCGATGAAGTGCGCGCCCTTCTGCGCCGACTCGGCGAACAGGACGCCGTTGTTGGCGACGATCCCGACCGGGTGCCCGTGGATCCGGGCGAAGCCGGTCACCAGGGTCGCGCCGTACTCGGCCTTGAACTCGGCGAACCGGCTGCCGTCCACCAGTCGGGCGATCACCTCGCGCACGTCGTAAGGCGTCCGCGGGTCCACCGGCACCGCGCCGTACAGCCCGGCCGGGTCGACCGCGGGCGGCTCGACCGGCGTGAGCGGCCAGGGCTTGCCGGCGCGCTGGCCGAGCTCGGACACGATGGTGCGGACGATGGAGAGCGCGTGCGCGTCGTCCTCGGCCAGGTGGTCGGTGACGCCGGAGGTGCGGGAGTGCAGCTCGCCGCCGCCCAGCTCCTCCGCGGTCACGACCTCGCCGGTGGCGGCCTTCACCAGCGGGGGTCCGCCCAGGAAGATGGTGCCCTGGTTGCGGACGATCACCGCCTGGTCGCTCATCGCCGGGACGTAGGCGCCGCCCGCGGTGCAGGAGCCCAGCACCGCCGCGATCTGCGGGATCCCGGCGGCGGACAGTCGCGCCTGGTTGTAGAAGATCCGGCCGAAGTGGTCGCGGTCCGGGAAGACCTCGTCCTGCATCGGCAGGAACGCGCCGCCGGAGTCCACCAGGTAGATGCAGGGCAGCCGGTTCTCCAGTGCCACCTCCTGCGCCCGCAGGTGCTTCTTCACCGTCATCGGGTAGTAGGTGCCGCCCTTGACGGTGGCGTCGTTGGCGACGACCAGCACCTCACGGCCGGCCACCCGGCCGATGCCGGCGATCACCCCGGCCGCCGGGGCCGCGCCGCCGTACAGGCCGTCGGCCGCCAGCGGTGCCAGCTCCAGGAAGGGCGAGCCCGGGTCGAGCAGGGTGTCCACGCGGTCGCGGGGCAGCAGCTTGCCGCGTGCGGTGTGCTTGGCGCGCGCCTTCTCGCCGCCGCCGAGCGCCGCCGCGGCGAGCTTGCCGCGCAGTTCGGCGACCAGCGCGCGGTGCGCCTCGACGTTGGCGCGGAAGCCCGGCGAGGAGACGTCGGCCGCGCTTTCCAGCCGGGGTGCGGGGGCGTCGGCCGGGTTCACGGCCGGCGCCGGTACCGCCGCCGCCGGGTAGGGCTGCGGGGTCGGCGACCAGGGTGCGGTCTGAGCCGAAATGGGGACCATCCCAAGAGCTCCCTTGCCCTCGGAGTCGGATCAGGGCAGGCCGAAGGGCGAGCCGGCCGGCCCGTGTTAATGAGCGTTAACTCTCTGGCCAGGTTAACCAGCGATAACCCGACTGTCTACGATGGGCAGCATGCCCAACCGTCCCGCCGCCCCCGCGCTCCCACGCCGTGACCAGATCCGGAAGGAAGCCGCCAGGCTGTTCGCCGCCCGCGGTTTCCTCGGCGTCGGCGTCGACGAAATCGGCAAGGCGGTCGGCATCAGCGGCCCGGGCCTGTACCGGCACTTCGCGGGCAAGGACGCGATGCTCGCCGACCTGCTGGTCGGCATCAGTGAGCGTCTGCTGGAGGAGGGGCGCCGCCGGGCCGGTGAGGCCACCGGCCCGCAGGCCGCGCTGGACGCCCTGATCGTCGGCCACGTCGACTTCGCGCTGGACGACCGGGACTTGATCATCCTGCACGACCGTGAACTGCTCCACCTCAAGGAGGAGGACCGGCGCCGGGTGCGCCGACTGCAGCGCGGCTACGTCGAGCTCTGGGTCGAGGTGGTCCGCGAGGCCTTCCCGGCGCTGGCCGCCGCCGAGGCCGCGCCGGTCGCCCGGGCCGCCGTCCACGCGGTCTTCGGCCTGCTGAACTCCACCCCGCACAGCGCCGCCCGGCAGCCCGCGGCCGTCGCCCCGTCCGCCGCCTCCGCCGCCCTCGCCGCGACGAGCGAGTCGTCCGCCGATCGGACCGGCCTGTCCCGGGACAGCATGGCCGCGCTGCTGTGCGCGCTGGCCCAGGGCGCGTTCGTCGCGGCGGCCGCCGAGGTCGCCGACGCCCGCTCGGTCGCCTGACCTGCGCGGAGGCGTCGAAGCTCGGGGTGCCGCCGCGGTGGAGGGTGTACCTCTCTACACCCCCGCCTAGGACGATCGGCTGACTTGGATCTAGCCGACCGTCGGAGGCGCAGCACCCCGGACCGCGGGCACCCTGGAGTCGGGAAGGAAGCTCGACCGCCGGTCGTTGGCCTCCCATGCGCCCCTCGAACCCGATGGACGCTCGACCGCCCGAATGGTTAGCATCACTAAATATGCCCGAGACTCATGGTTTCCCAGAGCAAGGCTGGCTCCGCCGGCTCGGTGGCTACTGTTGGCGCTACCGTCGCAACCTGCTGCTGTCGTTCGGCGCGTCCCTCGTCGGCATGGCGATCACCGCGGTCGTCCCGCTCATCACCAAGCTGATCATCGACGATGTGATCACCACGCACCGCCGTCCGCTCGCCCCGTGGGCGGTGCTGCTGCTGGTCGCCGCGGCGGCGGTGTTCCTGTGCACCCAGATCCGGCGCTACTACGGCGGGCAGCTGGCCCTCGACGTGCAGCACGACATGCGCGCCGACCTGTTCCGCTCGCTCACCCGGCTCGACGGCCACCGGCAGGACCGGCTCGACACCGGCCAGGTGGTCGGCCGGGCCACCTCCGACCTCCAGTTGATCAACGGCCTGCTCTCGATGCTGCCGATGATGACGGGCTACGGCCTGATGTTCGTCATGTCGCTGGCGGTCATGCTCTGGCTCTCGGTGCCGCTGACGCTGATCGCTCTGGTGATGGCACCCGCCCTGTGGTGGCTGGCCGCGCTCAGCCGCAAGCGACTCTTCCCCGCCACCTGGGCGGCGCAGCAGCAGGCCGCCGAGGTCGCGGGAGTGGTGGACGCCGCGGTCGGCGGGGTCCGGGTGGTCAAGGGGTTCGGGCAGGAGGCCCAGGAGCGGGGCAAGCTGGAGCGGGTCTCGCGTGAGCTGTTCGCGGCCCGGCTGCGATCGATCAGGCTGAACTCCCGGTACACCCCGGCCATGCAGGCGGTACCCGCGCTCGGGCAGGTCGCGGTACTCGCCTTCGGCGGCTGGCTGGCGGTCCGCGGCGACGTCACGCTCGGCACCTTCGTCGCCTTCTCCACCTACCTGTCGCAGATGACCGGCCCGGTGCGGATGCTCGCCATGGTGGTGACCGTCGGCCAGCAGGCCCGGGCCGGCGTCGAGCGGGTGCTCCAGCTGATCGACCAGCGTCCGCTGGTCACCGAGGCCCGCGACGCCCGGCCGGTCGAGCCGGAGGCCGCCCCGTCCGGCACCCCCGCGCTGGAGCTCGACCGGGTCGGCTTCCACTACCACGCCGAGGAGCACCCCGAGCCCGGCACCGCACCGGACGGCGTTCCGGTGCTGGACGGCCTCAGCCTGCGCCTCGCGCCCGGCGAGACGCTGGCGCTGGTCGGCGCGTCCGGCTCGGGCAAGTCGACCGTCGCGCAGCTGGTGCCCCGGTTCTACGACCCCACCTCGGGCGAGGTCCGGCTGTTCGGCCAGGACCTGCGCGAGCTGACGCTGGACTCGGTGCGCGGCGCCATCGGCATCGTGCCGGAGGAGAGCTTCCTGTTCTCCGAGAGCGTCCGCACCAACATCGCGTACGGCCACATCGACGCCACCGAGGAGCAGATCCAGGCCGCCGCCCGGATCGCCCAGGCCGACGGCTTCATCCGCGAACTCCCCGACGGCTACGACACCAAGGTCGGCGAGCAGGGTCTCACCCTCTCCGGCGGTCAGCGCCAGCGCATCGCGCTGGCCCGGGCCATCCTCACCGACCCGCGGATCCTGCTGCTGGACGACGCCACCTCCGCGGCGGACCCGCACATCGAGGCGGAGATCCACGACGCGCTGGACAGCGTGATGGCCGGTCGCACCACCCTGCTGATCGCCCACCGCCGTTCCACCCTGCAACTCGCCGACCGCATCGCGGTACTGGAGGCCGGCCGACTGATCGACCTCGGCACGCACGAGGAGCTCACCGCCCGATGTCCGCAGTACCGGGCGCTGATCACCGACCCGGACGCGCTCGCCGCCCCCGCCGCCCCGGCCGCGGAGGAGACCGCGTCCGCAGAAGCCGCCGCCGACACCCCCGCCGCCGAGAAGCCCGGCGCCGATGCCGAACTGCTCGCCAAGGTCGCCGCCCTGCCGCCGGCCAGCGACGCGCCGGACATCCCGATCGAGCAGGCCGAGGCTGCCGACCCCAGGTTCAACCTGGCCCGGCTGCTCGCCCCGTTCCGTCGCCCGCTGCTGCTCGCGCTGCTGCTGGTCGCGTTGGACACCGTCGCCGGGCTGACCCTGCCGATCCTGATCCGGCACGGCATCGACGACGGCGTCAGCAAGGCCGCGATCGGCGGCGTCGCGGTCGCCGCGCTGCTGGCACTCACCGTGGTGCTGCTCGACTGGCTGGTGCAGGCCACCGAGAGCCGGGTCTCCGGCCGCACCGGCGAGCGGGTGCTCTACACCCTGCGGCTGAAGATCTTCGCCCACCTGAACCGGCTCGGCCTCGACTACTACGAGCGCGAGCTGACCGGCCGGATCATGACCCGGATGACCACCGACGTGGACTCCATCTCCTCGTTCCTGCAGACCGGCGTGGTCACCGCCGTGGTCAGCCTGTTCACCTTCTTCGGCATCTTCGCCGCCCTCGTGGTGATCGACGCGGGCCTGGCGCTGGTGGTGCTCGCGGTGCTCCCGCCACTGGTCATCGCCACCCTGGTGTTCCGCAAGAAGTCCGCCCAGCAGTACCAGATCTCCCGTGACCTGATCAGCACCGTCAACGCCGACCTGCAGGAGAACGTCGCGGGCATGCGGATCGTCCAGGCGTTCCGCCGCCAGGACGCCAACACCGACCGCTTCGTCGAGCGCGGCCTCGCCTACCGGGACGCCCGGGTCCGCGCCCAGCTGTACATCTCGCTGTACTTCCCGTTCGTGCAGTTCCTCTCCAGCGTCGCCTCCGCGCTGGTGCTGATCGCCGGCGCCACCCGGGTCGACGACGGCACGCTCACCATCGGCGCACTGGTCGCCTACCTGCTGTACATCGACCTGTTCTTCGCCCCTGTCAACCAGCTCTCGCAGATCTTCGACGGCTACCAGCAGGCCGCCGTCGGCCTCGGCCGGATCCGCGAGCTGCTGCGCACGCCCACCAGCACCCCGCAGGCCGAGCGCCCGGTCCCGGTCGGCGCGCTGCGCGGCGAGATCACCTTCGAGGACGTCAGCTTCGCCTACAACGGTGGCGGCGAGGGCAACCCCGAGGTGCTCTCCGGCATCGACCTCCACATCCCCGCCGGGCAGACCGTGGCCCTGGTCGGAGAGACCGGCGCGGGCAAGTCCACGCTGGTCAAGCTGGTCGCCCGGTTCTACGACGCGACCGGCGGCACCGTCCGGGTGGACGGCACCGACCTCACCGGTTACGACCTGGAGGGGTACCGGCACCGGCTCGGCGTGGTCCCGCAGGAGGCGTACCTGTTCGCCGGGACGGTCCGCGACGCCATCGCCTATGGCCGTCCCGACGCCGACGACGCGGAGGTGGAAGCCGCGGCCAAGGCGGTCGGCGCCCACGAGATGATCATCAGGTTGAGCGACGGCTACCGGCACCGGGTCGCCGCCCGCGGCCGCAACCTCTCCGCCGGGCAGCGTCAGCTCATCGCCCTCGCCCGCGCCGAACTGGTCGACCCCGACATCCTGCTGCTCGACGAGGCCACCGCCGCACTCGACCTGGCCACCGAAGCGGCCGTCAACCACGCCGCCGACCGGCTCAGCGGCGGGCGCACCACACTGGTGATCGCCCACCGGCTGACCACCGCCGAGCGCGCCGACCGGATCGTCGTCCTCGACCACGGCCGCATCGTGGAGGACGGCACCCACGCCGAACTGCTCGACCGTGACGGCACCTACGCCAAGCTGTGGAGCGCCTTCATCGCGGAGGGCCACCCGGCACCCGTGCCGAGCTGACGTTCCGTCACCGCCGTGATCGGACGGCCGCTCCGGCGGCCGTTCGATCGCGGAGCTGCCTCGGCCGGGCCGCCGGGTACACCGGAATGGGGGCGATCCTCGGCACACTTCTGCGGTCACCGCCGTCCCGCCCACCCTGGCCGCCCGACCCGCCGTCCGATGACGCCTCGTCAGTTAGCTGCCCGACCCATCCAGCCCGCGCGGAGAACGCCGAACTCCCGGGGCCACCACGGCAGAACGGCCCCGAAAGGCAGTCGACACCCCACCGGGACCTCTGCCAGGGTGAGCGCGTGCGACGGATCTTCGGACGACCGAAACCCACTGGCCAGCGAATGCCACGCCGAGCGGCGCGGACGGTGGTGCTGTCA
Organism: Kitasatospora sp. NPDC002522; assembly: GCF_053595195.1. Taxonomy (NCBI): domain Bacteria; kingdom Bacillati; phylum Actinomycetota; class Actinomycetes; order Kitasatosporales; family Streptomycetaceae; genus Kitasatospora; species Kitasatospora sp. NPDC002522. The sequence goes on from NZ_JBSFXE010000055.1 coordinate 34,206, forward strand.
CCGGCGGGTGAGGTGTTCCTGCTCCGCTCGGACAACTCCGAGGTCGGAGTCCACTGGACCATGCCGGGCGGCGGCCTGGAGCCGGGGGAGTCCCCGATCGAGGGCGCCCTGCGCGAGCTGCGCGAGGAGACCGGCTGGACGGACGTCGAACCGGGAGCGCTGCTCTGCACCTGGGAGCACGACTTCACCTGGCACGGCACCCCGGTGCGCCAGCACGAGCACATCTACCTGACGAACGGCCCGCGTCGCGAGCCCGGCGACGTCTCCGCCATGCACCGCGCCGACGGCATCCTGGACTGGCGCTGGTGGACGCCCGCCGAACTCGACGCCCCGGGCGCCGGACCGTTCTGGCCGCCCACCCTGCCCGCCCTGCTCGCCGACGTCCGTACCGCGGCACCCGGTTCGCCCGCGCCCGTCGACCTCGGCTACCTGCCGAACACCCCCGACGGCACCGTCCAGCGCTGACGGGAAGTCAGCCGGAGTCTCAGCGAACCTGGCGCCAACCCCGCCGACGGCCGCGGACCGACGGCAACTCGGCCTGCCAGTCGCGCAGCCCGAGCTCCCGGTCGTGCACCGCCTCCGGGTTGATCAGCACCGACAGCCGGGCAGCCCGCAGCTCGTCCGGGCCCAAACCCGTCGACTGCTGCAACTGCTCGGTCGGCACCGAGACCGCGATGGCCGGCCGCCACTCCGGCAGCACCACCTGACAGGTCCCCGCACTGAACCGCAGCAACTCCGCCGCCACCCGGCGGGCCGATGCCCGGACGCCCGATCCGCTGCTCTCCACCAACCCGGGCGAGCCGCCGATCAACACACCGAGCGGCGTACCCGAGTCCCCGGCCGTCTCAGCCACGTCGTCGTCCGGCCGCTGCTCCTCGACGGGCTCCACCCGCTGCGCCGGTACCAGGGGTATCGACCGGACCTGGCTCAACCGTCGCGAGGGCGCCGGCCGACGCGGCGGCCGCACCCGTCCCGCGACGCCGCCACCCGACCAGTCGCCCGCCGACCCCGCCGTCGGCCACCCGCTCGTCGAACGGGCGTCCGCCGTACGGTCGTCGGCGCCCGCGTCAGGCCGGTCCGCGGCGTTCTGGTCGTGCGAGGTCATGGCTCCAACCTTCCGGGTCTCAGGCTTGCCCGATCCTGCCCCACCGGTACGCCCCCGGCCAAGGGACGTGTGTACACACCCTTCCGGTTCCTCGTCCGGCCGGAAAACGCCATGCCGCCCTCCGCTCCCGCGAGTTAGGGTGAAGCCATGCCTCTCACGTCATGTCTGTGCTGGTGGCCGTCCTAGGGCGGCCACACCCCACGCATGACTTCAGGGCCGTCCGTACGGGCGGCCCTCGCGTTCACCTCGAACGGTCACGGGCCCCCTGCGGGCGGCCGCCGACCGCGCACCGAGGAGAACCACGCCATGACCGCCACTGCGGCCACCACCCCGAGTACCGCCCCGGGTACGGCACCGGGCACAGCCAACCCGCTGATCGCGTCCGGTGCCGAAGGCCACCACCGCATCCTCACCGGTGACCGCCCGACCGGACCGCTGCACCTCGGCCACTACTTCGGGACACTCCGCAACCGGGTCCAACTCCAGGATCAGGGTGTCGAGTTGATGATCGCGATCGCTGACTACCAGGTGATCACCGACCGCGACCGCGCCGATCGGCCGGCCGAGCACGCCGAGAACCTGGTCCTCGACTACCTCGCCGCCGGAGTCGACCCGCAGCGCGCCACCGTGTTCACGCACAGCGCCGTCCCGGCCCTCAACCAATTGCTGCTGCCCTTCCTCAGCCTGGTCAGCACCGCCGAGCTCTCCCGCAACCCCACCGTCAAGGACGAGATCGCCCACTCCCGGCAAGGCGCCGTCAGCGGACTGATGTTCACCTACCCCGTGCACCAGGCCGCCGACATCCTGTTCTGCAAGGCCGACCTGGTCCCGGTCGGCCAGGACCAGCTGCCCCACCTCGAACTCACCCGCACCGTCGCCCGCCGCTTCAACGACCGCTACGGCACGCTCTTCCCCGAACCCCAGGCACTGCTCTCCCGGGCACCGCTGCTGCTCGGCACCGACGGCACCAAGATGAGCAAGAGCCGCGCCAACGCCATCGCACTCGGCGCCACCGAGGACCAGACCGCCCGACTGCTGCGCGGCGCCGTCACCGACGCGGACCGGCACATCACCTACGACCCCGAGCACCGCCCCGGGGTCGCCAACCTCCTACTCCTCACCGCCCTCTGCCAGGACCGCGATCCGCACGCCGTCGCCGCCGAGATCGGCTCCGGCGGCGCCGCCCGCCTCAAGCACCTCGCCACCGAAGCCGTCAACGAGCACCTCCGCCCGCTCCGCGCCCGCCGAACCGAACTGGCCGCCGATCCCACCCTGCTCCGCGACGTCCTGCGCACCGGCAACGAACGCGCCAACGCCATCGCCGACACCACCCTCACCGAGGTCCGCACCGCCATGGGCCAGGTACTCCCAGACTGACCCGCCGTCACCACCCGCGGCCCGAAGTAGCGAAGCCCGTCGGGATAGCGCACGCCCGGGCGGGGATACCGTCACCAGGCGAAGATCCCCGCCCGGACCCTCCCGGTCGGCCCCTCGAAGGAGTACCCGATGCCGCTGCGCCCGCTCCGCCCCGGCGACCGGATCGCCCTGGCCGCCCCCAGCGGCGCGGTCGAGCCGGAACGACTCGCCCTCGGCACGGAGATCCTCCGCAGCTGGGACCTGGACGTGGTCACGCTGCCGCACGTCCACGACACCCACCCCCGCCTGTCCCACCTGGCCGGCACCGACGCGCACCGGGCCGCCGACCTGCAGGCCGCCTGGCTCGACCCCGACATCGCCGCCATCCTCTGCGTACGCGGTGGCTTCGGCGTCCAACGCATGGTCGACCTGATCGACTGGGACGCCCTCCGGGCCGCACCCCCCAAGCTGCTGGTCGGCTTCAGCGACATCACCGCCCTGCACGAGGCCGTCGCCCGGAACCTCGGCACCCCCACCCTCTACGGCCCGATGCCCGGCACCGTCGTCTTCAGCACCGACGCCCGCACCGCCGACCACCTGCGCCGCACCCTCTTCGAACCCGCCACCACCACCGTCCTCACCGGACCGGACGCCACCCCCCTGGTCCCCGGCCGAGCCCACGGCACCCTGATGGGCGGCTGCGCCTCCGTCCTCGCCGCCGACCGCGGCACTCCCGGCGCCCGCCCGGCCTTCGCCGGTGGGCTGCTCATCCTGGAGGACATCAACGAGCAGCCCTACCAACTCGACCGCATCCTCACCCAACTCCTGCGCAACGGCGCCCTCGACGGCGTGGCAGGCGTGGTGCTCGGCTCCTGGGAAGCCTGTGGCCCGCTCGACGCCGTCCGCGAGGTGATGCTCGACCGCCTCGGCGGTCTCGGCGTCCCCGTCCTGTGGGAACTCGGCTTCGGCCACAGCCCGTCCTCGCTCACCGTCCCCCTCGGCGTCCCCGCCACCCTCGACGCGGACGCCGGCACGGTCACCCTCGACGGACCCGTTCTCCGCGGTCCTACCGACGCGTAGGGTTCGAGCCATGCACGTCGAAGGCACCCCCACCACCCCGCCGGCCGCTGTCGCCCCCACCACCGCGGCCCAAGCAGTGGAACGTGCCCTAGGCCTGCTCCACGGCCGCGGCAGCGGCACCGGCCGAGCCCTGCTCGGCCTGGCCGGACCGCCCGCCGCCGGAAAGTCCGCCCTGGCCCACCACCTGATCACCGAGATCAACCGCCAGGAAGGCCCCGACACCGCCGCCTACCTCCCGCTCGACGGCTTCCACCTCTCCAACACCCAGCTCGACCGCCTCGGCCTCCGCCCGCGCAAGGGCGCCCCCGAGACCTTCGACGCCTGGGGATACCTCGCCCTCCTCCAGCGCGCCGCCGCCGACCGCTTCCACGAGATCTACGCCCCCGACTTCGACCGCACCCTCGACGAACCGGTCGCCGCGCGCCACCTGATCCACCCCCACACCCGCCTCGTCATCACCGAAGGCAACTACCTCGCCGTCCCCGCCACCCCGTGGGCGGACGCCCGCGCCCTCCTGCGCGAACTCTGGTACGTCGACACCGACGCCGCCGTCCGCGACACCCGCCTGCTCGCCCGCCACACCGCCGGCGGCCAGGACCACGCGGCCGCCCGCCACCGCGTCGACACCAACGACCAGCCCAACGCCACCCTGGTGGAGACCACCCGGACGGCCTGCGACTGGGTGGTCCGTCCGGGCGAGTTTGCACTTCACCGCCGGTCGGCGTAGTGTTCACTAGTCGCTCGGCAGGGAGCACCGGACACGTGTCTTCGTGGACGGTCCCGGAGCGGCCAATCCTCGTGAACCACCAGTTGATCCGTACCGGGTCGCGTCTTTTCGCGTCTCCGTTCGTATTTGCTGTGCGCTTTTTCGGAGATTGCGGC
>NZ_JBSFXE010000056.1:0-38327 GCF_053595195.1 Kitasatospora sp. NPDC002522
GACGGCAGAGGGCTGAGAGCCACACCCGACACCCCTGGGTGAGCCAACCTTACGAGTGGCTCGCTCATCCCAACCAACAACGTAGGGAGGGCTGACCCCCCACGAGAACGGCTGTGGGCCGCGGCCTCCCCCGACGGGGAGACCGCGGCCCACAGCCTTCGCTACGTCCCTGCGTTACTTCTTCTTGCGCTTCTCGCGGACCCGGACCGAGATCGAGATCGGGGTGCCCTCGAAGCCGAACTCCTCGCGCAGCCGGCGCTCGACGAACCGCCGGTAGCCGGCCTCCAGGAAGCCGGAGGCGAACAGCACGAACCGCGGCGGACGGACGCCCGCCTGGGTGCCGAACAGGATGCGCGGCTGCTTGCCGCCGCGGATCGGGTGCGGGTGCGAGGCGACCAGCTCGCCGAGGAAGGCGTTCAGCCGGGCGGTCGGGATCCGGGTCTCCCAGCCGGCCAGCGCGGTCTCGATCGCCGGGACCAGCTTCTCCATGTGCCGGCCGGTCTTCGCGGAGACGTTCACCCGCGGCGCCCACTGCACCTGGACCAGGTCGCGCTCGATCTCGCGCTCCAGGTAGTACCGGCGCTCCTCGTCCAGCTGGTCCCACTTGTTGTACGCGATGACCACGGCGCGCCCGGCCTCGACGGCCATCGAGATGATCCGGGTGTCCTGCTCGGCGAGCGTCTCGCTGGCGTCGATCAGGACCACCGCCACCTCTGCCTTGTCCAGCGCCGAGGAGGTGCGCAGCGAGGCGTAGAAGTCCGCGCCGGCGGTCAGGTGGACCCGGCGGCGGATACCGGCGGTGTCGATGAACTTCCAGGTCTTGCCGCCGAGTTCGATCAGCTCGTCGACCGGGTCGCGGGTGGTGCCGGCCAGCTCGTTGACCACCACCCGGTCCTCGCCGGCGACCTTGTTCAGCAGGCTGGACTTGCCGACGTTCGGGCGGCCGATCAGCGCGACGCGGCGCGGTCCGCCGATGCCCTGCCCGTCGCCGAACAGCTGCGGCGGGGCCTCCGGCAGGACCTTCAGCACGGCGTCCAGCAGGTCGCCGGAGCCGCGGCCGTGCAGCGCCGAGACGGGGTACGGCTCGCCGAGGCCCAGCGACCACAGGTACGCGGCCTCCGCCTCGGTGGACGGGCCGTCGACCTTGTTGGCGCACAGCACCACGGGCTTGCCGGAGCGGCGGATCAGCTTGACCAGCGCGTCGTCGGTGTCGGTGGCGCCGACCTTGGCGTCCACCACGAACAGCACCGCGTCGGACTGCTCGATGCCGAGTTCGGCCTGGCCGGCGACCATCGCGTCGAGGCCGAGGACGTCGATCTCCCAGCCGCCGGTGTCCAGCACCTTGAAGCGGCGGCCGGCCCACATCGCCTCGTAGCTGACCCGGTCGCGGGTCACGCCCGGGCGGTCCTCGACGACCGCCTCGCGGCGGCCGATGATCCGGTTGACCAGGGTGGACTTGCCGACGTTCGGGCGGCCGACGATGGCCAGCACCGGCAGCGGGCCGTGCCCTTCCAGGTCGGAGTCCACCTCGTCGGCGTCGAAGCCCTCCTCGGCGGCCAGTGCCATGAACTCGGCGTACTCGTCGTCGCCGAGCGCGCCGTGGTGGGTCGTCGTGTCGTTGCTCATACTGCGTGTTCCGTTTCCCGGCCCGGCCCTTCCCAGGGGCGTGCCGTGCGTACCTGCCCGGGGGCAGCGCGGACCGCGCGGATCTCGCGCGGTCGGATGGTGCGGGGGTCAGGCGGCGGTGAGGCCGGCCCGATGCTCGACCAGGGCGGTGATCGTGTCGATCACCTGGTCGAGGGTGAGTTCGCTGGTGTCGACCAGCTCGGCGTCGGCGGCCCGGGTCAGCGGGGCGGTCTCCCGGGAGGAGTCCGCGGCGTCCCGGCGGGCCAGGTCGGCGGCCATCGCGGTGATGGTCGCCTCGTCCACGCCCTTGGCTCGCAGCTCGGCCGCGCGCCGCGCGGCGCGGGCGTGCTCGGAGGCGGTCAGGAAGACCTTCACGGTGGCGTCCGGGAACACCACGGTCCCCATGTCGCGGCCCTCCGCGACGATGCCGCGCTCGACGTGCGAGGCGCAGCCGCGCTGCAGCTCCACCAGCCGTGCCCGCACCGCCGGGACCGCGGACACCGCGCTGACCTTGGCGGTCACCTCGGGCCCGCGGATCGGGCCGGAGACGTCCTGCCCGTCCACCGTTATGGTCGGCCCAGCGGCGTCCGTGCCCGAGACGATCACCGGCTTGGCGCAGGCGATCGCCACCGCCTCCGGGTCGTCCACGTCCACGTCGTTGGCGAGCATCCACCAGGTCATCGCCCGGTACATGGCGCCGGTGTCCAGGAAGCTCAGCCCAAGCCGCGCGGCGACCGCCCGCGACACGGTGGACTTCCCGGAGCCCGAAGGTCCGTCGATCGCGACGACGACCGGGCTGCTCGACGCTCGGTCGACACTCTCCACGGGACGAAACCTCTCTCTCGGGGCACACGGACTCCCCTCAAGGTTAATGGACGGCAACAGCTAGTCCCGTACGCTCCAACCGCGCTCGCGCAGGCCCGCCGTGAGCGGCTTCACGGCGCCGGGGGCCACCGCTATCTGGACGTGGCCGACCTGCTGGCCGGTCGAGTGCTCGATGCTGACGTCCTCGATGTTGACGCCGAGCGCACCGACCTCGCCGAACAGCCGGCCGAGTTCGCCGGGCTGGTCGCCGAGGACGACCGCGACGGTCTCGTACCGGGTCGGCGGGGCGCCGTGCTTGCCGGGGATGCGGGACTGGCCGGTGTTGCCGCGGCGCATCACGGCCTCGATGCCGGCCGCCCCGGAACGGCGCTCGCCCTCGTCGGCGGCCTGCAGCGCCCGCAGCGCGGTGACGGTGTCCGCGAGGTCCGCGGCCAGGTCGTCCAGGACGTCGGCGACCACGCCCGCGTTGGCGGAGAGGATGTCGATCCACATCGCGGGGTTGGAGGCCGCGATCCGGGTGACGTCGCGCACGCCCTGCCCGGACAGCCGCACCGCGGTCTCGTCGGCGTGCTCCAGCCGCGCGGCGACCAGCGAGGAGAGCAGTTGCGGCGCGTGCGAGACCAGCGCGACGGCCCGGTCGTGGTCGGCGGCGTCCATCACGATCGGCATCGCCCCGCACAGCGCGACGAGTTCCAGTGCGGCGTTCAGCGTCTCGGTGTCGGTGTCCGCGGTCGGGGTGAGCACCCACGGCCGGCCCTCGAACAGGTCGGCGCGGGCGGCCAGCGGACCGGAGCGCTCCCGGCCCGCCATCGGGTGCGAGCCGATGTAGTGGACGGTGTCCAGGCCGAGCGCGGTGATCTCGGCCCGCGGCCCGGCCTTCACGCTGGCGACGTCGGTGTACCACCGGGCGAGGCCGCGGCGCTGGCAGTCGGCCAGCACCTTGCCCACCAGCGCGGGCGGCACCGCGATCACCGCCAGGTCGACCGGCCCCTCGGGCGGCTCCGTGGTCCCCGCCCCGAGCGAGGCGGCCGTGCGCGCCGCGTCCTGGTCGGCGTCCTCCAGGTACACGCTCAGACCGCGACCGGTGAGCGCGAGCGCGGCGGAGGTGCCGATCAGTCCGGTGCCGATGACGGCGGCTGTACGCATGGCGGGTACTCGTCTCCCGGGTGCGATCCCTGCCCGACGATCCAAACGCCGCCGGTCCGGCCTCATCCTCTCGCACCCGCACCCCCCACCGCACCCGCCACCACCTCCCACGCCGACGCCACCCGCTCCCCCGCACCAAACCGTCCCGCTGCTCCGCCGACGCCCCACTGCCTCTGCCATCCCCCCACCAAACCCTCCCCCCGATCCGCCGGCACCCCACCATCTCTGCCATCCCCCCTCGTCAAACCCTCCCTCCGATCGGCCGACGCCCCTCCGCTTCTGCGCTCCCCCACCAAACCCTCCCCCCGATCCGCCGACGCCCCGCCACTTCTGCCATCCCCCCTCGTCAAACCCTCCCTCCGATCCGCCGACGCGCAGGGGAAATCCGGGTCCCGTGACGGGGGTTGGGTGCAGACTGGGCGCCCGGGTCCGGGGTTCGGGCGCTGGGATGCGAGGGGGCAGGGTGGCAGAGCAGGCGGTGTGGGAGTCGAGGCTGGAGTCGGTGGTGGTGCACGCGGTGGGCGCGGTGTGCCGTCGCCGCGCCTCGGGGGTGCTGCCGGCGGACGGCCGGGTGCGGGTGGCGGGGCTGCCGCGGGTCGCGGCGGAGGGCTCGCTGCGGGTCAGGGTGCTGGCGGGCGCCGCACGGGTCGCCGAGGCCCGCGTGGAGCACCTCTCGCGGGTCCGGGAGGAAGACGAACTCCCGTCCTGGGAGCGCGAGTTGGAAGAGCTCGGCGAGCGCCGCGACGCGCTGTCGGAGCGCATCGACCGGCTGGACGCCCGGATCGCCGAGGTCGCGGCGTTGCGCGCGGTGCCGCCGCAGCGCCGCCGCGACGAGCCGCACCGCAGGGCCCCGGCCGAGTCGGTGCTGGCGCTGGCCGAGTTCGTGGACGCCCGGCTGGCGGTGCTGCACGAGCGGGCGGTGGAGCTGGCACAGGAGTTGCGGCTGGCGGAGCACGCCTGGGAGGTGGCGTACACCAGGGCCCGGCAGGGGTCGACGGCCGAGCAGCCGGGTGCGCTGGCCACCGGCGCGCAGGCGGTACTGACGGTGCGCGGCGAGGGCCCGGTGGAGCTGGAGGTGGAGTACGCGGTGCCCGGCGCGGTGTGGGTGCCGACGTACCAGCTGACGCACCGCCAGGGCGAGCCGTCGGCGCGGCTGGTGCTGCGGGCGTCGGTGGCGCAGCGCACCGGCGAGGACTGGCTGGGGGTGCGCCTGGCGCTGTCGACGGCGGACCTGGCCCGGCCGACCGGCCTGCCGCGGCTGCGTTCGCTGCGGATCGGCCGCCGCCAGGACGCGCCCGCGCCGTCGGGGTGGCGGGCGCAGCCGGCCGGCCTGGGCGAGTTGTTCGCGGGCTGGTCGGACGCCCAGCCGTCGAAGCCGCTGCCGCAGTCGGCGCCGATCGCGGTCGGCGCGGCCGCGCCGTCGGCGTCGGGGTTCGGCGAGCCGATGGCGAAGGAGTCGGCGAAACGGGCCCGCCGTTCGGCGCCGCCGGGCGCCCCGGCCGCGCCGGGGTTCGCCCCGCAGGCGCAGCCGATGGCGGGCGGCCCGGTGCCGATGCCGGTGCCGCCGCCGGCCCCGATGGCCGCGATGCCCGCCCCGGGCGGCTACGGCGGCGCCGGGGCGGCCCGTCAGGGCTTCGCGGCCGACTACTCCGCCCTCGCGGAGCCGGAGCCGGAGCCGTCCGCCCCGGCGGGCCCGCGCCCGTCCGCGGATCAGTTGGACTACGCGCAGCTGACGCTGGCAGGCCCGGACGAGGACGACGTCCGCCGCGGCCGGCTGTTCCCGCAGCCGGCGCCGCAGGCGGCGGACGCGCTGCGCCGCGCGGAGGCGGTGGGCCGCCTGCCGCTGCCGGGCCACGCGGTGCGGCCGCGGGAGTCCGCGGGCTCGTTCGACCACCGCTACGACGCGGCGGCGCCGGCCGACATCCCGTCCGACGGGGTCTGGCACACCGTCACGGTGGCGGAGCTGCCGGTGGGCGTGGAGACCGGCTACGTGTGCGTGCCGTCGGTGGAGGAGGCGGTGTACGCGACGCTGCGGCTGGCGAACGGCACCGGGCAGGCGCTGCTGGCCGGGCCGGTGGAGGTGTCGGTGGACGGCGACTTCCTGCTGACGGCGGCGCTGCCGACGCTGGCGCCGGGCGGCTCCCGGCAGGTCGGTCTGGGCCGGGCGGACGGGGTGCGGGTGGCCCGGCACTCGGAGGTCCGGGAGTCCACCTCGGGGGTGTTGAACTCGACGACGGTGCTGGACCACCGGGTGCGGATCGAGCTGGTGAACCGGCTGCCGCATCCGGCGCTGGTGGAGGTCCGCGAGCGGGTGCCGGTGAGCGGCGAGGGGGAGGTGCGGATCGAGGAGCGCCCGGGCTGGTCGCCTCCTGACGAGCCGTCGGCGGCCGTCCCGCCGTCGGCCCGGATCCGCCGCGTCGAGGTGCCCGCCGGGGGTTCGGCGGAGCTGGAAGGCGGCTATGTGATCCGTATCCCGGCCGGCAGGGCCGTGGTCGGCGGAAACCGGAGGAGCTGAACGTGGACGACGAGACGATCGCTCTGCCGGTCACCGCGGTGACCTGTCTGGAGGACCGGGCGCAACTTGAGCGCACCGCCGAGCTGGAGCTGACGCCGGGCGTGCAGCGGCTGCGGCTGGGCCCGGTGACGGCGCTGGCGGTGGACCGCACCCTGCACGCCGAACTGCTCGACCCCGCGACGGCCGAGGCCGCCGCGGCCGCCCGGGTGCTGGACGCCCGGCTGGTGCGCTCCTGGCAGCCGCCGGCGCCGCTGCCGCCGACCGCGGACGACTCGGCGCTGCGCCGCCGGGTGCACGAGCTGGAGCGCGCGCACCTCGCCGAGTCGCGCCGCCAGGAGCGGCTGCAGGCCCGCCTGGCGCTGCTCGGCCAGTTGGCGGCCGACCTGCTGCGGGAGATCGGCGAGGGCGCGGGCAGCGGCGAGCTGGAGCAGGCCCGCTGGTCGCGCGAGCTGGACCGGGTGGACGCCGAACGGGAGTCCTACGGCGAGCAGTTGCGGGCCGCCCGGCAGCGCGCGGTGGAGCTGGCCGCCGAGCTGGCGCAGGCCGAGGAGGAGCTGGCGCTGGCCGAGCAGGAGCCGGCCGAGCTGGTCGCGTTCGTCGAGCTGACGGTCGAGGCCGGGGCGGCGCAGCGGGTGCTGGCCAGGGTCGGGCACCTGACGCCGTGTGCGCTGTGGCGGCCCGCCTACCGGGCGGAGCTGGTCGACGGGGCGCTGCGGCTGGAGACCGAGGCGGTGGTGTGGCAGCGCACCGGCGAGGACTGGTCGGGGGTGCGGCTGACGCTGTCCACGGCCCGCTCGGCGCTGGCCGGCGAGCCGCCCACGCTGGCGGAGGACCGGCTGTTCCTGCGGGAGCGGTCCGCGCAGGAGAAGAAGACCGTCGAGGTGGAGCTGCGCGAGCAGGCGATCGGCGACGCCGGTCCGCTGGAGCCGGGCCTGCCGGGGGTGGACGACGGCGGCGAGGTGCGGGTGCTGCGGGCCCCGGACCCGGTGTCGGTGCCTGCGGACGGGCGGGCGCACCGGGTGCCGGTGAGCGGCTTCGAGACGGCGGCGCGCAGCGAGTTCACGGCGGCGCCGGAGCTGTCGCCGCTGGTGACCGAGGTGGTGTCGTTCCGCAACGCGTCGGGTCACGCGCTGCTGGCCGGCCCGGTGGACCTGGTCCGCGGCTCGGGCTACACCGGCCGGGGCGCGCTGGAGTTCGCCGCGCCCGGCGCGCCGGTGCGCCTCGCGTTCGGCTCCACCGACGGCTTCCGGGTGGTGCGGGAGGCGGAGGAGCGCCGGGAGGGCGCGGGCCTGGCCGGGCAGCGCACCCTGGTGACCCGCACGGTGCGGCTGCACCTGTCGCGGTTCTCCGGCCCGGAGGAGACGGACGAGCGGGTGGTGGTGCTGCGCGAACGGGTGCCGGTGTCCGAGGTGTCGGCGGTGGAGGTGCGGCTGCGCAAGGAGCAGTGCTCGCCGCCGCCGGACGAACTGGACGGCGAGGGCGTCGCCCGCTGGTCGGTGCCGCTGCCGCCGGGCGGCCGGCGCACCGTGACGCTGGTGTACGAGATCGCGGCGACGGCGAAGGTGGCGGGGCTGTGAGCGGCGGCGGGCGCGCCCGTCGCCCCGTCAGCTCCGGTACAAAAGAGGCATGATCTACCATCTCGCCCCGCTGGACGACTGGCTGCGCGACCCGGGCCGGCCGTACACCGCCGCCTCCCTGCTCACCGACGGCTTCATCCACTGCTCCCCGGACGAGCGGACCGCCCTCGCGGTGGCCAACCTGTTCTTCCGCGAGACGCCGGACCCGCTGATGGCCCTGCTGATCGAGGAGAAGCTGGTCGAGCCGATGGTGAAGTGGGAGGCGGCGTCCGGCAGCCCGCCGCCGGGGACCGCCCCGGGCGTCCTGTTCCCGCACGTCTACGGCCGACTGAACCGGACCGCCGTGATCGGGCTGGAGAAGCTGGAGCGGGGCCCCGACGGGCGCTGGGCCGCGCTGCGGCCGTGGAGCTGACCCGTTTCCCGGCGGAGGCCGCGGACGGCCCCTGACGGGCCGTCCGCGGCCTCACAGCCAGCCGCGCTCGCGGGCCGCCATCCCGGCCTGGAACCGGGTGGTGGCCCCGAGTTCGCGCATCAGGCCCTGCAGCCGGCGCTGGGTGGTGCGGGCGCTCCAGCCCAGCGAGCGGGCGATCGACTCGTCGGTGAGGCCGGCGGCGAGCAGCCCGAGCAGCTTCAGGTGGTCGGAGTCCGGCCCGGGGCCCTCGCCGTCGCCGAGCACGGTCTGCAGCGGCACCGCGCGTTCCCACTCGGCCTCGAACAGCGCGTCCAGCGCCTGCAGCAGGGCGGACGGGTGGATGACGTACGCGGCGTCCAGCACACTGTCGCCGACGCTGATCGGGATGATCGCCATCTTGTCGTCGGCCATCATCATCTTCATCGGCAGCACCGGGCGGACCCGGGCTTCCTCGCCGTCCTCGACGCCGGTGAGGATCTCCTGCTCCAGCCGCCCGGGCCAGGCGATCGCCTCCTTGTCGAAGACGGTGCGGATCCGTACCCCGGACTTGAGCTTGGCCCGCTGCCGGGGCTGCTGCACGGTCGGGTCCTGCACGTACGGCGGGCAGTCGAAGCCGCGGATCTGGTACTGGCTGGACTCCACCAGGTGCTCCAGGCGCTGGGCGATCGCCTCGCCGCCGGTGAGCACCTCCACCGAGTGCGCCGGGTCGGTGTACCGGGAGGCCTCCCGGAAGGCGTCCATCAGCCGGTGCATCTCGGCGCGGGCGCTGCGCAGCTCGGCCTCGCGGTGGCCGATCAGGGTGCCGATGGCGACGTCCGGGGCGACCGCCAGGTAGCGGTCGCGGTCGACCGGCGCGCGGGTGGCCATGCCCTGCTCCGCGAGCCGGTCCAGGGCCTGCCGGCACTGGTCCAGCGTCAGGCCGCAGTGCTCGGCCAGCTCCAGCGCGGTCGACTGCGGCGCCACGACCAGCGCGGCGTACACCTGTCCGTCCGGCCGGCCCAGGCCCAGCACTCCGAATGAGTCGAGCATCGTGGTTCCTTCCCCCGCCGCCCCGTGTCCCCTGTCCCGGGGGTGGCGCACTTCCGCCACGCGCCGAGGCGCGCTTCGGTGGCAATCTTCTGCCACCGGCCCGCGCGCTGACAAGGCCGTGCGGTCAGCCTCACATGTCAAGACCCGGCAAAGTGCGAGGGCCCGCCCGCCGGCGAGCGGCGGACGGGCCCTCGGCGGGGCTGTTACAGCCCGACCTCGTTCATCAGCTGGCCGACCTCCGGGTTGGTCAGGCGGCGCAGCCAGCCGGACTTCTGGTCGCCGAGGGCGATCGGTCCGAAGTGGGTGCGCACCAGCTTCTCCACCGGGAAGCCCACCTCGGCGAGCATCCGCCGCACGATGTGCTTGCGGCCCTCGTGCAGGGTCACCTCGACGAGGTAGTTCTTGCCGACGTTGGAGATCACCTTGAAGCTGTCGGCACGCGCCCAGCCGTCCTCGAGCTCGACGCCCTTGGCGAGCTGCTTGCCCAGGTCGCGCGGGATCGGGCCCTGGATCGCCGCCAGGTACGTCTTGGTGACGCCGTACTTGGGGTGGGTGAGGCGGTGGGCCAGCTCACCGTGGTTGGTGAGCAGGATGATGCCCTCGGTCTCGGTGTCCAGCCGTCCGACGTGGAACAGCCGGGTCTCCCGGTTGGTGACGTAGTCGCCGAGGCACTGCCGCCCGTCCGGGTCCTCCATGGTGGAGACCACGCCGGCCGGCTTGTTCAGCGCGAAGAACAGGTACGACTGGGTGGCGACGGTCAGGCCGTCCACCTTGATCTCGTCGTTCATCGGGTCGACGCGCTTGCCCTGCTCGGTGACCAGTCGGCCGTTGACCTCGACCCGGCCCTGCTCGATCAGCTCCTCGCAGGCCCGCCGGCTGCCCATGCCGGCCCGGGCCAGCACCTTCTGCAGGCGCTCGCCCTCCTCGCCGACCTCCTTGCCGGGGCCCTCGTGCCGGGCCAGCACCCGGTCCTCGATGCGGCCCTGCAGCTCCCGGGAGCGCTGCGGCTGGCGCCGCGGGTCGCCGGGTGCGCCCTGCCCGTCCCGGCGCGGCTTGGGGGCCGCTCCGGGCTTGCGGGTGCCGTACGCGCCGCGCGACGGCGTGGCGTTCGGGCCGCCGCCGTACTCGGGCCGGTCGTACTTGCGCTCCTCCGGGCGCAGCGGACGGTCCGGGTAGCGGCGCTCCTCGCCACCGCGCCCGCCGTCCCGCCCGCCGCCGCTGCCGCGCGAACCCCCGTAGGAGCCGCCGCCCGAGCCGCCGCGCGAGGACTGCCCGCCGCGGCCGCCGCCGCTGCCGCCGTAGGACGAGCCGCCCCGGCCCCCGCCCTGCTGGCGGCCGCGACCCTGCCCGCTCTGTCCACCCCGGCCGCCGCCGCCACTGTTCCTGCCGTTGCCACTGCTACGCATCAAAAATGTCCGTACGTCGTATCCGTCTAGTCGGCCTGGTTTGGCCCGTCCTGTGCGGCGGCGACCGCCTCCGCGATCATCGTGCCCTCCAGGGACTCCGCTTCCACGTCGTCGACCTCGGGCAGGAAGGGCGCGAGCTCCGGCAGCTCGTCCAGGCCGCGCAGCCCCATCCGTTCCAGGAAGTAGTTCGTCGTCCGATACAGGATCGCTCCGGTTTCGGGCTCGGTGCCGGCTTCTTCGACCAGCCCTCGCTGTACCAGGGTACGCATCACGCCGTCACAGTTCACACCACGGACCGCCGAGACCCGTCCGCGCGACACCGGCTGCCGGTAGGCGACCACCGCCAGCGTCTCCAGCGCGGCCTGCGTGAGGCGGGCCTGCTGGCCGTCCAGAACGAACCGGTCCACCGCCTCCGAGCAGGCAGCCCGGCTGTAGAACCGCCATCCGCCGGCCACCAGGCGCAGCTCGAAACCGCGCCCCTGCGCGGTGTACTCGGCCGCCAGCTGACGCAGCGTCAGCGCCACCTCGTCGCGGCGCGCCTCCAGCACGTTGGCGAGGTGCCCCTCGGCGACCGGTTCGTCCGCGATCATCAGCACGGCCTCCAGCGCGGCCCGCAGCGGCACCCCCTCGGCGGGCCGCTCGACCGGGGGCTCCGCCGGTGCGGGCGCGGGCAGCGCCGGCGCCGGCAGCGGCTCCGGCAGTGCCTCCTGCCGCATGGCGACCACCCGCTCGACCGGCTCGACGCGCTGCTCGCCGTCCGGGTACGCGGACTCCTGCCACTCCTCGGGCCGGCTCTGGCCGGGCAGGCCGAGGGAACGGCGGGGCTGCTTCGCGGTCATCGTGAACCGCCCTCCTCGTTGCTGTCGCCCGGCGGGCGGTCGAACTCGTCGGTCACCTCGACCGGCCGGTCGGCCTCGGCGACCCAGCGCACCAGCAGTTCCCCGAGCGCCTCCGGCTGCTCGAAGTCCAGCGCCTTCTCCCGGTACAGCTCCAGCAGCGCCAGGAAGCGCGCGACCACCACCAGGGTGTTCTCGGCGTCCGCGACCAGGCGGCCGAAGCTGGCCTCGCCGAGCGCGGTCAGCCGGTCCACCACCAGCGCGGCCTGCTCGCGCACGCTGACCGGCGGCATGTGGATGTGGTCGACGTACACGGCCGGCGCGGGCCTGGGGGCGAACGCCTTCGCGGCGAGCTGCGCGAAGCGCTCCGGGCCGATGCTCAGCACCACCTCGGGCAGCAGCTGCGCGTGGTGCGGCTCGAGCCCGACGGTGCGCGGGCGCAGCAGCAGTTCGGCGGCCCAGCGGTCGGCGAGGATCCCGGCGGCCTCCTTGTAGGCCCGGTACTGCAGCAGCCGGGCGAAGAGCAGGTCCCGGGCCTCCAGCAGCGCCAGGTCCTCCTCGTCCTCGACCTCCGCGGCCGGCAGCAGCCTGGCGGCCTTCAGGTCCAGCAGGGTCGCCGCGACCACCAGGAACTCGGTCGCCGCGTCCAGGTCCCAGTCCGGGCCCATCGCCCGGATGTGCGCCACGAACTCGTCGGTGACCTTCGACAGCGCGACCTCGGTGACGTCCAGCTTGTGCTTGGCGATCAGTGCGAGCAGCAGGTCGAACGGGCCCTCGAAGTTCGCCAACCTGACCTGGAACCCCGCGGGCGCCGCAGCTTCACCGTCGCCGACCTTCACCATGACCGTTCATCTTGGCAGACCGCGGGCGCGGCGCCGCGCAGGCCTCACCGCCCGCGCAGCCGCCTCACCAGGATCGATGCCTCGCCGCGCTGCTCCAGATCGGCCAGCACCACCGCGATCGCCTCGCGCACCACCCGGCCGCGGTCGACCGCCAGGCCGTGTTCGCCGCGCAGCACCAGCCGCGCGTGCTCCAGGTCCATCAGTTCCTCGGCGGAGACGTACACGGTGATCTTCTCGTCGTGCCGCTCCCGCCCGGTGGGCCGCCGCGGGGCCCGTCCCCGGGTCCGCACGGTCGCCCGTCGCGCCTCTGCGGGGTCCTCCGCGCGCCCCGCAGCCGCGCCGCCCGGCGCACCGGCCGGGGCTCCGGGCTCCGGCCGGGCCGCCGGCACCTCGGCGGCGCGCCCCGCTCCCTCGCCCTCCCGGGCGGGGTTCTCCCGGCCGCCCTCGGCCGGCCGGGCGGGCTCCTGGGAGCCGTTCCGCGCCAGCGAGGGCGACAGGGCCATGCCTCCGGTGGCCCGGAACAGTTCGTCGGCCCCCGGGAGACTCACTCGGCGGGGCGGCACCGGTCGAGCACCTCCCTGGCGAGCTGGCGGTAGGCGGCGGCGCCGACCGAGTTGGTGGCGTACGTGGTGATCGGCTCACCGGCGACGGTGGTCTCCGGGAACCTGACGGTCCGTCCGATGACGGTGTGGAAGACGTGCTCGCCGAACGCCTCGACCACCCTGGCCAGCACCTCGCGCGAGTGCACGGTGCGCGAGTCGTACATGGTGGCGAGGATGCCGTCGAGGCGCAGGTCGGGGTTGAGCCGCTCGCAGACCTTCTCGATGGTCTCGGTGAGCAGCGCGACGCCGCGCAGCGCGAAGAACTCGCACTCCAGCGGCACGATGACGCTGTGAGCGGCCGTCAGGGCATTGACCGTCAGCAGGCCCAGCGAGGGCTGGCAGTCGATGATGACGTAGTCGTAGTCCGACATCAGCGGCTTGAGCGCGCGGGCCAGCGCGGACTCCCGGGCCACCTCGCTGACCAGCTGCACCTCGGCGGCCGACAGGTCGATGTTGGACGGCAGCAGGTCCATGCCGGGGATCGCGGTCTTCAGCAGCACCTCATCGGCCGTCAGGCCCCGCTCCATCAGCAGGTTGTAGACCGTGACGTCGAGTTCCATCGGGTTGACGCCGAGGCCGACCGAGAGCGCGCCCTGCGGGTCGAAGTCCACCAGCAGCACCCGGCGGCCGTACTCGGCGAGCGCCGCGCCCAGGTTGATGGTGGAGGTGGTCTTGCCGACGCCGCCCTTCTGGTTGCACATCGCGATGATCTGCGCGGGGCCGTGCTCGGCGAGCGGCGCGGGGATCGGGAAGTACGGCAGCGGGCGGCCGGTCGGGCCGACCCGCTCGCGGCGCTGGCGGGCCGCGTCGGGAGCCAGGGTGGCGGCGTACTCGGGGTCCGGCTCGTACTCGGCGTCCGGGTCGTCGTAGGGACCGTAGCCGAGGTCGGAGTAGGCCAGGCCGTAGGCGTAGTCGGCGTCGTAGTCGGTGGCGTTGGCCGCCGCGCTCTGACGCGCCTCGAAGGTGCGGACCGCGACCGAGCCGACCTCCTGCGCGCCTACCGTGGCCTGCCGGGCTTCCTCGTTCGCCTGCCCGACGGAGAGCTCCGCCAGTCCTGGCTGACCACCCCCGGGAGCAAATGTCGACTCATTCACAAGTCGTCTTACCTCCTTGGACGTCCAGGACTCTATGTCGATTCGTCAGCGTGGCAGCATGCCAACGGTTTGCGACTCTAGGCCGTTGCGGGCATTCGCAGCAACACAATCCACGGTAGTGGGCGTCAGGTGTCGGCTCTCCACCCGCCCCGTGTCAAGGGATGACCCTAACGTTTCCGAGCGCGTTGCGGGGCGTTGAAGCACCGTCAGGTGTCCTTGTCGACAGAGCGGGTGACAAACCGCACCGAAATTGACCGTCGCCGGACATCCCGTTGTCGCTCGGCATTCCCGCACGCGGGCATGCCGATGCCCCCGGCCCGAAGGGAAGGCGGGCCGGGGGCAGCAGCGGGTGACGCGACGTCAGGCGAGCACGCTCTCCAGGGAGACCGACTCCAGGCCGAAGGCCTCGGCGACCGCCGGGAAGGTGATCTGGCCCTCGTGAACGTTCAGGCCCTTGGCGAGCGCGGCGTCGCGGCGCAGCGCCTCCTTCCACCCGCGGTTCGCCAGCTCCACCACGTAGGGCAGGGTGGCGTTGGTCAGCGCGTAGGTGGAGGTGTTGGGGACGGCGCCCGGCATGTTGGCCACGCAGTAGAACACCGAGTTGTGGACCTCGAAGGTCGGGTTCGCGTGGGTGGTCGGGTGCGAGTCCTCGAAGCAGCCGCCCTGGTCGATCGCGATGTCGACGAGCACCGAGCCCGGCTTCATCCGGGAGACCAGCTCGTTGGTGACCAGCTTGGGGGCTTTGGCGCCGGGGATCAGCACCGCGCCGATCACCAGGTCGGCCTCGAGGACGGCCTTCTCCAGCTCGAAGGAGTTGGACATGATCGCCTTGATCTTCGTGCCGAAGATCTTGTCGGCCTCGCGCAGCTTGTTGATGTCGCGGTCCAGCAGGGTCACGTCGTAGCCCATGCCGATGGCGATGGTGGCCGCGTGCCAGCCGGAGACGCCACCGCCGATGACGACCGCCTTCGCCGGGTGGGTGCCGGGCACGCCGCCGGGGAGGGTGCCGCGGCCGCCGGCCGGACGCATCAGGTGGTACGAGCCGACCTGCGGGGCCAGCCGGCCCGCGACCTCGGACATCGGGGCGAGCAGGGGCAGCGCGCCGTTGGACAGCTGCACCGTCTCGTAGGCGATCGCGGTGGTGCCGGAGGCGACCAGCGCGTCGGTGCCGGCCCGGTCGGCCGCGAGGTGCAGGTAGGTGAAGAGGGTCTGGCCCTTGCGCAGGCGGTGGTACTCCTCCGCGATCGGCTCCTTGACCTTCAGCAGCAGGTCGGCGGCGGCCCACACCTCGTCGGCGGTGGGGAGGATGGTGGCGCCGGCGGCCACGTACTCCTCGTTGGGGATCGAGGAGCCGAGACCGGCGTTGTCCTCGATGACGACCTCGTGTCCGTTGCGGACCAGCTCATGCACGCCGGCGGGCGTGATGGCCACGCGGTACTCGTGGTTCTTGACCTCGCGGGGGATGCCGACCTTCACGGCTAAACACGTCCTCTTGCCATGGGGGTCCCTACCGGAGAAGACCGGCGGGCGACGCGCAAGCGGGGGGCACAACGGATACACCGGTGCATAGAACTATGCGCGACTGAGTTCGAGTGTAATGAAGCCCAGGCGACGTGTCAGCCTTCCAAACTGACTAAATCAGCCGGACCCATTGGCAGGTTCGTAGGCTTGCACGCGATCTGGGGCCACATTGCGGGGCGAACTCCGCATCTACGACACTACTCCGAAAGCGGTCGGAGGCCTTCCTGCTCCAGGTGCCGCTGAAGCCGTGCCAACAGTGCGCCGACCGCCTGCTCACCCTGCGTGTCGCCCAGCCGGCGCAGCACCGCGCCCGCCGCCCGGTACTCGCGCACCGCCTCCTCGAAGCGCCGCAACCCGGTGTGCGCCTCCGCCAGCCGCACCAGCAGCCGGGCCTGCCCCGGCTGGTCGTCGAGGCCCTGCCGCAGCGCCAGCGCCCGGCCGTACGCGTCGGCGGCGCGCACCGGGTCGCCGAGCGCCCGGTGGCAGTGGCCCACACCCTCCAGCGCGCGGGCGCACCCGGCCTCGTCACCCGCCCCCCGGGACAGCTCGACCGCCCGCCGGAACCGCTCGGCGGCGATCTCGTGCCGGCCCGCGGCGGCCTGCAGCTCCGCCAGGTTCAGCAGCGCGGCGGCGGCCCGCCGGGGAGCGCCCTGCCGCTCGGCGACCTTCAGCACCGACTCGTGCAGCTCGTGCAGCTCCGCCGGCGCGGCCTCCCCGGTCAGCGGAAGCGCCCGCAGCAGCGCCGTCACCAGCCGGCCCGCCGAACCGTCCAGATCGCCCTGGCCGACCGCGTCCCGGACCGCCGCCAGCAGACCCTCGCGCTCCTCGCGCATCCACCAGCCGGCCTGCGCGGCGCTGCGCAGCCGCAGCGGGCCCGGCAGCGGATCCGGGTTCGGCCCGGCGGCCGGGTCGAGCAGCAGGCGCGCCGAGTCGACCAGCCGCACCAGCCGCTCCAGCAACCGGGCCCGTGCCAGCTCCACCTCGGCCGGCCGGTCGCGCTCCTCGCGCAGCTCCACCAGCCGCCCGTACAACCGCGCCGGCACCCGGTAGCGCTCGGTGCCGTCGGCGGCGGCCGGCTCCCGCTCCAGCAGTTCCAGCCCGGCGAGCTCCGCCAGGTGCTCCCCGGCGTCCGGCGCCGGGCAGCCCATCAGCGCGGACGCGGTGCGCAGGTCCACCAGCTGCCCCGGTGCCAGCGTGACCAGCCGCAGCAGCCTCGCCCGCGCCGCCGGCAGCCGCCGGTACACCAGCTCGAACGCGCCGCGCAGCGGATCCCCCTCCACCACCGGCACCGGCGCGTGCTCCGCGCCCGGCCCGGCCTGCGCCGCACCCGACGCCTGGTCGCCGCCCGCCGCGGCCGTGTCCCGCCCCGTCGCCGCGCGCCCACCGGCCTTCGCACCCGGGTCGCCGCCCGCCCGGCCGGGCCGCTCACCGCCCGCCTTGCCCGCGCGGGAGCGCTCCCGCTTCTTCGGCCGGGTCCGCTCCTCCTCCACCGGCGCGGGCCGCAACTCGGTCGCCGCCTCGGTCACCGCGGCCCGCGGGTTGGCCCGCAGCCAGGAGGCCATCAACCGCAGTGCGGCCGGACGCGCGGCGCACGCCTCGGCGAGCTCCGCGGCGCCCACCGGGTCACACGAGATCCGGGTCCCGCCGACCAGCTCGCCCAGCAGGTCGACGGCGGAACCCTCGTCGATCCCGCCGAGGATCACCGGGTCGATGCCATCGATCCCGGTGAGCGGCCCGGCCGTGGTCGCCAGCAGCAGCGACTCGGTCTTCTCCGCGAGCAGCGGCCACACCTGCCCGGCGTCGCGAACGTCGTCCAGCAGCACCAGCACCCGACGCGTCGCCAGCGCCTCCCGCAGCGCCTCGCACGCCGGGTCCTCCTCCGCGCCGCCCGGCAGCACGGCGCCGGCCCGCTCCTCGCCGAGCTGGTCGAGCAGCGTCCGGGCGGCCCGCCCGGCACCCACCCGCGACCCGTCCGGCGCGGACAGCCGCGCGTACAGCAACCCGTCCGGGAAGTCGCCCGCCACCGACCGGGCCCAGCGCACCGCCAGCGCGGTGCGCCCAGACCCGGGCCGGCCGGCCAGCACCAGCAGCCGCCCGCGGCCCTCCGCCGGCCGGCCGGCCGCCACCGCGAGCGCCGCCAACTCCGCCGACCGGCCGACGAACGGCAGCGCGCCGACCGGCAGCGCGTCCGACGCCTCGGCCGGCTCCGCCACCGTCGCCGCCGGCTTCGTGTTGATCTGCCTCGCCACCCGCGCCACTCCCGACCAGTCGCTCAGCGGACCGGACCCGCACCGGGTCCTGTCCGCGAAGCGTAGTTCGAGCCGACCCGTCAGCCGAGGTGCCATCCGGTACTACCAACCGGCGAATCACCCCTGTGGATCAAGGAACGGCCCGCGCGGCGGTCAGTACGGGCGAGCCGGCCACGGCGCGTCGACCGCCCGCAGCCCGTCGACCCCGCCACGGGCCAGGGCCGCGCTCAACGCCAGCGTCCCCGCCACGATCACCGGGTTGTGCAACTCGCCCGCCAGCACGAGGCCGACCAACTCCTCCAGCGGCACCCACGCGGTCTCCAGCTCCAGCTCCTCGCCGTGCGCCGCGTACCGCTCCCCGTCCGCCTCCGACAACCCGGTCGCCAGGAACAGCCGCAACGCCTCGTCACTCCCGCCCGGCGAGGTGTAGAAGTCCACCAGCACCCGCCACTGCCCGGCCTTGCAGTACGCCTCCTCGAACAGCTCGCGCTGCGCCGCGTGCAACGGGTTCTCCCCCGGCACGTCCAACAGCCCCGCCGGCAGCTCCCACAACCGGTGCCGCACCGGGTGCCGGTACTGCCGCAGCACCAGCACCCGCCCCTCGTCGTCCAGCGCCAGCACCGCCACCGACCCCGGATGCAACTGGTAGTCCCGCCGCGCCCAACTCCCGTCCGGCATCCGAACCTCCTCGGTCCGAACCCCCGTCACCTTCCCCCGAAACGGCGTCGTCCCCTCCCGAACGTCCCACTCCTCCGCCACATCCCGAATCCCGGCCACCGCGACACACCCCTTCTCGTCAGATAGACACAATCTACCCGACCACCCACCCCCCAAGCCGACACCCCGCACAGCGAACGCCGCCGGAGGCGACTCCGCCGCGCACCGCGCTCCGCCCCGAACCCCGACTCGCCCGACTCGCCCGACTCGCGCGACTCGCGCGACTCGCCCGACTCGCCCGACTCGCCCGACTCGCCCGGCTCGCCGAATCCTCCCGCCCCCGAATCCCCTCCCCCGAAATCCCCCCCGGGAACGGCGGAGCCGCCCGGCCCGGAGGGGTGCTCGTGGGTGGGCGGCTGCCGTGGGGAGGTGGGGGGTGGCGGCGTCAGCCGATCTTGCGGTCGATGGCTGCGGCGACCAGGCCCGCGAAGAGGGGGTGCGGGCGGGTGGGGCGGGACTTGAGCTCGGGGTGGGCCTGGGTGGCGACGAGGTAGGGGTGGACGTCGCGGGGGTACTCGACGTACTCGACCAGGTCGCCCTTGGGCGAGAGGCCGGAGAACACCAGGCCGGTCTTCTCGAGGTCGGCGCGGTAGGCGTTGTTGACCTCGTAGCGGTGGCGGTGGCGCTCCTCGACGTACTGCTCGCCGCCGTACACCTCGCGGACGATCGACCCCTCGGCGAGCTTCGCCGGGTACAGGCCGAGCCGCATCGTGCCGCCCAGGTCGCCCTTGCCGTCGACGATGGCGAGCTGCTCGGCCATGGTCGAGACGACCGGGTGCTTGCCGGTCGGGTCGAACTCGGTGGAGTTGGCCTCGGGCAGGCCGGCCAGGTTGCGCGCGGCCTCGATGACCACGCACTGCAGGCCCAGGCACAGGCCGAGCAGCGGGATCCGGTTCTCCCGGCCGTAGGTGATGGCGGCGACCTTGCCGTCCACACCGCGGTCGCCGAACCCGCCGGGGATGCAGATCGCGTCGACGTCGCCGAGCTGCTCCTGCGCGCCCTCGGGGGTCAGGCAGTCGTCCGAGGTCACCCACTTGATCTCGACCCGGGCGTTGTTGGCGAAGCCGCCGGCCCGCAGTGCCTCGGTGACGGACAGGTAGGCGTCGGGGAGGTCGATGTACTTGCCGACCAGCGCGACCTTGACCTCGTGCTGCGGCTCGTGGACGCGGCGCAGCAGGTCGTCCCAGCTGGTCCAGTCGACGTCGCGGAACGGCAGGTCGAGGCGGCGCACCACGTACGCGTCGAGGCCCTCGCCGTGCAGCACCTTGGGGATGTCGTAGATCGACTTGGCGTCGATCGCGGCGACCACGGCCTCCTCGTCGACGTCGCACATCAGCGAGATCTTGCGCTTGATGGCCTGCGGCACCTCGCGGTCGGCGCGCAGCACGATCGCGTCGGGCTGGATGCCGATGTTGCGCAGCGCGGCCACCGAGTGCTGGGTGGGCTTGGTCTTCAGCTCGCCGGACGGGCCGATGTACGGCAGCAGCGAGACGTGCACGAAGAAGACGTTGTCCCGGCCGACCTCGTGGCGGACCTGGCGGACCGCCTCCAGGAACGGCAGCGACTCGATGTCGCCGACGGTGCCGCCGACCTCGGTGATCACCACGTCGACGTCCTCGGTCGCCATCCGGCGGATCCGGGACTTGATCTCGTTGGTGATGTGCGGGATGACCTGGACGGTGTCGCCCAGGTACTCGCCGCGGCGCTCCTTGGCGATGACGGTCGAGTACACCTGGCCGGTGGTGACGTTCGCCGAGCCGTGCAGGTTGGTGTCGAGGAACCGCTCGTAGTGGCCGATGTCCAGGTCGGTCTCGGCGCCGTCGTCCGTGACGAACACCTCACCGTGCTGGAACGGGTTCATGGTGCCCGGGTCCACGTTCAGGTACGGGTCGAGCTTCTGCATCGTCACGCGCAGCCCGCGCGCCTTGAGCAGGGCGCCGAGGCTCGAGGCGGTGAGGCCCTTGCCGAGCGAAGAGGCGACACCCCCGGTGACGAAGAGGTGCTTGGTCGTCACGGCGCGGCCGTTGGCCGACTTGCCGGAATGGGGCTGTGCCAAGAGGGGGCTCCCGTGGGTCGCGTGTCGGAGGGTGACGCCGGTGAGGGGGCTGAGGAGCCGCCGATGAGGGGGCTCGGTGCCGGACCTTCCCACCAGTCCACGGGATACCAGCGTATCAGTGCCCCGGCCACTGTTCGCCAGCGTCCGGGTTGACCCCCGCGCGCCGAGCCCCCGGACGGCGCAATCGCGCGGCGCACGCCCCGCCGCCGCGGGGCGGGTGGAGGCGACCTATCGGAGCGAATCCACGTATTCTGCTCAAACGTCGACATCCTCGCCCAACCCGCCCGGCCGGCCGCCCGCCGCAACCCGGGCGGGCCACTGGAACTGGAGAACAATGGCCGGTCGCATCGAGGACTACGCGCTCATCGGGGACATGCAGACCGCCGCCCTGGTCAGCCGGGACGGCGCGGTCGACTGGCTGTGCCTGCCCAGGTTCGACTCCCCGGCGGTCTTCGCCGGGCTGCTGGGCACCGACGAGCACGGCTTCTGGCGGATCGGCCCCGCCGAGCCGGTCGCCGACCCGCCGGCCCCGCCGCCGCCCCCGCAGACCGTGCTGGACAGCGGCGAGCTGCGCGTCCCGCCGGTCACCGCGGCCGCCCCCGCGCTGCCCTGCGACCGGCGCCGCTACCGGGGCGACTCGCTGGTGCTGGAGCAGGAGTGGGACACCCAGGGCGGCAGCGTCCGGGTGATCGACTTCATGCCGCCGCGGCACCTGCTGGGCACCCCGGACGTCCCGCAGATGATCCGGATCGTGGAGGGCCTGGCCGGGCGGGTCCGGATGCGCTCCGCGGTGCGCATGCGGTTCAGCTACGGCCGGGTGGTGCCGTGGGTGCACCGCGTCGAGGAGCCCGACGGCCTGCACCGCACCGTCGCCGTCGCCGGGCCGGACTCGGTGTGGCTGGACGGCGCCGCGGAGACCTACGGCCGGGACCTGACCACGTACGCCGACTTCACCGTCGAGGCGGGCCAGCGGATCTCCTTCGGCCTGACCTGGAAGGCCTCGCACGAGCCGGCGCCCGCCCCGCCGGACGCCGAGACGGCGCTGGAGTCCACCGAGCTGTTCTGGCGCGAGTGGGTCGCCCAGTGCGCCTACCAGGGCCCCTACCGGGAGCCCGTGGTCCGCTCGCTGATCACCCTGAAGGCACTCACCCACGCCCCCACCGGCGGCATCGTCGCCGCGCCCACCACCTCGCTGCCCGAGGACCTCGGCGGGATGCGCAACTGGGACTACCGCTACACCTGGCTGCGGGACGCCGCGATCACCCTCTCCTCGCTGCTGCGCACCGGCTACCGCGAGGAGGCCCGGGCCTGGCGCGAGTGGCTGCTGCGCGCGGTCGCCGGCGACCCGGAGAACCTGCAGATCATGTACGGCCTCGCCGGGGAGCGCGAACTCACCGAGTCCGAACTCGACTGGCTGCCCGGCTACGAGAACTCCCGCCCGGTCCGGGTCGGCAACGGCGCCGCCGGCCAGCTCCAGCTCGACGTGTACGGCGAGGTCGTCGAGGCGCTGCACCTGGCCACCATGTCGGGCCTGGCCCGGCACGACCACGCCCACAACCTGCAGCTGCGCCTGATCGAGTACCTGGAGGACCACTGGCGCGACCCGGACGAGGGCATCTGGGAGGTCCGCGGCCCGCGCCGGCACTTCGTGCACTCCAAGGTGATGGCCTGGGTCGCCGTCGACCGCACCATCAAGCTCCTGGAGCAGAGCGAGAACCCGCCCGACGGCCTGGTCGAGCGCTGGCGCAAGCTGCGCGCCGAGATCCACGCCGACGTCTGCGCCCGCGGCTACGACGAGCAGCGCAACACCTTCACCCAGTACTACGGCGGGCGGGAGCTGGACGCCTCGCTGCTGCTGATCCCGCAGGTCGGCTTCCTGCCGCCGGACGACAAGCGGGTGATCGGCACCATCGAGGCGATCCAGCGGGAGCTGTCCACCGAGGACGGCTTCGTGCTGCGCTACCCGACCCACGACGACCAGGGCAACAACGTCGACGGACTGTCAGGACACGAAGGGGCGTTCCTGGCCTGCTCGTTCTGGCTGGCCGACGACCTGGCGATGATCGGCCGGGTCGGCGAGGCGCGGGACCTGTTCGAGCGGCTGCTGGCGCTGCGCAACGACGTCGGCCTGCTCGCCGAGGAGTGGGACCCGCGGGCCCGCCGCCAGGTCGGCAACTTCCCGCAGGCGTTCAGCCACGTCCCGCTGATCGACACCGCCCTGCGGCTGACCGCGGCGGGCGGGACGTACCTGTCGCACTGACGGGGCGCTACTTCCGACGCTGCACCAGTTCGTCGTAGATGCTGAGCACTTGGGCGACGGTGGCCGCCTCGTCCGGCCAGGTGCGCGACTGGGCGCGGCCGGCGTCGGCGAGTTTGGCGCGGCGGGCGGGGTCGGCGAGCAGCTCGCGGACGGCGCCGCCGAGGGCGCGCCGGTCGGCGAACGGAACCAGCACGGCGGCGTCGCCGACCAGTTCGGGCACCCCGCCGACCGCGGTGGCGACCACCGGGACGCCCGCCCGCATCGCCTCCTGGGCGACCAGCGAACGGGCCTCCCAGCGCGAGGAGAGCACCACCAGGTCGGCGGCGGCCAGCAGGTCGGGGATGTCGGTGCGGTAGCCGAGCAGCGCGACCGGGAGCCGCTCGGCGGCGATCCGCTCGCGCAGCGCCTGCCGCTCGGGGCCGTCGCCGGCCAGCAGCACGCGGGGCATCGGCTCGCCGGGCGCGGCGAAGGACGGGACGGCGTCCAGCAGCAGCGAGAAGCACTTCTGCGGGACCAGCCGGCCGATCGCCAGGACCACCGGGCGGTCGTCGTCCGCGCCGCCGGGCAGCGCGGCGCGGGCCGCCGCCCGGTCGAGCAGGCCCGGCGGGATCGGCGGCGCGGCGACCGGGCCGAGCCGGGCGTCGGTGGCGCCGAGTTCACGGGCCCGGGCGACCAGGTCGGAGGAGGCGCCGAGCACCAGGTCGGCGGCGCGCACCACCCGACGCTCCATCAGCCGCTGCAGCCGCCGCTCCATGCCGGTGGCGAGCATCGCGTGGTGCGAGGTGACCACCAGCGGGGTCTCCGGGCGCAGGCCCGGGAAGCGGCCGGCGGTGCGCAGCGCCAGATCTGACAGCAGCGCGGCCCGCATGCCGTGGGCGTGCACCACGTCCGCACCGGTGAAGGCGCGGCGCAGTTCGCCGATCGCGGTGGCGTCACTGCGGGCGCCGGCGGTCGGGGTGATGTCGACGACGTGCAGCCGGGCGCCGGCCTTGCTGAAGCCGAACAGGTCGTCAGTGCCCTCGGGCGCGCAGACCGTCACCGACACCCCGTGCGCGACCAGGCCCTGCGCGAGGGAGCGCACGTGCGCACCGATCCCGCCGGTCGCGGCGGCCAGGACGAGCACCACGTGCAGCTGGGGGGCTGCGGCGGCCCGGGCGGCGGAAGGGTCCACGTCTGTCTCGCTCCGACTCGTAACTGGCGGTGTCCAGCCGCCACGATGCCAGGTTGGGCGGGCTCTTGGACAGTCGGCCCCGGATGCGGGCGCGTCGCCGGGCCCCGGGCGCTGCGCCCAGGACCCGGGCGGGTCAGCGCGCTCGGGCGGTGCGGGCCGCCTCCAGCAGTTCCTCGGCGTGCGCCCGGCCCAGCTCGGAGTCCTCCAACCCGGCGAGCATGCGGGAGAGTTCACGGACCCGCTCCTCGTCGCTGAGGGTCTTCACACCGGACCGGGTGACCGTGCCGTCGTTGGTCTTCTCCACCACCAGGTGCCGGTCGGCGAAGGCCGCGACCTGCGGGAGGTGAGTGACCACCACGACCTGGGCGCTGCGGGCGAGTTTGGCCAGCCGGCGGCCGATCTCGACGGCGGCCTTGCCGCCGACGCCGGCGTCGACCTCGTCGAACAGGTACGTCGGCACCGGGTCGGCGCCCGCGAAGACCACCTCGACCGCGAGCATCACGCGGGAGAGCTCACCGCCGGAGGCGCCCTTGGCGATCGGGCGGGGCTGCGCGCCGGGGTGCGGGGCGAGCAGCACCTCGACCTCGTCGACGCCGTGCGCGCCGTAGGCGACGGTGCGGCCCTCGATCTCGATCCCCGACAGGTCGTCGACCTGGGAGATCGCGAAGGTCACCCGGGCGTGCGGCATGGCGAGTTCGGCGAGTTCGGTGGAGACCGCGGCGGCGAACTTGTCGGCGGCGGCGTGCCGGGCGGCGGACACCTCGGCCGCCAGGTCGGCCAACTCGGCGCGCAGCTCGGTCTCCCGGGCGCCGAGCTCGTCGATCCGCTCGTCGTCGCCGTCGAGTTCGAGCAGCCGCACCGAGCCGGCCTCGGCCCAGGCGATCACCTCGGCGAGGGTGCCCTCGCCGCCGGAGTACTTGCGGACCAGGTGGGCGAGGACGGCGCGGCGGTCCTCGACGGCGGCCAGCCGCACCGGGTCGGCGTCCAGGTCGTCGGCGTACCCGGCGAGGTCGCCGGCCACGTCGGCCAGCAGGTAGCCGATCTCGCCGAGCCGCTCGGCGAGGCCGGCGAGTCGCTCGTCGTGGTGGCGGACGGCGTCGACGGCGCGCCGGGCCTGGGCCAGCAGGGTGCCCGCGTCGACGCCCTCCGGGTCGGCGGGGTCGCCCGCGAGGGCGGCGTGGGCGAGGGTCGCGGCGGAGGACAACGCGTCGGCGTGGCCGAGGCGTTCGGCCTCGGCGGCGAGTTCGACGTCCTCCCCGGCGACGGGTTCGGCGGCGGCGACCTCCTCCAGCCCGAAGCGCAGCAGGTCGGCCTCCTGGGCGCGTTCGCGGGCCCGGGTGGTCAGCTCCTCCAGCGTCGCCGAGACCTCCCGCAGGCGGCGGTACACCTCCCGGTAGCGCCCCAGCGGCTCGGCGACCGCCTCCCCCGCGTACCGGTCGAGCGCGCCGCGCTGCCGGGACGGGCGCAGCAGGCGCTGCTGGTCGGTCTGGCCGTGCACGGCGATCAGTTCCTCGCCGAGCTCGGCGAGCAGGCCCACGGGCACCGAGCGGCCGCCGACGTGCGCCCGGGAGCGGCCCTCCGCGGAGACGGTGCGGCTGATCAGCAGTTCGCCGGCGTCGAGCTCCGCGCCGGCCTCCAGCGCCCTCGCCACCACCGCGGACTTCGGGTCGAGGGAGAGCCGGCCCTCGACCACCGCCCGCTCCGAGCCGTTGCGCACCAGCGCCGGGTCGGCCCGGCCGCCGAGCAGCAGCCCCAGGCTGGTCACCACCATGGTCTTGCCCGCGCCGGTCTCGCCGGTGACGGCGGTGAAGCCGGGGGCGAGTTCGACCACCGCATCGTCGATGACGCCCAGATCCCGTATCCGCATTTCGTCCAACACGGACCTGACCTTACGAGGTTCCACCGTCGCTCCGCGACGACCGCCGCCCCATTCACACCTGAGTGGCGGCGGACGGCTACCTCGCCGCGGCCGGTTCGGGCACCGCGAGACGCGGCAGCAGGACCTGCACCAGCGGGCCGATCGCCAGCGCGTACGCGACGGTGCCGACGCCGAAGGTGCCGCCGAGCAGGACGCCCGCCGTCAGCACGGTCACCTCGATGCCGGTGCGGATCAGCCGCACCGAGCGGCCGGTGCGGCGGTGCAGCCCGGTCATCAGCCCGTCGCGCGGGCCCGGGCCGAGCCGGGCACCGATGTACAGGCCGGTGGCGACGGCGTTGAGCAGGATCCCGGCGGCCAGCAGCGGCACCCGCAGCGCCAGCGCGTGCGGCGCCGCCACCAGGTGCAGGGTGACGTCCATCGCCGCGCCCAGCACCAGCACGTTGCCGACCGTCCCGACACCGGGCCGCTGCCGCAGCGGGATCCACAGCAGCAGCACCAGCGCACCGACCACGGTCACCCAGGAGCCGACGCTGAGGCCGACGTGCCGGGCCAGGCCCTGGTGCAGCACGTCCCACGGGTTGCCGCCGAGCGAGGCGCGCAGCATCAGGCCCATCGAGACGCCGTACAGGGTCAGCCCGACGGCGAGCTGGGCCAGGCGGCGGGGCAGGCGGCGGCCGGACAGTCCGGCGAGCCGGCCGGGAAAGGGCAGGGACACGGCCATCGGGGTGGACTCCTCTTCTTGCTCCGAGAGCTCCTCGAAGAGCACTATGGGCAGTCCACCGAGCATCCCGACAGGGCCAATCCGAACCGAGTGGACCGCAACCGTGGCCGAGTGGCACACCACGCTGACCCCGCCCGCGCTCGCCCGGCAGCTGCGCGCCGCCCCGCAGCCCGAGGCCCGCCGCCCCGCCTACCGCGCCCTCGCCGCCCAGGTCTCCCGGCTGGTCGCCGACGGCCGCCTCCCGGTCGGCACCCGGCTGCCCGCCGAACGCGAACTCGCCGCCGAACTCTCGCTCAGCCGCACCACCGTCGCCGCCGCCTACGAGGCCCTGCGCGCCGACGGCTACCTGCGCTCCCGGCGCGGCGCCGGCAGCTGGACCGCCCTGCCCGAAGGCACCCGCCCGCCCGGCGACGCCCTGCACCCGGTCTCCCCCGACCAGCACGACACCGTCCTCGACCTCGGCCTGGCCGCCCCCACCGCCCCGCCGCAACTCGCCGAGGCCGCCGCCCACGCGGTCGAGCAGCTCCCCGCGTACGCCGCCGGGCACGGCAACTACCCGACCGGGCTGCCCGTGCTGCGCGAGGCCGTCGCCCGCCGCTACACCGAACGCGGCCTGCCCACCGCACCCGACCAGATCCTGGTCACCACCGGCGCGATGAGCGCCCTGCACCTGGTCCACCACGCCCTGCTCGGCCGCGGCGACCGGGTCGCCGTCGAAGCGCCCGGCTACGCCAACACCCTGCGCGCCCTGGACCGCCAGGGCGCCCGCCTGGTGCCCGTCCCGTTCGCCACCGACCCCACCGGGCGGACGACCTGGGACCTCGCCCAGTGGCAGCGGGTGCTCCGCGGCGCCGCACCCCGACTGGCGTCCACCATCCCCGACTTCCAGAACCCCACCGGCGCGCTGATCGACGAGGACCAGCGCCGCGCCCTGCTCGCCCACGCCCGCGCCGCCGGCACCACCGTGATCGCCGACGAGACCTGCGCCGAACTCGGCTGGGACGTCGCCGAATCCGCCCTCCCCCGCCCGCTCGCCGCCCTCGACCGCGACGCCCAGGTGGTCACCGTCGGCTCCGCCGGCAAGGTGCTCTGGCCCGGCCTGCGGATCGGCTGGCTGCGCGGACAACCCTCCCTGGTACGGAAATTGGCCACCGACCGGGCGCTGTACGACCTCGGCACCCCGGTCCTCGAGCAGCTGATCGCCGCCCGGCTGCTCACCGACCACCTGCCCGCGATCCGCGCCGCGCGCCACGAGCAACTGCGCGCCACCGCCCACGCCTTCGGCCGGGCGCTCCAGCAGCGCTTCCCCGCCTGGGAGTTCACCCTCCCGCCGGGCGGCCTGGCGCTGTGGGCGGCCACCCCGGGCCTGCCCGCCAGCGCCCTCGCCCGGGCCGGCGAACGCTCCGGCGTGCGGATCGCCTCCGGCGCCCGGTTCGGCATCGACGGCGCCTTCGAGGAGTACCTGCGGCTGCCGCTCACGCTGCCCGCCGCACTCGTCCCCGACGCCCTCGACCGGATCGCCGCCGTCGCCGAACTCGCCCGCACCGAAAGCCTGCTGGGCGCCGACGCACCGCCGCCCAGCCTCTGAGTCGAAGCCCTTACCTCTGGCTGATCCGGCGTCAGTTCACCGCCGGATCAGCGGTTCTGCGAGCGCCCGCGCCAACCCGCCACCGGCAGCGCGAACTTGGCCACCAGCCGGTCGGTGAACGGCGCGCGGTGCAGCCGCGCCAGCCGCACCGGCGTCTTGCCGCGCCGCACCTCCACCCGCGCACCGGCGGGCAGCTCCACCGACCGCCGGCCGTCGCACCACAGCACCCCGTGCGGGGTCTTCGGCTGCACCTCCACCGCCAGCACCGAGTCCGGCGAGGTCACCAGCGGACGGGCGAACAGCGCGTGCGCGGAG
The DNA here is from genome assembly GCF_053595195.1 of Kitasatospora sp. NPDC002522. NCBI lineage: Bacteria > Bacillati > Actinomycetota > Actinomycetes > Kitasatosporales > Streptomycetaceae > Kitasatospora > Kitasatospora sp. NPDC002522. The sequence goes on from NZ_JBSFXE010000056.1 coordinate 28,388, forward strand.
ATCGGCACCATCAGCAGCGCCTCCACCTCCGGCCACACCACCGGCCCGCCCCCGGAGAACGCGTACGCCGTCGACCCGGTCGGCGTGGACAGCACCACCCCGTCGCAGCCGAAGTTGGACACCGGGCGGCCGTCCACCTCGGTGACCACCTCCAGCATCCGCTCCCGCGCCGCCTTCTCCACCGAGGCCTCGTTCAGCGCCCAGTCCTCGTGCACCACGTCGCCGTTGGTGCGGACGAGCACGTCGATCGTCATCCGCTCCTCGACCTCGTAGTCGCCCTTCACCACCCGCTCGACCACCACCGCCAGGTCGTCCCGCTCGGCCTCCGCGAGGAAGCCCACCCGACCCAGGTTGATGCCCAGCATCGGCAGCCCCGACTCGCGGGCCAGCTCCGCCCCGCGCAGCAGCGTCCCGTCACCGCCCGCCACCAGGATCAGCTCGCAGCCGTCCGCCGCGCCGTGCCCGCCGGGCACCAGCTCCACCCCCTCGGGCAGGTCCAGTCCCACCGCCTCGGCGGCGAGCAGCCGGATCCGGATCCCCGCCTTCAGCAGGCCGTCCACCAGCCCCTCGACGCTGCGCAGGGCCGCCTCCCGGCCGGTGTGTGCGATCAGGAAGACCGTACGACGATCGCTCATTGCCCGCTGCCCTCTCCCTACGCCTGCCGGGACGTCCACGGCCCGGTCGCGACCTGCCAGTCTGCGGGGCGTTCGGACGTCTGCCAAGTACCCTACTTGGGCCCCTCGGCCACAGCCCGGGCAGCGGCGGCCGGATCCAGCTGCGCCGCGTCCCGCCGCAGCCACAGGAAGTACTCCACGTTCCCCGACGGCCCGGGCAGCGGCGAGGCCGTCACCGCCCGCACCCCCAGGCCCAGCCGCCAGGCCTGCTCGGCCACCTGACGGATCGTCTCCGCCCGCAGCTCGGGCGAACGCACCACGCCGCCCGACCCCAGTCGCTCCTTGCCGATCTCGAACTGCGGCTTCACCATCAGCACCAGATCCGCGTCCGGCGCCGCACAGCCCGCGAGGGCCGGCAGCACCAGGCCCAGCGAGATGAACGACAGGTCGCCGACCACCAGGTCCACCAGCTCACCGCCGATCAGCTCCGGCGTCAGCTCCCGCACGTTGGTGCGGTCCATCACCGTCACCCGGTCGTCACTCTGCAGCGACCACGCGAGCTGCCCGTAGCCGACGTCCACCGCCAGCACCCCGGCCGCCCCCGCGCGCAGCAGCACGTCGGTAAACCCGCCCGTCGACGCGCCCGCGTCCAGCGCCCGCCGGCCCTCGACCACCAGGCCCTGCGGCACGAACGCCGCGAACGCCCCGGCCAGCTTGTGACCGCCCCGCGAGACGTACTCCGGGTCCGCGTCGTCCTTCGCCACCACCACCGCCGCCGCGGTCTCCACCTGCGTCGCGGGCTTCGTCGCCACCGTCCCGCCCACCGTCACCCGGCCCGCCGCGATCAGCTCACTCGCGTGCTCCCGCGACCTGGCCAGGTTCCGGCGCACCAGCTCCGCGTCCAGACGGCGTCGTGCCACTGCCACTACTACGTCAGCTCCCACATTCCACGGTCACCCCTCGCGGTCCAACGCCGCCAAGGTCGCGGCAAGCCGCGCATGGACATCTTCGTACACCTCGACCCGCTCCCCCGTCCCCACCCCGCCCAGCTCCCCCAGCCGGGCCAGTGCCTCGTCCACCGCGGGCTCCCCGGTCCATTCCGGCTCACTCACCACCGCCACCCCCGGACGCCTTCTTCGCGGCAGCCTTCCGCCCGCTCGCGGCCTTCTTCGCCGGAGCCCCCGCCCCGGGCGACGCCTCGCCCACCGCCGACTTCGCCGCCGCGGCCTTCCGAGCCGGCGCCTTCTTCGCCGCCGGCGTCCCTGCAGCCGTAGTGCCCGAAGCCGTCGTCCTCGCCGCCGCCGTCTTCGCGGTCGACGTGTCCGAAGCCGTCCTGCCCGACGCCGCCGTCTTCGCGGTCGCCGTCCTCGCCGCCGCCGTCTTCGTCGCCGCCGTCTTCGCGGTCGTCTTCTTCACCGCCGTCTTCGCAGTCGTCTTCTTCACCGGTGCCTGCGCCGCAGAATCCGCGCCGCCGGTCGCCGCGCCCCGCGCCGTCGCGGTCTTCCGGGCCGCCGCCGGCTGACCCGGCGTCGCCCGCTTGGCAGCAGCCTTCCGCGGCGCGGCCGACGCACCGTCAGCACCCGCCCCGGCCGCCACGCGCTTCGCCGCCCGCTTCACGCCGCTCGCCGAACCCGCCGGGGCCTTGCGCGCCGCGGCCTTCCTCGCCGTCGCCGTCCGCTTCGCCGCGCTGCGCCCGGCCGCCGTCCGCTCCCCCACGGACGCCGCCTCCGGCTCGGGCTCAGCCGGCTTGGCGTCCCACCCCGCGTCGAACAGCCCCTGCGCACGGGCCGCCGGACGGACCGGCGGCTCCTCGGGAGCGGCGGCCGGCTGCTCCTCCGCCGGCGCCTCCTGATCGACCTCGCGGAGCTTCGACTCCAGGAAGCTGAGCACCACGCCCACCTTCACCACCTGATCGCCGACCCGCTCGAAGACCCGCTCGGCCTCGCTCCGTGCCACCCCGCCGACCAGGTCGACGCCGGCCCGGCCGGCCGTCACCGTCTCCTCCGCGAGGGTACGCAACTGGTCCACCACAGGGCCGAGTTGGCCGCGCTGCAGCAGCTCCTCCGCGGCACCCAGCACCCGCCGGCCCGCCTCCTCGGCGAACTCCGCCGCGACCACCACCACGCCCCGCACCGCATCCCGCAGCATCCGTACGCCTCCTCGCCGCTCCGACCGTCCTACCGACTGCCTTACCGACTGACTGCCTTTCGGGCTGCCCGGCACCGACGCTACCGCCTCCCGGCCCCCGCCGTGCGCCCTGCGCTAGCGTGGAGGGTCGAACGACCACCGACGGGAGCAAGCCGCAGACATGGCCACCATCGAGGAGTGCCGCGCCGCACTGGAGCAGCTCAGCCGCAACCTCGCCGCCGCCGACGGCAACGTGCAGAAGGCCGCCGCCCTCGACCGCTCGCTCAGCTGCCACCTGCTCGACCTCGACCTGACCTTCTCCGGCCGTCTCACCGAGGGTCGACTGGCCGACATCGTCGAGTCCCCCGGCGCGCCGCTCACCAAGGCCGACATCCGCCTCACCACCACCGGCGACGACCTGGTCGCCCTGGTCGACGGCAAGCTCCCGTTCCCCACCGCCTGGGCCACCGGCCGCCTCAAGCTCGACGCGAGCTTCCGCGACCTGCTGCGCCTGCGCAGCCTGCTCTGAGCCGGGGCTTCGGTCAGCACACCCACAGCTGGTCGGGCCCGACCTCGCCGGGGTCGGGCAACGGCATCAGCTCCACCGCGTCCCCGGCGGCCCGGTGCACCCGCAGCACCGCCCGGCCCGTCAGCCGACGGTCCGTCAGGACCGCGTAGGCGCGGCGCGGATCGGACGACGACGGGTCCGGTCCGAACGGAACCAGCAGCGCCGGGTGGCCGCCGCAGTCGAATCCCAGCAGCTCCTCGTGGGTGGTGATGACCGCCTGCATCCACGGCCCGCCCGCGCCGTGGGTGTGGGCGGCGTCGAAGTACGACCGCGAGGCCGAAGGCTCGGCGTCCGGCTCGGGGCCGCCCGGCGGATAGCAGACCGACATCCACCCGTCCTCGATCCGGATGGTGCCGAAGCACCAGGAGCCGTCCACCGTCGTGAACGTGAACGACGCCGCGTACCGGTCCCGGTAGACCAGGCGCTGGGTGCCGTCCACCAGCGGATTCGGCCCCACGCCGACGTGCTCGCGCAGCTTCGCGTTCAGATCCGCCCACTGCTCCGGCCGGTACACCCGCGGATGCCCGCCCCCCACCCCGTCCGCCCGGCCCACCGGCTCCGCCGTACACACCACCGCGACCAGCACCGCACACGCGGCCAGCGCCGAGGCCTGCCACCGACTCGCCACCGATCTCCCCCTCATCGGCAGAACCGTCGACCGGACGGCGCCCCGCAGGCCGCCACCGGTCCCCCCGCCCCGGTGTACCCGCCGCCGCTCCGCCCCTAGCGGCGGCAGGCCACCCGGCCGTCACAGCGACGCGAGCGCCTTCGCACCGTCCGGCACCTCGCCGGTCGCGTCCGCGTGCGTCCAGGCCGCCGCGCACAGCGCCCGGATCGCGTCCATCCGCTCGCCCCCACCGGTCAGCGCCAGCGCACCGGAGTCCACCCGGGCCTCCCAGCCGCCGCAGCGGAACGCACCGGCCCCGACCGGCGCGACCTCCGGCTGCGGCTCCAGCAGCCCGCGCAGGTCCTGCGACAGGTACGTCGGACGGTGCTGCACCGGCGCCGCCAGCAGCAACTCCACCGTGGTCACCCCGGTGAACACCAGCAGGCTGTCCACGCCGCCGTTGAACGCGCCCTCGATGTCGGTGTCCAACCGGTCCCCCACCACCAGCGGACGCTTCGCACCCGTCCGCAGCACCGTCTCCCGGTGCATCGGCGGCAGCGGCTTGCCCGCCACCTCCGGCTGGACGCCCGTCGCCGCGGCCACCGCCGCCACCAGCGTGCCGTTGCCCGGCGCGATGCCCCGCGCGGTCGGGATCGACAGGTCGGTGTTCGACGCCACCCACGGCAGGCCCCGGCCCACCGCGTACGAGGCCTCCGCCAGATCCGTCCACCCCACCGTCGGGTCGTAGCCCTGCACCACCGCCGCCGGGTCCTCGTCCAGCGAACGCACCGGCACCAGACCCCGCTCGGTCACCGCCTCCACCAAGCCCGCGCCGCCGACCACCAACACCCGCGACCCCGCCGGCACCCGCTCCGACACCAGCCGGGCCGCCGCCTGCGCCGAGTTGATCACGTCCCCGGGCTCGGCCGGCACCCCCAACTCGGTCAGGTGCGCGGCCACCACCCGCGGCGGACGCGAGGCGTTGTTGGTGACGTACGCCAACCGCATCCCCGCCTCCCGGGCCCGCTCCAGCGACTCCACCGCGTACTCGATCGCATCCGGACCGGCGTACACCACACCGTCCAGATCCAGCAGCGCCGTGTCGTACACCGCGGTCAGCGGCTGCGCGCTGCCTCCCGGAGCGGTCCAGACCTCGCCGGCGTTCTCCGTCATCCTGCTCTACCTCGTCCCGTCATCCGCCGTCATTCGTCATCGCGGCCGACGAAAGGTGACACACCGTCACCCGCCGTGCCCGGCCCGGGCGTCGTCGCCCGGCTCCTCCGGCGGCGCCAGGAACCCCGGCGCCCCCGGCAGCAGCGGACCCCACGCCCCCGCCCGCGCCGCGAGCGTCGCCCTGGTCTGCCGCAGCGCCGACCTGTAGTGCGCGTTGGACGGCTGCATCGCCACCGCCAGCGCCAGGTGCTCGGCCGAGGTCTCGAAGTCCCCCAGCCGGGCCGCGGCCACGCCCCAGCCGAACTGAGCGTAGTCGTCCGACGGATCGGCCAACGCCACCGCCCGGAAGTTCTCCAACGCCGCCGCATGGTGCCCCGCGTCGAACTGCGCCCGCGCCAACGCCTCCCGGATCGACCGCGACCCCGGCTCCGCCTCCGCCGCCCGCACCAGCAACTGCACCGCGGCCGCCGGATGCCGCTCCTCCAACAAGCGCACCCCGCGCCGGAACCAGTCGTACACCCCGCCCTCCGGCAGGCCCGCCGCACCATTCACCTCGCCGCCACCGTCCACATCCTCCGCCCCGCCCACCGGCTCCGTACCATTCACCCCGCCACCGGGAATGCCCTCCACCCGGCCCGCGCTGTCGTCGTTCGAACGCCCGTGCTCACGACCACCACCGGTCACCGTGCTCGCCCCGCTCTCCACCAGCCCGCCACGACCTGGACGGCCTGGCACATCGTGATCTCCCAACAAGGACTACCCGACTAACATGCCCAAGATGAGTGCCCCCCGTGCCGAAAGCGGCGCTGAGCCCTCGGGCGGCCCCGGAGACCCCGGGCACGTCGCCACCGCTGGGCTGTCCCTGTCCCCGTTCCGCGGTCTGCGCTACGACCCGCACAAGGTCGGCGGCCTGGCCGCCGTGACCTCACCGCCCTACGACGTGGTCGACCCCGGACGACGCCTCGACCTCGAGACCGCGGACCCGCACAACATCGTCCGCCTCATCCTGCCCCGCCCCGAACCCGAGGACGCCGGCGACCGCCCCGACCGCGACACCCGCTACCGGCACGCCGCCCGCCTGCTGCACGACTGGCAGCGCGAGGGCGTCCTGGTCGCCGACCCGCGGCCCGCGCTCTACGTCTACGAGCAGCGCACCACCACCGGCGGCCGCGAATCCCTCCAACGCGGACTGATCGGAGCCCTCGCCGTCAGCGGCCCCGAAGCCGGCGTCGTCCTCCCGCACGAGGACGTCATGCCCAAACCCGTCGCCGACCGGGTCGGCCTGATGCGCACCACCCGCGCCAACCTCGAACCGCTGCTGCTCACCTACCGCGGCAACGGCCGCGCCGCCGCCGCGATCGAACGCGCCGTCAGCGGCGCCCCGCTGCTCGCCACCACCACCAGCGACGGCACCCACCACCGGCTCTGGGCCATCACCGAGGCCACCGAACTCGCCGAGATCAGCCGCGACCTGGCCACCTGCCGCGCCCTGATCGCCGACGGCCACCACCGCTGGGAGATGTACCTGCGCCTGCAGCGCGAACACCGCCACCTGCCGCGCAGCCCCTGGGACCGCGGCCTGGTCCTGCTGGTCGACACCGACCGCTACCCGCTGCGGGTCCGCGCCATCCACCGCGTCCTCCAGCGCCTCCCGCTGCACGACGCCCTCGCCGCCCTCGACCCCGCCGTCTGGCGGACCACCGAGCTCGACGTCCCCCTCCCCGACGCCCTCAAGGTGCTCGCCGAGGCCCGCGGCGCCGAACCCGACGCACCCAACGCCTTCCTGCTCACCGCCGGCGACCACCGCTACACCCTGGTCACCGGCCCCGACGAGAAGACCCTCGCCACCGCCGTCCGCACCGACCGCCCCGAGGAATGGCGCCGTCTCGACGCCACCGTCCTGCACGAGGTCCTGCTCGACCGCACCTGGCGGATCCCCGACAGCCCCGAGCACATCGGCTACCTGCACTCCGCCGAGGCCGCCGTCCGCGAGGCCGCCCGCACCGGCGGCACCGCCGTGCTGCTCCACCCGGTCGAGGAACGCGTCGTCCGCCGGCTCGCCGAGCAGGGCGTCACCATGCCGCGCAAGTCCACCTCCTTCGGCCCCAAGCCCGCCACCGGCCTGGTCCTGCGCTCCCTCACCCTCGGCTGACCCGCGCCGGCGCCACCACGCAGAAGGCCCCCGCTCCGTCCCGGAGCGGGGGCCTTCTGATCACGCGTCAGGAATCCGACGCCGGACGGACTCAGCCCTTCGGCTGGTCCTTGAACTCCGACTCGTCGTAGTCCTCGTCGACCTCGAGGTCGTCCTCGTCGTAGAACTCCTCGACGTCCTCCTCGTCCTCGAAGATCATCCGGTCGTCGCCGATGTCGTCCTTGTCGATCTGCCGACGCGCCGGGGCCTCCGCCGCGTCGTCCTCGTGCTCGGCGTCCTCGTCCAGCGCGTCGGTGAACTCGATGCCGTCGATCTCGGCCAGCCGCTCCGCCGCGTTGGTGGTGCCGTCCGTGTCCGCCTCGACGGCCTTCACGAACCACTCCCGGGCCTCGTCCTCACGGCCCGCCGCGATCAGCGCGTCGGCGTACGCGTACCGCAGCCGCGCCGTCCACGGGTGGATCGCCGAGGACGCCAGCTCGGGGCTCTGCAGCGTCACCACGGCCGCGTCGAACTGCTCGAGGTCAGCCCGGGCACCGGCCGCGACCAGCCGCATCTCGACCTGGCCGGCCTTGTCCAGCTGCTTCACCTCGGGCTCGCCGGCCATCGTCAGCGCCCGCTCCGGACGACCCAGACCACGCTCGCAGTCAGCCATCACCGGCCACAGGTCCGCCCGCCCGGTCATCCGCTTCGCCGCCCGGAACTCCGTCAGCGCCTCCGCGTACCGCTGCGTCATGTACGACGCGAAACCGGCCGCCTCGCGCACGCTCGCCACCCGCGACGCCAGCCGCAGCGCGACCCGCGAGTAGTTGTAGGCCTCCTCCGGCTCGCTGTCGAGCAGGCGGGCCACCATCACCAGGTTCCGCGCGACGTCGTCCGCGAGCGTCTTCGGCAGGCTCTTCAGGTCCTGCCGCACGTCCGCGTCGATCTCGAACCCGGTCACGTCGTCCGGAATCGGCAGCCGCTTCACCGGCTCCAGCTGGCGCTCGTCGTACTCCCGGCGGAACCCGCCGCGGTCGTCACGGCCACCCCGGTCGTCCCGGCCACGGAACCCGCCACCCTGCGACCGGTCGTCGCGCCGGCGGTAGCCGCCGCCCTGGGGACGGTCCTCGCGGCCACGGTACCCACCGCCGCCCTGCGGACGGTCGTCCCGGCCGCGGTAGCCGCCGCCCTGGGGACGGTCGTCGCGGCCGCGGTAGCCGCCGCCCTGGGGACGGTCCTCGCGGCCACGGTACCCACCGCGCTCGCCACCCCGGTCGAAGCTCTGCGGACGGTCCTCACGGGGACGGTAGCCACCGCCCTGCGGACGGTCGTCCCGACGCTCGAACCCACCACGGTCATCCCGGCGGTCATCGCGCCGCTCGAACCCACCGCGGTCGTCCCGGTCCCGGGTGAACGGACGGTCCTCACGGGGACGGTAGCCGCCGCCACCCTGCGGACGGTCATCCCGGGAACGGAAGCCACCACCCTGCGGACGGTCCTCACGCGGACGGAACCCGCCACCGCCCTGCGGACGGTCATCCCGACCCCGGTAACCGCCACCACCCTGCGGACGGTCCTCACGGGGACGGTAGCCGCCGCCGCCCTGGGGACGGTCGTCGCGGCCACGGTACCCACCGCGCTCGCCACCCCGGTCGAAGCTCTGCGGACGGTCCTCACGGGGACGGTAGCCACCGCCCTGCGGACGGTCGTCCCGACGCTCGAAGCCACCACGGTCATCCCGGTCCCGGGTGAACGGACGGTCCTCACGGGGACGGTAGCCACCGCCCTGCGGACGGTCGTCCCGCGAACGGAACCCGCCACCGCCCTGCGGACGGTCATCCCGACCCCGGTAACCGCCACCACCCTGCGGACGGTCCTCACGCGGACGGAAGCCACCCCCGCCCTGCGGACGGTCCTCACGCGGACGGAAGCCACCCCCGCCCTGCGGACGGTCCTCACGCGGACGGTAGCCGCCACCGCCCTGCGGACGGTCGTCGCGGCCACGGTACCCACCGCGCTCGCCACCCCGGTCGAAGCTCTGCGGACGGTCGTCACGGCCGCGGTAGCCGCCACCGCCCTGCGGACGGTCCTCACGGGGACGGTAGCCGCCGCCACCCTGGGGACGGTCGTCCCGACCCCGGTAACCGCCACCCTGCTGGCGGTCGTCACGGCCGTAGCCACCGCCGCCGGACGGGCGGTCGTCACGGCCGCGGTACCCACCGCGGTCACCACGGTCGTCCCGGCCGCGGTAGCCGCCGCCTTCGCCACGGTCGTCACGACGCGGGCCACGGTCGTTCGACCAGCCCCCACGCGACCGGGGCTCGTACCCCCGGCCACCGTCATTGCGGCGCTCGGGCCGGTCCTGGGGCGGGTTCGACATGCTGGTGACTCCTCTGTCTGCTTACTGCGAGCGTTCGGGGCGCCACGTGCCGTCTACGACACCAGCGCGGGGCCGGACGCCTCCCGGACCGCTTGGTCCGGAACGTCCGTGTTGTCCATTGTCCGGCATCCGGTACGGCACCGCGTCTGGTGCCCGAACCGCCTCGGCCGGCTGTCTGTCCTGCTGAAAACCAAACAAAAAAGGCCGAGGCCCCAGCGAATCGCTGGGGCCTCGGCCTATGAAGAATTGTTCGGCGGCGTCCTACTCTCCCACAGGGTCCCCCCTGCAGTACCATCGGCGCTATGAGGCTTAGCTTCCGGGTTCGGAATGTAACCGGGCG
>NZ_JBSFXE010000057.1:0-35263 GCF_053595195.1 Kitasatospora sp. NPDC002522
CGCGCCCTTGGCCCTACCCCGTCCTCTCTCCCCCGCCGAGTTGTTGGGCCCGGGGCCCCCGGCGGGCCCGCCGCGCCCGCGCGCCCCCCGACCCTTGCCGCCGCCGGAAGGCCTGCCTTGACCGACCCGTACACCGCGCCCGGACTCACCCCCGGTCACCTCGGCGCCCCGCCGGTCGAGCCCGAGGGCGCCCCGCCCGGTCTGCCGTACGGCGTCGAGCCGCCCGACCCGCAGCGGGTGCGCACCTCCGTGGCGTGCTGCCTGAGCGTGCTGGGCCTGTTCGGGGTGGCGCTGGTCGCCGCGGTGGCGGTGCTGCTGCTCTGGCCGGAGGGGAGCCCGCCCGCCCCCGACTTCACCGGCGGCGGCACCGGGCAGGTGGAGGTGTCGGTCGCGCAGGGCGCGTCGATCACCCAGATCGGCAGGACCCTGGAGGGCAAGCACGTGGTGGCCAGCAGCCGGGCGTTCGCCGAGGCCGCGGCCAACAGCCCGGCCGGGAACCGGATCCAGCCCGGCACCTACACGCTCAAGGAGAAGATGTCCGCGGTCGCCGCGCTGAACGTGCTGCTCGACCCGGCCAACGCCAACGCCCTGACCATTCCCGAGGGTTGGCGCTCCGCTCAGGTGTTCACCGCGATCGACGGCCGGCTCGGGCTGCCGGCCGGCACCGCCAAGGCCACCGCCGAACAGCACCTCGCCGACCTCGGCCTGCCCGCCGACGCGGCCGGCCACCTGGAGGGCTTCCTCTACCCGGCGAGCTACCCCGTCACCGGCGACACCACCGCCCTGACGCTCCTTCAGCAGATGGTCAAGGAGGCCGGCTCCCGGCTCGGCACCGACGGCATCGACCAGGCCGCCCGCGCCAACGGCGTCAGCCCGTACGGCCTGCTCGCGGTCGCCAGCCTCGCCCAGGCCGAGGCCGACAACCCCGACGACATGGCCAAGGTGGCCCGGGTGATCTACAACCGGCTGGCGAAGAAGATGCCGCTGCAACTCGACTCCACCATCAACTACGCGCTCGGCCGCGCCACCCTGACCACCACCGAGGACGACACCAAGCTCGACTCGCCCTTCAACACCTACGCGCACGCCGGCCTGCCGCCCACCCCGATCGGCAACCCCGGCCGGGATGCGCTGCGCGCCGCGATCAATCCCGCCGAGGGCGACTGGCTCTACTTCGTGACCGTGAAGCCCGGTGACACCCGCTTCACCGACAGCCCCGACCAGCACCGCCGGAACGTCGACGAGTTCAACGCCTACCGCGCCGCCCACGCCTCGCCGACCGCCTCCGCGTCCGGCTCCGGGACGGGCTCGCCGCCTGCTTCGCCCACCCGATGAGCACGGGTGGGCTGGGCTTTTCTTCGCTGCGGTACGGTAGCGTCTCCCGGCAAGTGCTGCGGTAGCACGCCGGTTCGACAGGTGCCGGGACGCTGTAAGGGGATCGATGACCGATCAGAGCGGGGGCTTCGGCACCCCTGACGAGCAGCCGTGGTACCCCGACGGCCAGGGCGGCTACCGCCAGTACCCCCAGGGGTACCCGCAGCAGCAGGGCTACCCCCAGCAGCAGATGCCGCAGCAGGGCGGGTACGACCCGTCCGGCGGGTACGGGCAGACACCGCAGGGCGGCTATCCGCAGCACACCCAGGGCCACGGCCAGCAGTACCCCCAGGGGTACCCGCAGCAGCAGGGCTACCCCCAGCAGCAGATGCCGCAGCCCGGCCGGCCGATGCCGCAGGGGCAGCCGATGCCGCAGGGGCGCCAGTCGATGGGGCAGATGCCGGGACAGCCGATGGCCGGCCGCCCGCAGGGCGGTGGCGGCTACCCGCAGCAGCCCGGCTTCGGCGGTCAGCAACCCGGTTACCTGCAGCAGCAGTTCATGCCGCAGGGCGGCGGGCTGGGCCAGGCGACGGGGCAGGGCGGTGTCCCGCCGCAGGCGCCGCAGTCCCAGGGCCGGCCGCAGGCGCGGCCGGAGCCGGCCGGCGGTCCCGGTCCGGACGGCATCGACTGGGAGGCGGAGGCCGCGGCGCTCGACAACCCGGCGGCCGCCCCGGTCGAGCCGGAGCCCGAGGAGGAGTGGGCCGAGGCCGAGGACGAGCTGCCCGGCGATGAGGAGGACGAGTCCTTCTTCGGCGAGCATGACGGCTCCCGCGAGGCCGAGCGCAAGCGCAAGGAGAAGGGCAAGAAGGCCGGCCGCCGCAACAGCGGCGCCTGCCTGGTGGTCGCCCTGGTGCTGCTCGGTGCGACGGCCGGCGCCGGCTGGTGGGGCTACGGCATCTACCAGACCCACTTCGGCCCGCCGCCGGACTACTCCGGCGAGGGCAACGGGTCGGTCAACGTGACGATCAAGCAGGACTCGACCGGCGCCCAGATGGGCAGCGCCCTGCTGGACGCCGGGGTGGTGAAGAGCGTCAAGGCGTTCACCAGCGCGTTCGACAAGAACCCGAAGGCGAACACCATCCAGCCCGGCGTCTACACCATGAAGCACGAGATGTCCGCCGCCGCCGCCATCCAGGAGCTGGTGGAGTCCAACGGCGGCAACGTGATGATCATCGCGGAGGGCAAGAAGGCCTCCGACATCTACACGATCATCGACGGCAAGCTGAAGCTGGCCAAGGGCACCACCGCGAGCGTCGCCAAGGACCAGGCCGGCAGCCTGGGCCTGCCCGCCTACGCCAACAACAACCCCGAGGGCTTCCTCTACCCCGCCCGGTACTCCATCACCGACGGGATGAAGCCCGAGGAACTGCTCAAGCAGATGGTCGCCCAGGCGGTCCAGCACTACACGGACCTCAAGCTCGACGAGGGCGCCCAGAAGGTCGGCCTGAAGAACGCCTACGAGGTGATCACCGAGGCGTCCATCCTGCAGGCCGAGGGCAACAACGACCACGACTTCGGCAAGATGGCCCGGGCGCTGACCAACCGCCTGACCACCAACGCCACCGGCCACAAGCTCGGCCTGGACACCACGCTCCAGTACCAGCTCGGCCGCACCAAGCTCACCAGCAAGGAGATCAACGACGCCTCGCTGCCGTACAACACCTACGTCAAGCCGGGCCTGCCGCCGACCCCGATCGGCAACCCGGGCGACGCCGCCATCCAGGCGGTGCTCAACCCGACGCCGGGCGACTGGGTGTTCTGGATCGCGATGAGCCCCTCGGAGACCCGGTTCGCGACCACCGGCGCGGAGCACAAGAAGAACGTCCAGGAGTACTGCACCCAGCACGGGCAGGGCTTCGACGACGCCACCACCACCTGCAAGTAGGCCGTCCAGCGGGCGATACGGCTTTGCAGTGGCGCCGGGTGGCAGGAGTAGCGTGATCCGGATGGAGACACCGGAGACGCCGTACCCGAACCACCCGGCGCTGCTGGAGGCCCGGCAGGTGGACGTGGTCCGCGACGGGCGGTACCTGCTGCGGGGCGTGTCGCTGACCGTGCGGGCGGGCGAGCACTGGGCGGTGCTCGGCGCGAACGGGGCCGGGAAGAGCACGCTGCTGTCGCTGCTGGGCGCCGTCCAGCACCCGACGCACGGGACGGTGACGGTCCTCGGACGGCAGCTCGGGCGGGTGGACGTCCGGGAGCTGCGGGCGCACCTCGGGCACGTGAACCCGCGCCACCCGCTGCGCTCGCCGCTGACGGTGCGTCAGGTGGTGCTGACGGGTGTCACGCAGTCCATCGAGCCCGACCCGTTCCGCAAGCCCAGCGCCGAACAACTGGACCACGCCGAGGAGTTGATCCGGACCCTGGGGATCGCGCACCGGGCCGACGACGCCTGGACCACGCTCTCCCAGGGCGAGCGCGGCCGGGTGCTGATCGCCCGCGCCCTCATGCCGGAGCCGCGGCTGCTGCTGCTCGACGAGCCCGCCACCGGGCTCGACCTGACCGCCCGCGAGCAACTGCTGGAGAGCCTGGACGAGCTGCGCCGCCGCTACCCGGAGGTGGCCAGCGTGCTGGTCACCCACCACCTGGAGGAGCTCCCGGAGACCACCAGCCACGCCCTGCTGCTGCGCGACGGCCTCGCCACCGCCGCCGGGCCCGCGCACGAGGTGCTGACCACCGAACTGGTCTCCGACTGCTTCGCCCACCCGATCAGGATCACCCACAGCGAAGGGCGTTGGAGCGCCCGGACCCACCGGAGCACCGCATGACCACCACCTGGGCGCTGCGCACCGCCACCGACGCCGACGTCGAACCGATCGCCGAGCTGCGCGCCGTCGTGATGCGCCCGGACCTGGAGCGCCTCGGCCGCTACGACCCGCAGCGGGTGCGCCAGCGCCTGCGCGACGGGTTCAGCGGCGACCACACCAGGATCGTCGAGGTCGCGGGCTTCCCACGGCTGGCCGGCTGCGTGACGGTCCGTCCGGACCGGCCCGGCGCGCTGCTGCTGGAGCACTTCTACCTCGACCCGGAACTCCAGGGCCGCGGCCTGGGCGGCGCCGTGCTGGCCGAGGTCCTGGAGCACGCCGACGCCGAGCGCCTCGACGTCCGGCTGAACGTGCTGCAGGGCAGCCCCGCCCGCCGGCTGTACGAGCGGCACGGCTTCGCACTGGAGTCCGAGGACCCCGTCGACGTCTTCCTGCACCGCACCCCGACTCCCCGACACCGCGTCGGCACCCCCCGAAAGGCCGCTTCGTGACCAGCCCGCACCGGGCCGCCGTGCTCGGCTCGCCGATCGCCCACTCGCTCTCCCCGGCGCTGCACCGGGCCGGCTACGCCGCGCTGGGCCTGACCGAGTGGCGCTACGACCGCCACGAGATCGACGAGTCGACGCTGGCCGGCTTCGTCGCGGGGCTGGACACCGCGGCCTGGGCCGGCCTGTCGCTGACCATGCCGCTGAAGCGGGCGATCATCCCGCTGCTGGACGGGATCTCCGACACCGCCCGCGCGGTGGACGCGGTCAACACCGTGGTGTTCGGCCCGGACGGGCAGCGCCACGGCGACAACACCGACGTGCCGGGCCTGGTCAACGCAATGCGCGAGCGTGGCGTCGAACGGGTCGGGTCGGCGGCCGTGCTCGGCGCCGGGGCGACCGCCTCGTCCGCGCTGGCCGCGCTCGGACAGCTCTGCGACGGCGCGGTGACGGTGTACGTGCGCAGCCCCGAGCGGGCCGCCGAGATGCGGACGCTGGGGGAGCGGCTGGGCGTCGAGGTGCGCACCGCCGCGTGGGAGGACGCGGCCGAGGCGCTGGCCGGTCCGCTGACCGTCTCGACCACCCCGGTCGGGGCGACCGACGGGTTCGCGGCGGGTCTGCCCGCCGCGCCCGGCGTGCTGTTCGACGTGCTGTACCACCCGTGGCCGACCCGGCTGGCCGCGGCCTGCCTGGAGCGCGGCGGCACGGTGCTCGGCGGGCTGGACCTGTTGGTGCATCAGGCGGTGCTGCAGTTCGAACAGTTCACCGGCGTCAAGCCCGGACCGCTGGCCGCGATGCGCGCCGCGGGCGAGGCGGCGCTGGCCGGCTGAGCGGCCCGCCGGACCGCGGACGTGCGGCTGCGCGGCGCTCCGGACGCGGACGTTCGCTGTCCGCCACGCGGACCGTGCGACTTGACACCCCGGGGACGTGAAAGGATCGGAAGTGCGAGGTCGCGGCTGCGGCCTGGCAGCACGAGACGCCCGGACCGGGCCGCCGCTCGCGGCGCGGGCCGCTGACGAAGGAGCTTCCGTTGGGTAGGTTGCGCTGGCTGACGGCGGGGGAGTCGCACGGCCCCGCTCTGGTCGCGACGCTGGAAGGCCTGCCGGCCGGAGTGCCGGTCACCACCGCGATGGTGGCCGACGCGCTGGCCCGCCGCCGGCTGGGCTACGGCCGCGGCGCCCGGATGAAGTTCGAGCAGGACGAGGTGACCTTCCTCGGCGGTGTCCGGCACGGCCTGACCATGGGCTCGCCGGTCGCGGTGATGGTCGGCAACACCGAGTGGCCGAAGTGGGAGCAGGTCATGTCGGCGGACCCGGTCGACGCGGACATCCTGGCGGGCCTGGCCCGCAACGAGCCGCTGACCCGGCCCCGCCCGGGCCACGCCGACCTGGCGGGCATGCAGAAGTACTCGATCGACGAGGCCCGGCCGATCCTGGAGCGCGCCAGCGCCCGGGAGACCGCGGCCCGGGTCGCGCTCGGCGCGGTCGCCCGCTCCTACCTGAAGGAGACCGTCGGCATCGAGATCGTCAGCCACGTGGTGGAGCTGGCCGCGGCCAAGGCCCCGGCCGGGGTGCTGCCGCTGCCCTCCGACGAGGCCCGCCTCGACGAGGACCCGGTGCGCTGCCTGGACGCCGACGCGTCGAAGGCGATGGTCGCCGAGATCGACCAGGCCCACAAGGACGGCGACACCCTGGGCGGCGTGGTCGAGGTGCTGGCGTACGGCGTGCCGGTCGGCCTCGGCTCGCACGTGCACTGGGACCGCCGGCTGGACGCCCGGCTGGCCGCCGCGCTGATGGGCATTCAGGCGATCAAGGGCGTCGAGGTCGGCGACGGCTTCGAGCTGGCCCGCATCCCCGGCTCGCAGGCGCACGACGAGATCGTGCCGACCGCGGACGGCGTGAAGCGGACCTCCGGCCGCTCCGGCGGCACCGAGGGCGGCCTGTCCACCGGCGAGCTGCTGCGGGTGCGGGCCGCGATGAAGCCGATCGCCACCGTGCCGCGCGCCCTGCAGACCCTGGACGTGCGCACCGGCGAGCCCGCCAAGGCGCACCACCAGCGCTCGGACGTCTGCGCCGTCCCGGCGGCCGGCATCGTCGCCGAGGCGATGGTGGCGCTGGTGCTGGCCGACGCGGTGGCGGAGAAGTTCGGCGGCGACAACGTCTCCGAGACCCGCCGCAACGCGCAGTCGTACCTCGACCACCTGATCGTCCGATGACGACTCCCGCGGTCGTGCTGGTCGGTCCGCCCGGCAGCGGCAAGTCCACCGTCGGGCGGCTGCTGGCCGACCGGCTCGGCGTGGCGTTCCGGGACACCGACGCCGACATCGAGGAGACGGCCGGCAAGCCGATCCCGGAGATCTTCGTCGACGAGGGCGAGCCGCACTTCCGCGCGTTGGAGCGGGAGGCGGTCCGCGCCGCCACCGCGTCCCACCCCGGCGTGCTGGCCCTCGGCGGCGGCGCGGTGCTGGCCGACGCCACCCGCGAACTCCTGCAGCCGCTGCCCGTGGTGTTCCTGGAGGTGCCGCTCGGCGACGCGGTCAAGCGGGTCGGCCTGGACGCCCCCCGCCCGCTGCTCGCGGTCAACCCGCGGGCCCGCTGGCGCGAGCTGATGGAGGCCCGCCGCCCGCTCTACCTGGAGGTCGCCACCGCCGTGGTCGACACCGCGGGCCGCACCCCCGAGCAGGTCGCCGACGCCGTACTCGAAGCACTGGAGTTGAAGAACCCTCGTGAGTGAGCGAAGCGAACGAGCCAATTGGACCGGCTGTCGTCACGAAGTGACCGCCGAGCGAAGCGAAGGCGGGAGCAATGACTGACATCGTCCGGATCCAGGTCGCGGGCAGCGACGGCCACGCCCCGTACGAGGTGCTGATCGGCCATCAGCTGCTCGGCGAGCTCGCCCCGCTGATCGGCCCGAAGGCCAGGCGGGTCGCGGTGATCCACCCGGAGGCGCTGGAGGCCACCGGCGAGGCGGTCCGCGAGGACCTGGCCGCGCAGGGCTACGAGGCGATCGCCGTGCAGGTGCCGAACGCCGAGGACGCCAAGTCGGCCGAGGTCGCCGCGTACTGCTGGTCGGTGCTCGGCCAGACCGGCTTCACCCGCAGCGACGTGGTGGTCGGCCTCGGCGGCGGCGCCACCACCGACCTGGCGGGCTTCGTCGCCGCGACCTGGCTGCGCGGGGTGCGCTGGATCTCGGTGCCCACCACGCTGCTGGGCATGGTGGACGCCGCGGTCGGCGGCAAGACCGGCATCAACATCGCCGAGGGCAAGAACATGGTCGGCGCCTTCCACCCGCCCGCGGGCGTGCTGGCCGACCTTGGCACCCTGGAGACGCTCGGCAAGCACGACTACGTCTCCGGCCTGGCCGAGGTGATCAAGGCCGGTTTCATCGCCGACCCGGTCATCCTCGACCTGATCGAGCAGGACCCGGAGGCCGCCGCCACCCCGGCCGGCCCGCACACCCTGGAGCTCATCCGGCGGGCCATCCAGGTCAAGGCCGACGTGGTCTCCGGTGACCTCAAGGAGTCCGGCCGCCGGGAGATCCTCAACTACGGCCACACCCTCGGCCACGCCATCGAGCGCAACGAGCGCTACAAGTGGCGGCACGGCGCGGCGATCTCCATCGGCATGGTCTTCGCGGCCGAACTCGGCCGCCTCGCGGGCCGGTTGGACGACGCGACGGCCGACCGGCACCGGACCGTGCTGGCCTCGGTCGGCCTGCCGCTGAGCTACCGCGCCGACGCCTGGCCGAAGCTGCTGGACGCCATGAAGATCGACAAGAAGTCCCGCGGCGACCTGCTGCGCTTCGTGGTCCTGGACGGCCTCGCCAAGACCTCCATCCTGGAGGGCCCCGACCCGTCCCTGCTGGTCGCCGCCTATGCGGAGGTCTCCGGATGACCCGGGTCCTGGTGCTGAACGGCCCGAACCTGGGCCGGCTCGGCTCCCGCGAGCCCGACGTCTACGGCTCCACCTCGTACGCGGGACTGGTCGAGCGCTGCACCGCGCTCGGCCTCGAACTCGGCCTGTCCGTCGAGGTCCGGGAGACCAACTCCGAGGCCGAGATGGTCGGTTGGCTGCACGAGGCGGCGGACGCCAAGACCCCGGTGGTGATCAACCCCGGTGCGTTCACCCACTACTCGTACGCGATGCGGGACGCCGCGGCGCAGCGCACCGCCCCGCTGATCGAGGTGCACATCTCCAACCCGTACACCCGGGAGACCTTCCGGCACACCTCGGTGATCGCCGCGGTCGCCTCCGGCACCATCGCCGGATTCGGCCTGGGTTCCTACGAGTTGGCCCTGCGCGCACTGGCTGACCAGCTCACTTCTCGCTGAGCGGGGCCGGCCGGCCCGGTGGCGGACTTGTGCCCGCCACCGGGCCGACGTGTAGATTCGGCACCGGGAGGTGACGGTGAGCCAGTACGCGGAGGGCCAGTACCCGGGGGGCCAGGTGCCGCCCCGTCCGGCCGTTCCCCCGTTCCCGACGTCCCCTCAACCGCCGTACCCAGCACCGGCGCTGCCGACCGCGCGGCCCGGCGCCACGCAGGCGATCCCGGTGCTCACGCCCGCCGGGCCCCGCCCGGACCGGCCGACCGTCCCGCTCAAGGCGGTCA
This sequence comes from Kitasatospora sp. NPDC002522, assembly GCF_053595195.1. Classification (NCBI taxonomy): domain Bacteria; kingdom Bacillati; phylum Actinomycetota; class Actinomycetes; order Kitasatosporales; family Streptomycetaceae; genus Kitasatospora; species Kitasatospora sp. NPDC002522. The sequence continues at coordinate 9,233 of NZ_JBSFXE010000057.1, forward strand.
CCGCCGTCCCGGCCGGCGGCACCGGCCACTTCGTCCTCCCGGTCGGCGGCACCGTCCAACTCCCCGCCGCCCCGGCCCTTCCGGCTCCGGTGCCCACCGGCCCGATCGCCGTCCTGCTGATCGGCCCGGCCGGTGCGGGCAAGACCACGGTCGCCCGCTACTGGGCCGAACGCCGCCCCACCCCCACCGCGCACATCAGCCTCGACGACGTCCGCGAATGGGTACAGTCCGGCTTCGCCAACCCGCAGTCCGGCTGGAACACCGCCTCCGAGGCCCAGTACCGGCTGGCCCGCCGCACCTGCGGCTTCGCCTGCCGCAACTACCTCGCCAACGGCATCTCCTGCATCATCGACGACGCCGTCTTCCCCGACCGCCCCGCGATCGGCCTCGGCGGCTGGAAGCGCCACATCGGCCCCGGGATGATCCCCGTCGTCCTGCTCCCCGGCCTCGACCGCGTCCTCACCCGCAACGCCGAACGCGCCGGCAACCGCCGCCTCACCGACGACGAAGTCGCCCGCATCCACGGCCGGATGGCCGGCTGGCGCACCTCCGGCCTCCCCATCATCGACAACTCCGCCCTCACCATCCCCGAAACCGCCGCCGCCCTCGACCAGGCCATCCTCACCCGACTCCGCCACCCCTGACCGCGCGGGCCGACGCCAGCGGGGTGAGGGGTGGTCAGTCCGCCGTCGTGAAGTAGTGCGGCAGCTCCAGGTCGGCGAGCAGGCCCGGGTGTTCGGGCTTCCAGGCGAGCGTTTCGCGGGTGCGGGTCGCGGAGGCGGGGATGTCGCGCGGGACCAGGAAGGACAGGAAGCCGAAGTGGGACTCGGCGGTCTCGTCGGGGATGCGGGCGACGGGGAGGCCGAGCCGGTCGCCGATCGCGGTGGCGAGGTCGCGGAAGGGGATGCCCTGGTCGCCGACGGCGTTCAGGCGGGTGCCGGCGGGGGCCTGTTCGAGGGCGAGGCGGTAGAGGCGGGCGGCGTCCAGGGTGTGGACGGCGGGCCAGCGGTTGGCGCCGTCGCCCAGGTGGCCGGAGACGCCGGTGGCGCGGGCGATCCGGATCAGCACGGGGACGAAGCCGTGGTGGTCGAGCGGGCTGTGCACCACCGGGGGCAGCCGGACGACCGCGGTGCGCACCCCGTCCGCGGCGGCGTCGATCACCGCCTGCTCGGCCTCGCCGCGCGGCGCGCCCGGCACCGCGACGTCCTCGGTGGCGAGCTGACCGGGCAGTGAGCCCACGCCGGTGCCGGAGGTGCCGACCAGGGCCTTTCCGCTGCCCGCCAGGGCGTCCCGCAGGGCGTGCACCACCGTCAGGTCGTCGGCGATCGCGCCCGCGTAGTCGCCGCGGAGCATCGACTCGTGCTTGAACGCCAGGTGGATCACCCCGTCGGCCGCGGCGGCAGCCGCCCGCAGGCCGTCCAGGTCGTCGAGGTCGCCGCGCCGGACCTCCGCGCCGAGCGCGGTGAGCGCCGCGGCGGAGGCGTCGGAGCGGGCCAGGCCGGTGACCCGGTGGCCGGCGGCGAGGAGTTCGGGCAGGAGTGCGGAGCCGAGGTGGCCGCTCGCACCGGTGACGAAGACATGCATGGCCGGAGCCTCCGGAACGTGAGTGAGGGGAACGCGAGGTGATGGGACTTGGTCCCATCGCTACTCTAGCCCAGTGATGGGACCAAGTCCCATCGCGTAGACTTCCGATCATGGCCAGGTGGGAACCGAACGCAGGCGAGCGGCTGGAGCGCGCCGCGCTGGACCTGTTCGTCCAGCAGGGTTACGAGCGCACCACCGTCGCCGAGATCGCCGAGCGCGCGGGCCTGGGCAAGAGCACCTTCTTCCGGCACTTCACCGACAAGCGCGAGGTGCTGTTCGGCGGTGACGTGCTGGGCCGGCTGTTGGCCGAGGCGGTCGCCGCCGCCCCGGCCGGGACCGGCCCGCTGGAGGCGGTCGCCGCCGCGCTGGACGCCGCTGCGACGTACGGCTTCCGCCCGGAGCGGCGGCAGGCCGTCCGCGACCGCCAGCAGGTGATCGCCGCCCACCCGGAGCTGACGGAGCGTGAACTCCTCAAGCGGGCCGGCCTCGTCGCCGCGTTGACCGACGCCCTGCGCGCCCGCGACGTCCCCGCCCCGACCGCCGCTCTGGCCGCCGAACTCGCCTCCCTCGCGCTGCGCACCGCCCTCGCCGAGTGGACCGCCACCGACGACACGGACTTCTCCGCCCTCGCCCGCCGCGCCCTCGCCACCCTCCACGCCGCCGCCGCCGACCTCTGACCGGCCCGCCACCCGGAGCGCGGGTCCAGGAGCCCGGAGCCAGTCGCCCCGGCCGGCCTGTCCGACCCGGCTGGGATGATGGAGTCCTTCAGCCACCCCGATCCAAGGAGTTGACGCCGGTGCCGGAGGGGCACGTCATCCATCGCCTGGCCAGGCAGAACGCCGCGCTGTTCGCCGGCCGACCGGTCGCGGTGTCCAGCCCGCAGGGCCGCTTCGCGGAGGGCGCCGCACTACTGGACGGCCGAGTGCTGGACGAGGCGGAGGCGCACGGGAAGCACCTGTTCCTGGGCTTCGGGGAGTCCTGGCTGCACGTGCACCTGGGCCTGTACGGCGGGTTCACCTTCGGCGGCGGGCCGGCCCCCGTCCCGGTGGGGCAGGTCCGGCTGCGGATCCAGGGCGAGGAGCACTACGCCGACCTGCGCGCCCCCAACACCTGCGAGCTGCTCACCCCGGCCGAGAAGCTGGCGCTGCACCGCCGCCTGGGCCCCGACCCGCTGCGCCCGGACCAGGCCGGCGACGACGCCTGGCGGCGGATCTCGCGCAGCGGCACGACGGTGGCCGCGCTGCTGATGGACCAGAAGGTGCTGGCGGGCGTCGGCAACGTCTACCGCGCCGAGGTGCTGTTCCGGCTCGGCATCAGCCCGCACCGTCCGGGCCGCTCGCTCAGCCGGGCGGAGTGGGAGGCGATCTGGTCGGACCTGGTGGAGCTGATGCACGCGGGTGCCGCCGCGGGCCGGATCGACACCGTCCGCCCGGAGCACACCCCGGAGGCGATGGGCCGCCCGCCGCGGGTGGACGACCACGGCGGCGAGGTGTACGTCTACCGCCGCACCGACCAGCCCTGCCTGGTCTGCGGCACCCCGGTGCGCACGGAGGAACTGGCCGCCCGCAACCTGTTCTGGTGCCCGAGCTGCCAGCGACCCTGACGTGCCGTCGGATCGCCAAGCCTTGACGCAAGGTTGACCGCTTCTTGGGTGAGGGCGCGGGGCGGCGCTCCTATTGTCGGGGCCATGCCTGCTCAACCCTTCCAGGCCCCGCGCCCGACCCCGGCGCTGCCCGTCCTGCCCTACCGCAAGCCCACCAAGGGCCGCGACTACTGGGTACTGGACGACGTGCTGCCCGATCCGGACGCGGTGCGCGCCCGGCACCTGGCGCGCACCGACTGGGAGGAGGGCTACCCGCACAAGCCCGAGGCCTGGCCGGGGCTGCGGGCGATGCCCGGGCTGGAGCCCGAGGAGCTGGCACACGTCGAGAAGCTGGTCCGGGAGACCATCGGGGTGCCGCGGATCTGGGCGCTGGGCGAGGCCGAGGGCGGCACCTTCAACCACAACTGCGTGCAGGTGGTGGGCGCGGGGGAGTGCGAGCCGCGGCCGCACACCGACTCCCGCTCGCTCTGCCGCTACGCCGCGGTGCTGTACCTCAACCCGGGCGTCCCGAAGCGGTGCGGCACCAGCTTCTACCGGCAGAGCCTGCCCGGCGGCCGGCTCGGCGGGAACACCGTGGTCGCCCCGCACAACAACCTGGTGGACGCCCTCGGCACCCGCTTCGTCCCGCCGGACTCCTTCACCGAGGACCTGGCCGTCCCGCACCGCTACAACCGGCTGCTGCTCTACACCGCCAACCTGATGCACACGGCGAGCGAGTACCACGGCGCGACGCTCGACGAGAAGCGGATGACCTGCGTCTTCTTCTGGATGGCCTGACGCTCCGTCACCCCGGCCCGGTGACGCGCCGTCACCGGACCCGCCCGGGCGTGATCTTCGCCACCTGCGGACCCGCACGCCCGTGCGGCCTTGCCGCTGCGGGCGCGTCGGTCCTACGGTGGTCGGGCCGTGGTGTTCGGGAAGCCGGTGCACTGTGCCTCGCCACAGGAGTCCGGAGCGGCCCTCGCCACTGTGATCGGGGAGTCGTCGGCTCCCACCTCGTGCCACTGGCCCCGTCGCGGCCGGGAAGGCCGGGCGCCGGCGCGCAACACCCCGTCAGCCAGGAGACCGGCCACGGCATCTCACGAAGTGATCCACGAGGTGCTGGAGCGTGATCCGCGGATGACCGCGTCCGAACTGACCCTGCCCGAGAACAGTCCGGGCGCCGCGTTGCCGAGCTTCCGCTGGCGGCGCGAGGACACCCTGCGCACGGCGGGGCTGATGGCCGTGATCCTGGCGCTGCACGTGGTGGCCTTCGGCACCCTGTTCTTCCTGGTGGCGCCGCACCGGTACCAGGTCGGCACCCAGGTGTTCGGCGTGGGCCTGGGCGTCACCGCGTACACCCTGGGCATGCGGCACGCCTTCGACGCCGACCACATCGCGGTGATCGACAACACCACCCGCAAGCTGATGGCGGACGGCCGCCGCCCGGTCTCGGTGGGCTTCTGGTTCGCCCTCGGCCACTCCTCGATGGTGGTGCTCATGGCCGGCCTGGTCGCCGGGGGAGCGGCGCTGGCGGGCACGCTGATGGACGACGAGTCGACGACCCATCAGGTGCTGGGCACCATCGGCACCACCGCTTCGGGCGCCTTCCTGTACCTGATCGCCGCGCTCAACCTGGTCGCCCTGCTGGGCATCCTGCGGGTGTTCCGGGCGATGCGGGCCGGCCAGTTCGACGAGGCCGAGCTGGAGAGGCACCTGACGTCGCGCGGCCTGCTGGCCCGGGTGCTGAACCGCGCCACCCGCTCGATCTCCCGTCCGGGCCAGATGTTCCCGGTCGGCATGGTGCTGGGCCTGGGCTTCGACACCGCCACCGAGGTCACCCTGATGGTGATGGCCGGCTCGGGCGCGGCGGCCGGGCTGCCCTGGTACGCGGTGGTCTGCCTGCCGCTGCTGTTCGCCGCCGGGATGAGCCTGTTCGACACCCTGGACGGCACGTTCATGAACTTCGCCTACCAGTGGGCGTTCTCCAACCCGGTCCGCAAGGTGTACTACAACCTGACCATCACGGGCCTGTCGATCGCGGTGGCCTTCCTGATCGGCACCATCGAGCTGGTCGCCGTGCTGCACGACAAGCTGTCGCTCACCGACCCGGTCACCGGGTGGATCGCCGGGCTGAGCCTGGACAACGTGGGCTTCGTGATCGTCGGCCTGTTCGTGGTGGTCTGGGCGGCCGCGATCGGCTACTGGCAGGTCGCCAAGCGCACCCGCGCCTTCGCGAACGCGGGCTGACCGGGCGGGGAGTTGACCGGGCGGGGTGCCTGGCCGGGCAGCGGCTGACGCGGTGTCAGCCCGCCGCCAGGATCAGCGAGCCGGCCACCGCCAGCCCCGCGCCGACCACCTGCACCCGCAGCAGCCGCTCCTTCAGCAGCCCGCGCGCCATCAGCGCCGTCACCACCGGGTAGAGCGAGGCCAGCACGGCCGCGACCGCCACCGAGCCCAGGTGTGAGGCGGCGGCGTACAGCCCGTTCGCGGCCACGTCGGCCACCCCGACCGCGGTCAGCGCGGGCAGCGACCGCCCGGCGGTGCGCAGTTCGAGCGGCTGCCGGCGGGCCGCCGCGGCGAGCATCCCGGCGCCCACCACGGCGTTGGTCACCCGCTGCACCAGCAGGGCGAGCAGCAGCCCGCCGCCGCTGCTGGCGTGCGCGATCAGCGCCAGCACCGCGCCGAAGGTGAGCGCCGCGCCGAGGGTCAGCACCAGCACCTGACGGCTGACCGCGGCCCCGCCGCGCTGCGGACCGCCGGCCAGCGCCACCCCGGCGACCGCGACCAGGATGCCCAGCACCTGGGTCAGGCCCGGCCGCTCGCCGACCGCCAGCCCCACCCCGATCGGCACCGCCACCCCGACCGTGGCCAGCGGCGACACCACGCCCATCGGGCCGAGCGCCAGCGCCCGGTAGAAGGCCAGCAGCGCGACCGGCCCGATCAGGCCGGCCGCCACCGCGTACCAGAGCCCGGGCCCCGCGTCCGCGAAGCCGCCGGTGGCCACCACCGCCACCAGCAGCACGGCGGCGGCCGCGGCCTGCGAGAGCACCACCACCGTCAGCGCGGGCAGCCGCCGGGTGATCGCGCCGCCGCCGTAGTCGGCGACTCCCCAGAGCAGGCTGGCGAGCAGGGCGAGCGCGGCGCTCATGAAGCGCAGCTCCAGGGCAGCATGGTGGACTCCGCAGTACAGTTCGGTGGATCTGTCGTTCCGCCCGAAGCGTAGTTCAGGAGACTGGACTACTCCAACCAGAATATTGGACTCACGCGTGCCGGATCCCGACCTCGTCACCCAGGCCCTCGCCCGCAACCTGAAGCGGCTGCGCACCGAACGCGGCCACACCCTGGACGCGCTGTCCGCCCGTTCCGGCGTCAGCCGCGGCATGGTGGTCCAGATCGAGCAGGGCCGCACCAACCCCTCGGTGGGCACCGTGGTCCGGCTCGCGGACGCGCTCGGCGTCTCGATCGCCCGGCTGCTCGACTACGACGAGACCTCCACCGTGCGGATCGTGCCCGGGGAGGAGGCGGTCCGGCTCTGGTCCGGCCCGTCCGGCGGCCGCGGCGTCCTGCTGAACGGCATCGAGGCCCCCGGTCCGCTCGAACTCTGGGACTGGCTGCTGCAGCCCGGCGAGGCCCACGCGTCCGACCCGCACCCGCCCGGCACCGTCGAGATCGCCCGGGTTGACGAGGGCGTCCTCACCCTCACCCTGGACGGCCGCGACCACGCCATCCCGGCCGGCTCCACCGCCTCCTACGAGGCCGCCACCGCCCACGCCTACGGCAACCACGGCACCGTCCCCTGCCGCCTCACCCTGGTGGTCTCCGTCCCCCCGCCCGGCAAGTGACGCGACGGGGCCCCGGGGTTCGGTGCGAACCCCGGGGCCCCGTTCCGACGGGCCGTCAGCCGCCGTAGCGGCGGCGGTACAGCTCCACCCGGCCGGCGGTGTCCAGCAGCCTGGCCTTCCCGGTGTAGAACGGGTGGCTCGCCGAGGAGGTCTCGACGTCCACCACCGGGTAGCTCCGCCCGTCCGTCCACTCGACCGTCCGCTCGCTCGTCGCGGTGGAGCCGGTCAGGAACGACAGGCCCCCGGTCTTGTCGCGGAAGACCACCGGACGGTACTCGGGGTGCACTCCCTGCTTCATTTCTGCTCCTCCTCCACACTCGCGTACTGGTCGGTCAACGGGTCTCGCGGAACTCCACGTGCCGCCCCGCGACCGGGTCGAACTTCCTCAGCGCCATCCGGTCCGGGTCGTTGCGCCGGTTCTTCCGGGTGACGTAGGTGAAGCCCGTGCCCGCGGTGGACCGGAGCGTCACCACCGGTCGCAGCTCGCTGCGCGCCATCTCGACCTCCTCTGCCTGCGAATCCGGCAACGATTGCCGTTTTCATGAGGCCACAACGCACCCGCCCGCCGCCGCATTCCCTGACGGCGCGCCCGACGGGCGGGCCGTCGCCGGGGTTCGTACGCTCGAGGCATGTCCGACGCGCACGCCGCCCGACGCGAACGCCTCCGCGAGTACTGCAGCGCCTCCGGGGCCGACGCCGCGCTGATCACGCGCGCCGCCAACGTCCGCTACCTCACCGGCTGCCCCCCGGTCGGCGCCGCCCTGCTGCTCACCCGGGAGCGCGCGGTGCTGGCCCTGCCGCAGGACGTGCCGGCGGAGGAGGCCGGGGAGCGGCTGCTGGACGAGGAACTCACCCAGCTCCCGGTGGCGGCCGAGACCGACGCCGCCTTCGCCGCCGCCGAGGCCGCCGCCCGGCTGCGGGTGCGCGACCTGGCCGTCGAGGAGCACGACCTGACGGTCAGTCGGCACCGCACGGTGGCCGAGCTGGCCGACGCGGGCCGGCTGCTCGACCTGGACCGCGCGGTGGAGCGGCTGCGGGTGGTCAAGGACGAGCACGAGATCGCCGACCTGCGGATCGCCGCCGAGATCGCCGACCAGGCGCTCAGCGAGCTGCTGGAGTCGATCCTGGTCGGCCGCACCGAGCGGCACCTGGCGATGGAGCTGGAGCGCCGGATGGTCGACCACGGCGCCGACCGGGCGGCCTTCCCGGTCTCGGTCGGCACCGGCAGCCACTCCGGGCTGGAGCGCCACCAGCCCACCGACCGCCGGGTCGAGGAGGGCGACTTCCTCACCGTCGCGCTCGGCGCCCAGTACCGCGGCTACGGCATCTCCACCGCCCGCACCTTCGTGATCGGCGCCGCCCCGGCGAGCTGGCAGGTCGAACTGCACCGCCTGGTCTTCCACGCCCAGCGGGCCGGCCGGGAGGCGCTCGGACCCGGCGTCGAGCAGCACGTCCCGGACGACGCGGCGCGGTCGATCCTGCAGGCCGCCGGACACGCCGAGCCGTCGGTCCACCCGCTGGGACACGGCATCGGCCTGGAGATCCGGGAGGCTCCGCGCCTGGGCCCCGCCGACATGGGTAAACTGGACAATCGCGTGCCGGTCACCGTCGGTCCCGGGGTTCATCTCCCGGGTCGGGGCGGCGTCCGGATCGAGGACACGCTCGTGGTGCGGCCTCCGGAGGAGGGCGGACCCGAGCTGCTCACCATCACGACCAAGGAGCTCCTCGCGCTGTAGCCCGCAAGGGCGGCGGCGGCGCGCGTGCCTTGGTTCTTTGACAACGGACATATCAGGAGTAAGTGCGCCCGTGGCTACCACGAACGATCTCAAGAACGGCATGGTCCTCAAGCTGGACGGCGGCAAGCTCTGGACCGTCGTCGAGTTCCAGCACGTCAAGCCCGGCAAGGGCCCGGCCTTCGTTCGCACCAAGCTGAAGGAGGTCCTGTCCGGCAAGGTCGTCGACAAGACCTTCAACGCGGGCGTCAAGGTCGAGACCGCCAACGTCGACAAGCGGACCATGCAGTACTCGTACCGCGACGGCGACGCGTTCATCTTCATGGACATGGACACCTACGACCAGGTCCCGGTCGACTCCGCCACCGTCGGCGACGCCGCCAAGTACCTGCTGGAGGGCTTCGAGGCCCTGGTCGCGCAGAACGAGGGCGCCCCGCTGTACATCGAGCTCCCGGCCGCGGTCGAGCTGGTCATCGCCGAGACCGAGCCGGGCGTCCAGGGCGACCGCTCCACCGGTGGCACCAAGCCGGCCACCCTGGAGACCGGTGCCGAGATCCAGGTCCCGCTCTTCATCACCACCGGTGAGAAGATCAAGGTCGACACCCGCGACGGCAGCTACCTCGGCCGGGTCAAGTAACCGTGGCCGCTGCACGCAGCAAGGCCCGCACCCGGGCCTTCCAGATCCTGTTCGAGGCGGACCACCGCGGTGTGGCGCCCGAGCGGGTCCTCGCCGACTGGGTCGCGCGGGCGCGCGACCCCCGGCCGGACGAGGGTATTCCGCAGGTCGCGGAGTACACGATGCAGCTGGTCGAGGGCTACGCGCAGCACGCGCGGACGATCGACGACCTGATCTCCACCTACGCCGTGGGCTGGACGCTCGACCGGATGCCGATCGCCGACCGCAACGTGCTCCGGCTCGGCACCTACGAGCTGATCTGGGAGGACGGCGTCCCGGACGCGGTCGTCCTGGACGAGGCCGTGGAGATCGCCAAGGAGTACTCGACGGACGAGTCGCCGGCCTTCGTGAACGGCCTGCTCGCCCGCTTCCTGGAGCTCAAGCCGACCATCCGGCGCTGAGCGCCCCGCCCGTGACGGGCACTTTTCGAAGGCCGTCGGACCTGTTGGTCCGGCGGCCTTCGCGCGTAAGCTACTGGCGAGTAGGGATCAGTTGCCACGTGCCGAAGGGGCGCCGCCATGCCGGAGACCACCAGCGAGTTCGACCGGGCCGTCGCGCTCACCCCGCACCCCGCGGAGGCCGGCCGGTACGACGGCGAACTCGGCGACGGCTGGCAGATCGGCGGCGGCGTCAACGGCGGCCTGCTGCTCGCCTTCGCCGCCCACGCGCTGGCCCTGGAGGCCGGACCTGCCCACCCGCACCCGCTCACCGTCAGCGGCCACTACGTCTCGCCGTCCCGTCCCGGACCGGCCACCGTGCACACCGAGGTGATCCGCCGCGGCCGCTCGCTCACCACCGGGTCCGCCGCGCTCACCCAGGACGGCCGGGAGCGGCTGCGGGTCACCGCCTCCTTCACCGACCTCGCCACCCTCGACGACGAGGTCGCCACCACCGCGCTGCCGCCCGCCATGCCGCCCGTCGAGCAGTGCATCGGCACCGAGCACGCGCCGAAGGAGTTCATCGAGCAGGCGGCGCTGCTGCAGCGCCTGGACCTCCGCCTCGACCCCGCCACCGTCGGCTGGGCGCTCGGCCAGCCCTCCAAGGAGGGCCGCATCCAGGGCTGGTTCCGCCTCGCCGACGGCCGCCCCGCGGACGTCCTCTCCCTCCTCCTCACCGCCGACGCCCTCCCCCCGGTCACCTTCGACCTCGGCCGCCCCGGCTGGGCGCCCACCATCTCCCTGTCCGTCCACCTCCGCGCCCTCCCCGCCCCCGGCTGGCTGCGCGTCTCCCACTCCACCCGCAACCTCGCCGGGGGCTACTTCGAGGAGGACTGCGAGATCTGGGACGAGAACGGCCGCCTGGTCGCCCAGTCCCGCCAACTGGCGATGTCGCCCCGATAGCGGAGCCACCGTCACGACTGTCAGTTGCAGAGTTGTGACAGCCCGTACGTGTGGGGTGTGCGTGGGCGGGGAGGAGTGGGGGCAAGCAGTTGCTCGTCCGAGATGCACGGGAGCCCACCGATGTCCAGGAACAGTCGCCGGTCGCGTCGTTGCAGCGCTGGGTCGTCCCGTCGGAGTGACGAGGCGTTCGTGACGGGGATCCTGGTGAGCGAGGCGGACTTCGCGCGGGGGCAGGAGTGGCGGCTGACGGACGCCCGGGACTTCGAGGAGTACCTGGAGGAGACGGCGGAGCTGCTGGTCGAGGCGGTGGAGCGGTTCGGGACGGTGCGGGCGCGGATGTTCCACCCGGAGGACTTCGCGGACTACTGCCTGCTGCACGGCCTCGACCCGCGGGAGCAGGCGGCGCGGGACGGCTACCTGGTCAACCAGCCGCTGCAGACGCAGCTGGTGACCTACCGGGGCGAGGAGCTGGTGGACTTCCTGCCGCGGCTGGTGCGGGCCCGGGAGAACGGGCTGACGCTGCGGTACGCGGACCTGCTGGTGGACGGGGCGCTGTGCGGGCCGACGGGGGCACCGGACGGCCCGGACCGGGCGGCGGCCGACCCGCGGGTGCGGTGGACGTACCAGCAGGCGTCGGAGGTGTTCCGGCGGATGCTGGTCGGCGCGGGGTGCGGGGCGTACGAGTTCCGCGCGGTCGTGGACGCGCCGGGCGGGGCGCTGGAGGTGCGGGCGCGGGTGCTGCACTGGGAGGACGGCGCGGTGCGGATCAACGACGAGGACCTGGACCTGGTCTGCGCGGTGCTCTGCGCGGGGCTGTACTGCGAGCTGCCGGGCGCGGCGGTGCTGCACGGGACGCAGGGCTCGGGCGCGCTGTGCGGGGAGTACCGGCAGGTGGCGTGGGCCTGGCAGAGCACCGGCTTCGACTGGACGCCGGCCGCGCTGGCGGTCGACGGGGTGGCGGCGCGTCCGGGGTTCAGCCTCGGTACGGTGGTGTGAGCATGCGACGGCGGGGTGGGTGGCCGGAGAACCGGCCACCCACCCCGCCGTGACGTTTCTTCAGCTGATCGAGGGTCAGCTCCCGTCCTCCTCGCGGACGGCGCGGCGCGCGTCCGGGTTCAGCACGCCCCAGCTGATCAGCTGCTCGGTGAGGATCGAGGGGGACTGGTCGTAGATGACGGCGAGGGTGCGCAGGTCGTCCTGGCGGATCGAGAGCACCTTGCCGTTGTAGTCGCCGCGCTGGGACTGGATGGTCGCCGCGTAGCGCTGCAGCGGGCCGGCCTTCTCGGACGGGACCTGGGTGAGGCGCTCGAGGTCGAGGACCAGGCGCGGCGGCGGCTCGGCCGCACCGCCCGGGGTGCCGCCGGGGAGCAGCTCCTGCACCGGGACGCCGTAGAACTCGGCCAGCTCGGCGAGGCGCTGGACGGTGACCGCGCGGTCGCCGCGCTCGTAGGAGCCGACGACGACAGCCTTCCAGCGACCCTGGGACTTCTCCTCGACGCCGTGCAGGGAGAGCCCCTGCTGAGTGCGGATCGCCCGGAGCTTGGCTCCGAGCTGCTTCGCGTAGTCGCTGGACATGGATCTCCCCGGACGAGATTGCTTCGCGTGCGCTGAATGGGAGCCACGAGGGGTCGTTGGGGAACACCTTCGTAACTCACTGTGAGGTTACGTAGAGTGAGGGTGGCGCGTCAAGCCGAATGGGGCACTCGTGCGAACGGGCCGCGATCAGCGCACTGCTACCATGGGCGAGGCTCCGGCTGCGGCCGGCGACCATTCCCGACATCCTTTAAGGCCCGTCCAGTGAGGCGGGGAAGGAGGTCCGCTTCGGCATGACCACACCCATTTCATCCGGCCCGCGTGCTCCGCACCAGGTGCTGGACGCCACCGACGTCGCCCGGGTCGTCACCCGGATCGCCCACGAGATCGTGGAACGCGCCAAGGGCGCGGAGGACGTCGTCCTGCTCGGCATCCACACCCGCGGCGTGCACCTCGCCGCCCGGCTGCGCGACAAGCTCGCCCAGATCACCGGGCGGGAGATCCCGTTCGGGACGCTGGACATCACCATGTACCGGGACGACCTGCGGCTGAAGCCCGCCCGGGCGCTGGAGCACACCGAGATCCCCGCCGACGGCATCGACGGCAAACTGGTGATCCTGGTCGACGACGTGCTGTTCTCCGGCCGCACCATCCGCGCCGCGCTCGACGCGCTCAGCGACATCGGCCGCCCGCGCGCCGTGCAGCTGGCCGTGCTGGTCGACCGCGGGCACCGCGAACTCCCGATCCGCGCCGACTACGTGGGCAAGAACCTGCCCACCTCGCTGCGCGAGGCCGTGCAGGTCCAGCTCTCCGAGACCGACGGCCGGGACGCCGTCCTGCTCGGCGACCGCGACTACGCCGCCCGCTCCTCCCAGGCCCTTGCCGCCGACCCGCACCTCCCGGAGTAAACCCGCGTGAAGCGCCACCTCGTCTCCGCCGCCGATCTCAGCCGCGACGACGCGCTGCTGATCCTGGACACCGCCGAGGAGCTCGCGCAGCTCTCCGGACGGGCCGTCAAGAAGCTCCCCACGCTGCGCGGCCGCACCGTGGTCAACCTGTTCTTCGAGGACTCCACCCGCACCAAGACCTCCTTCGAGGTCGCCGAGAAGCGGCTGTCCGCCGACGTCATCAACTTCTCCGCCAAGGGCTCCTCGGTCTCCAAGGGCGAGAGCCTGAAGGACACCGCGCTGACCCTGCAGGCGATGGGCGCCGACGCGGTGGTCATCCGCCACCACGCCTCCGGCGCGCCGGCCCGGCTGGCCGGGTCCGACTGGCTGCACGGCAGTGTGATCAACGCCGGTGACGGCACCCACGAGCACCCCACCCAGGCGCTGCTGGACGCGTTCACCATGCGCCGCCACCTCAACCCCGGCCTCGGCCGCGACCTGGCCGGCCGCCGGGTGGCCATCGTCGGCGACGTGCTGCACAGCCGGGTCGCCCGGTCCAACGTGCACCTGCTGACCACCCTGGGCGCCGAGGTCACCTTCGTCGCCCCGCCCACCCTGCTGCCGATCGGCATCGACAGCTGGCCCTGCGAGGTCTCCTACGACCTCGACCGGGTGCTGCCGAAGACCGACGCGCTGATGATGCTGCGGGTGCAGCGCGAGCGGATGAACGCCGCGTTCTTCCCCACCGAGCGCGAGTACTCGCGGCGCTACGGGATGGACGGGCAGCGGATGGCCAGGCTGCCCGAGCACGCCATCGTGATGCACCCCGGCCCGATGGTCCGCGGCATGGAGATCACCGCCGAGGTCGCCGACTCGCCGCGCTGCACCGCGGTCGAGCAGGTCGCCAACGGCGTCTCCGTCCGCATGGCCGTGCTGTACCTGCTGCTCGGCGGAGCTGTCTATGCCGACGGGGCCGCCGACGTCGCCCCCCGTACCGAAACCCCGGAGGCCGCCCAGTGACCACCTACCTGATCCGCAACGCCCAGATCCTCGGCGGCGCCCCGCAGGACATCCACATCGTCGACGGCCTGATCGCCGCGATCGGCCCGAACCTCGGCGCCGAGGCCGACGTCGACATCGACGCGCACGGCCTGATCGCGCTGCCCGGCCTGGTCGACCTGCACACCCACCTGCGCGAGCCCGGCCGGGAGGACGCCGAGACCGTGCTGACGGGCACTCAGGCGGCCGCCATGGGCGGGTACACCGCGGTGCACGCGATGGCCAACACCTTCCCGGTCGCCGACTCGGCCGGCGTGGTCGAGCAGGTCTGGCGGCTCGGCCAGGAGCACGGCTACTGCGACGTGCAGCCGGTCGGCGCGGTCACCGTCGGGCTCGAGGGCAAGCAGCTCGCCGAGCTCGGCGCGATGCACGACTCGGCCGCCGGGGTACGGGTCTTCTCCGACGACGGCAAGTGCGTGGACGACGCGGTGATCATGCGCCGCGCGCTGGAGTACGTGAAGGCCTTCGACGGCGTCATCGCCCAGCACGCCCAGGAGCCGCGGCTGACCGCCGGCGCCCAGATGAACGAGGGCAAGGTCTCCGGCGAGCTGGGCCTGGGCGGCTGGCCGGCCGTCGCCGAGGAGTCGATCATCGCCCGCGACGTGCTGCTCGCCGCGCACGTCGGCTCCCGGGTGCACATCTGCCACCTGTCCACGGCCGGCTCGGTGGAGATCGTCCGCTGGGCCAAGGCCAAGGGCTGGGACGTCACCGCCGAGGTGACGCCGCACCACCTGCTGCTCACCGACGAACTGGTGCGCTCCTACGACCCGGTGTACAAGGTCAACCCGCCGCTGCGCACCGCCGAGGACGTCGAGGCGCTGCGCCGGGCGCTCGCCGACGGCACCATCGACGCGGTCGCCACCGACCACGCGCCGCACCCGGCCGAGGACAAGGACTGCGAGTGGGCGGTCGCCGCGATGGGCATGGTCGGGCTGGAGACCGCGCTGTCGGTCGTGCAGCAGACCATGGTGGACACCGGGCTGCTGAACTGGGAGGGCGTCGCGGACCGGATGTCGCACCGCCCGGCCCGGATCGGCCGTCTCAAGGGCCACGGACGGCCGATCTCGGTGGGTGAGCCGGCGAACCTGGTGCTCTTCGATCCCGCGTACCGTGGAGTCGTGACTCCCGACTCCTTCGCGACCCGTTCCCGCAACACCCCCTACCGGGGCATGGACCTGCCCGGACGGGTGCACGCCACCTTCCTGCGGGGCAAGGCCACCGTGCTCGCGGGCGAACTGGTCGCGTTCTGATGCCCGCTCAGCTCGTGACGCTCGCCCAGGAGCAGGGCAAGGTGACCAACTGGCCCGGCTACCTGGGCTGGACGGTCGGCCTGCTGATCGTGATCGCGCTGGCGTACTGGCTGATGCGGCAGGGCTGGAACTGGCGGCGAACCCTGCAGTCGGAGCTGCCGCCGCCGCCCGCGGCGCCCGCTCTGCTCGACAGCCCCGCGCTGCTGGCCGCGAGCGGCCGCTACCACGGCACCACCACCGCCGGGAACTGGCTGGACCGGGTGGTCGCGCACGGCCTGGGCACCCGCAGCCTGGCCGAACTCACCCTCACCGAGCGCGGCCTGCTGATCGACCGGCCGGGTGAAACCGGGCTGTGGATCCCCGCCGAGGAGCTGGCCGGCGCGAGGCTGGACTCCGGGATCGCCGGCAAGGTGGTGCCCGCCGGGCTGCTGGTGATCGGCTGGAAGCTCGCCGGCACCGGCCTGGAGAGCGGGTTCCGGCTGGACGCCGCCGCCGAGCACGACGCCTGGGTCGAGGCCGTCGGGGCTCTTGTGACACGTACGAAGACGATGAAGACGGAAGAGGCCGCGACATGACCGCACCTGCCCCCACCACGCAGCGCACCAGGCGGGAGCGCGTCCCCGCGGTGCTCGTCCTGGAGGACGGCCGGACCTTCCGCGGCGAGGCGTACGGCGCGGTCGGCGAGACCTTCGGCGAGGCGGTCTTCAACACCGGCATGTCCGGTTACCAGGAGACCCTGACCGACCCGTCCTACCACCGCCAGGTGGTCGTGATGACGGCGCCGCAGATCGGCAACACCGGCTGGAACGACGAGGACGACGAGTCCCAGCAGATCTGGGTGGCCGGCTACGTGGTCCGCGACCCCTCGCGGGTCGCCTCCAACTGGCGGGCCAAGCGCTCGCTGGACGAGGAGCTGGAGCGCCAGGGCGTGGTCGGCATCAGCGGGATCGACACCCGCGCGCTCACCCGCCACCTGCGCGAGCGCGGCGCGATGCGGGTCGGCATCTTCTCCGGCCCGGCGGTGGACGACCACGCGGCCCTGCTGGCCAAGGTGCAGCAGGCACCCGAGATGAAGGGCGCCGACCTGTGCGCCGAGGTCGCCACCAAGGAGGCCTACGTGGTCCCGGCGATCGGTGAGAAGAAGTTCACCGTCGCGGCCGTCGACCTCGGCATCAAGGGCATGACCCCGCACCGGATGGCCGAGCGCGGCATCGAGGTGCACGTGCTGCCCGCCAACTCCACCGTCGAGGACATCTACGCCGTCCAGCCCGACGGCGTGTTCTTCTCCAACGGCCCGGGCGACCCGGCCACCGCCGACCACCAGGTCGAGGTGCTGCGCGGCGTACTGGCGCGGAAGACGCCGTTCTTCGGCATCTGCTTCGGCAACCAGATCCTGGGCCGGGCCCTCGGCTTCGGCACCTACAAGCTCAAGTACGGCCACCGCGGCATCAACCAGCCGGTGCAGGACCGCACCACCGGCAAGGTCGAGGTGACCGCCCACAACCACGGCTTCGCCGTGAACGCACCGCTGGACCAGGTGAGCGACACCCCGTTCGGGCGCGTCGAGGTCTCCCACGTCTGCCTGAACGACGACGTGGTCGAGGGCCTGCAGGCGCTCGACGTCCCCGCCTTCAGCGTGCAGTACCACCCCGAAGCGGCTGCCGGCCCGCACGACGCCGCGTACCTCTTCGACCGCTTCGTTTCGCTCCTGGAGGGCCAGCGTGCCTAAGCGCACCGACATCAAGTCCGTCCTGGTCATCGGCTCCGGCCCGATCGTCATCGGCCAGGCGGCGGAGTTCGACTACTCCGGCACCCAGGCCTGCCGGGTGCTCAAGGCCGAGGGCCTGCGGGTCATCCTGGTCAACTCCAACCCGGCCACGATCATGACCGACCCGGAGATCGCCGACGCCACCTACGTCGAGCCGATCACCCCGGAGTTCGTCGAGAAGATCATCGCCAAGGAGCGCCCCGACGCGCTGCTGCCGACCCTGGGCGGCCAGACCGCGCTGAACACCGCGATCTCGCTGCACCAGGCCGGGACGCTGGAGAAGTACGACGTCGAGCTGATCGGCGCCGACGTCGAGGCGATCAACAAGGGCGAGGACCGCGAGCTGTTCAAGGGCGTGGTCGAGGCGGTCAACGCCAAGATCGGCCACGGCGAGTCCGCCCGCTCGGTGATCTGCCACTCGATGGAGGACGTGCTCGCGGGCGTCGAGACGCTCGGCGGCTACCCGGTCGTGGTCCGCCCGTCCTTCACCATGGGCGGCGCCGGCTCCGGCTTCGCGCACGACGAGGAGGACCTGCGCCGGATCGCCGGCCAGGGCCTGACCCTCTCGCCGACCACCGAGGTGCTCCTGGAGGAGTCCATCCTCGGCTGGAAGGAGTACGAGCTGGAGCTGATGCGCGACAAGCACGACAACGTCGTGGTGGTCTGCTCGATCGAGAACTTCGACCCGATGGGCGTGCACACCGGTGACTCGATCACCGTCGCCCCGGCGATGACGCTCACCGACCGCGAGTACCAGATCCTGCGCGACATCGGCATCGCGGTGATCCGCGAGGTCGGCGTCGACACCGGCGGCTGCAACATCCAGTTCGCGGTGAACCCCGAGGACGGCCGGGTCATCGTCATCGAGATGAACCCGCGCGTCTCGCGCTCCTCCGCGCTGGCCTCGAAGGCCACCGGCTTCCCGATCGCCAAGATCGCCGCGAAGCTGGCAGTCGGCTACACGCTGGACGAGATCCCCAACGACATCACCGAGCAGACCCCGGCGTCCTTCGAGCCGACCCTCGACTACGTCGTCGTCAAGGTGCCGCGGTTCGCGTTCGAGAAGTTCCCGAGCGCCGACGCCACGCTGACCACGACCATGAAGTCGGTCGGCGAGGCGATGGCGATGGGCCGCAACTTCCCGGAGGCGCTGAACAAGGCGCTGCGCTCGCTGGAGAAGAAGGGCTCCCAGTTCACCTGGGTGGGCGAGACCGGCGACAAGGCCGAGCTGCTGACGAAGGCCCAGGTCCCGACCGACGGCCGGATCAACACCGTGATGCAGGCGATCCGGGCCGGCGCCACCGCCGAGGAGGTGTTCGACGCCACGAAGATCGACCCGTGGTTCGTCGACCAGCTCTTCCTGATCAACGAGATCGCCGTCGAGCTCGCCGAGGGCGACAAGCTCGACCCGGAGCTGCTGCGGCACGCCAAGCGGCACGGCTTCTCCGACCAGCAGATCGGCGAGATCCGCGGCCTGAAGCCGGACGTGGTCCGCGAGGTCCGGCACGCGCTCGGCATCCGCCCGGTGTTCAAGACCGTCGACACCTGCGCCGCCGAGTTCGCCGCCAAGACCCCGTACTTCTACTCGTCCTACGACGAGGAGACCGAGGTCGCGTCGCGGACCAAGCCCGCCGTGATCATCCTCGGCTCGGGCCCGAACCGGATCGGCCAGGGCATCGAGTTCGACTACTCCTGCGTGCACGCGTCCTTCGCGCTGGCCGACGCCGGGTACGAGACCGTGATGGTCAACTGCAACCCGGAGACCGTCTCCACCGACTACGACACCTCCGACCGGCTGTACTTCGAGCCGCTCACCCTGGAGGACGTGCTGGAGATCGTCCACGCCGAGCAGCAGGCCGGACCGCTGGCCGGCGTGATCGTCCAGCTCGGCGGCCAGACCCCGCTGGGCCTGGCGCAGGCGCTCAAGGACAACGGCGTGCCGGTGGTCGGCACCTCGCCCGAGGCGATCCACCTCGCCGAGGAGCGCGGCGCGTTCGGCCGGGTGCTGCGCGACGCGGGCCTGCCCGCGCCCAAGCACGGCACCGCCTTCTCCTTCGAGGAGGCCAAGGCGATCGCCGACGAGATCGGCTACCCGGTCCTCGCCCGCCCGTCCTACGTGCTCGGCGGCCGCGGCATGGAGATCGTCTACGACGAGCCCTCCCTCGCCTCCTACCTCGAGCGGCACGCCGGCCTGATCTCCGAGCACCCGGTGCTGATCGACCGTTTCCTCGACGACGCGGTGGAGATCGACGTCGACGCGCTCTACGACGGCGAGGAGCTCTACCTCGGCGGCGTGATGGAGCACATCGAGGAGGCCGGCATCCACTCCGGCGACTCGGCCTGCGCGCTGCCGCCGATCACCCTCGGCGGGTTCGACATCAAGCGGCTGCGCCAGGCCACCGAGGGCATCGCCCAGGGCGTCGGCGTGCGCGGCCTGATCAACATCCAGTTCGCGCTGTCCGGCGACATCCTGTACGTGCTCGAGGCCAACCCGCGCGCCTCCCGCACCGTGCCGTTCACCTCCAAGGCCACCGCGGTGCCGCTGGCCAAGGCCGCCGCCCGGATCTCGCTCGGCGCGACCATCGCCGAGCTGCGCGCCGAGGGCCTGCTGCCCCGGGAGGGCGACGGCGGCACGCTGCCGGCCGACGCGCCGATCTCGGTCAAGGAGGCCGTGATGCCGTGGTCGCGCTTCCGCGACGTGCACGGCCGCGGCGTCGACACCGTGCTCGGCCCGGAGATGCGCTCCACCGGCGAGGTCATGGGCATCGACCGGGTCTTCGGCACCGCGTACGCGAAGTCGCAGTCCGGCGCGTACGGCGCGCTGCCCACCAAGGGCAAGGTGTTCGTCTCGGTCGCCAACCGCGACAAGCGCAACCTGGTCTTCCCGGCCCGCGCGCTGGTCGAGCTCGGCTTCGAGCTGCTCGCCACCGCCGGCACCGCCGAGGTGCTGCAGCGGGCCGGCATCCCCGCCACCGTGGTGCGCAAGCACAGCGACGGGGTGGGCCCGAACGGCGAGAAGACCATCGTCCAGCTGATCCACGAGGGCGGCGTCGACCTCATCATCAACACGCCGTACGGCACCGGCGGCCGGATGGACGGCTACGAGATCCGCACCGCCGCGGTCTCCCGCGGCGTCCCCTGCCTGACGACCGTTCAGGCGATGGGCGCGGCGGTGCAGGGCATCGACGCGCTGCTGCGCGGCGAGGTCGGCGTGATGTCGCTGCAGGAGCACGCGGCGCTGATCAACGCCGGCCGCTAGGCCGTCAGCCGTGGGGGGCACACCGGTCTCGGGTGCCCCCCACTCCCATGTCCTCGTCGAAAAGGAGCCCCCCGCCGGTGTACAAGCTGCTGTTCAACCTGCTGTTCAAGAAGATGGACCCGGAGAAGGCCCACCACCTGGCGTTCTTCTGGATCCGGCTGGCGCAGTCGGTCCCCGGGGTGCGCTCGCTGGTGCGGGCGGTGCTCGCGCCGCGCGACCCGAAGCTGCGCACCGCCGCGCTGGGCCTGGACCTGCCGGGACCGTTCGGGCTCGGCGCGGGCTTCGACAAGGACGGCATCGGCATCGACGGCCTGTCGATGCTGGGCTTCGACTTCGTGGAGATCGGCACCGTCACCGGTGAGCCGCAGCCCGGCAACCCCACGCCTCGGCTGTTCCGGCTGGTCGAGGACCGGGCGCTGATCAACCGGATGGGCTTCAACAACCAGGGCTCGGCCCGGGTCGCCGCCCGGCTCGCCGCGCGCCCGCACACCAGCAGCACCCCGGTGATCGGCGTCAACATCGGCAAGACCAAGGTCGTCCCGGAGGACGAGGCCACCGCCGACTACCTGAAGTCCGCCAAGGCCCTCGCCCCGTACGCCGACTACCTGGTCGTCAACGTCTCCTCGCCGAACACCCCCGGCCTGCGCAACCTGCAGGCCGTGCAGGTGCTCGGGCCGCTGCTGTGGGACGTCCGCAAGGCCGCCGACGAGGTGACCAACCACCACGTGCCGCTGCTGGTGAAGATCGCCCCCGACCTCGCCGACGAGGACATCGACGAGATCGCCGACATGGCGCTGCACCTCGGCCTGGACGGCATCATCGCCACCAACACCACCATCGGCCGCGAGGGCCTGCTGACCCCGGCCGCGCGGATCGAGGAGATCGGCATGGGCGGCCTGTCCGGCGCCCCGCTGAAGGCGCGCTCGTTGGAGGTGCTGGAGCGGCTGCGCAAGCGCACCGACGGACGCCTGACCATCGTGTCGGTCGGCGGCATCGAGACCGCCGAGGACGCCTGGCAGCGGATCCTGGCCGGCGCGGACCTGGTCCAGGGCTACTCGGCCTTCATCTACCAGGGTCCGTTCTGGATGCGAAAGGTTCACAAGGGCCTCTCCGCGCGACTGCGTACCGCGGGGTACGCATCGATCGGCGAGGCGGTGGGCAAGGGAAACCGCTGAGCGGAGCCGGCGCCCGGGTGGACGTGGCGGACGGCGCCACGGCGAGCGGAAGGAGCGGGGAGATGGCCAATCCGGTGGTCGCCCGGGCCGAGGTGGTCGGCTCTCGGGCCGAGGGCCCGTACCGGCGGGTGACGGTGCGCTGCGCGACGGCGGCGGCCCGGTTCAGACCCGGGCACTTCGCCGCCCTCGCCGCGCCGCCCGGCGCCGAGGACGTGCTGCGCCGCGGCGCGGCGATCCTGCGCGCCGACGGCGACACCCTCGACCTGCTGCTGCCGGACGAGCCCGCCGCACCGGTCCTCGACCTGATCGCCCCGCTCGGCACCCCCTTCCCGCTGCCCGACGCCCCGGCCTGCGCCCTGCTGGTCGGCGAGGGCGCCGACGCCGGGCCGCTGCTCGCCCTCGCCGAACGGCTGCTGGACGCCGGCGGCCAGGTCGCCTTCGTCCTCGCCGCGCCCAGCGCCGGACGGCTGTACGGCGCGGAGCGGGCCCGCGAGCTCACCCCCGACGTCCTGGTGCTCACCGAGGACGGCAGCGCCGGGCTGCCGCTGGCCGCCGACACCGCCGCCGCGCTGCTCGACCAGGCGCTCGCCGCGATCGGCGCCGACCTGGTCTACGCCGCCGCCGGCCCCGAGCTGCTGGCCGCGGTCAGCGCGGTCGCCACCGGCCGCGGGGTGCGCTGCTGGACGGCACTGGCCGCCGACACCCCGTGCGGCACCGGGCTGTGCCTGGGCTGCGTGCTGCCGGTCCGGGACGCCGACGGGGTGAGCCGGCTGGTGCGGGCCTGCACCGAGGGGCCGGTCTTCGACGGCGCCCGGGTGCGCTGGGCCGACCTCGGCCGGGTCCCGGCCGACCTGGAAGGAGCCCGGCCGTGACCGACCGGCAGGACGCCACGCTGGTGATGGACCGTCAGGGAGTCGACCTGAGCGCCCCGTTCGGGTCCACCGTGCTGCCCAACCCGCTGAGCACCGCGGCCGGCTGCGCGGGCTTCGGCCGGGAACTCGCCCGGTTCACCCCGCTCGACGAACTCGGCACCCTCACCACCCGCACCGTGCTGCTGCGGCCAAGCGCCGGGCTGGCCGCGCCGCGGATCGTCGCCACCCCCGCCGGGCTGCTCAACGCGATCGGCCACCAGGGCCCCGGCATCGAGCGCTTCCTCGCCCGCGACCTGCCGTGGCTGGCCGAGCGCGGGGTGCGCACCGTGGTCTCCCTCGCGGGGGAGCGGCTGGAGGAGTTCGCGGAACTCGCCGCCCGGCTCGGCGGCCAGCCCGGCGTCACCGGCCTGGAACTCAACATCTCCGCCCCCAACAGCGCCGACCGCGGCCTGATGTTCGCCGCCAACCCGGCGATCAGCTACGACGTGGTGCGGGCGGTGAAGGAGGTCACCGACCCGGCGCTGCCGGTCTACGCCAAGCTCTCCCCGGACGCCGCCGCGATCACCGAGGTGGCCGCCGCCTGCGTCGCGGCCGGCGCGGACGGCCTGTCGATGGTGAACACCGCGCAGGGCATGGCGATCGACCTGGACGCGGCCCGGCCCGCCCTGGCGGCCGGCTTCGGCGGACTGTCCGGCCCGGCACTGCGGCCGATCGCGGTGCGCTGCGTCTACCAGGTGCACGCCGCGATGCGGGCCGGCCGGATGCCCGCGGTGCCGATCCTCGCCATGGGCGGGGTGCGCACCGGACGCGACGCGCTGGAGTTCACGCTGGCCGGGGCGTCCGGCGTGGCGGTCGGCTCGGCGCTGCTGCACGACCCCACCGCCCCGCTGCGGATCCTCGACGAACTGCGCGCCGAACTGGCCGCCCGCAAGCTTGCGAAGTACACCGACGCGGTGGGCTTGGCCCACCGCACGACGACGAAAGACAGCGATGACTGACACCGCGACCACCCCGTTCGGCGCCCGCCTGCGCACCGCCCTCGACACCCGCGGCCAGCTCTGCGTCGGCATCGACCCGCACGGCTCGCTGCTCACCGCCTGGGGGCTGAACGACGACCTGGCGGGCCTGGAGTCCTTCTCCCGCACCGTGGTGGAGGCGCTCGCCGACCGGGTCGCGGTGCTCAAGCCGCAGTCGGCGTTCTTCGAGCGCTTCGGCTCCCGCGGCATCGCGGTGCTGGAGCGCACCGTCGCCGACGCCCGCGCCGCGGGCGCGCTGGTGCTGATGGACGCCAAGCGCGGCGACATCGGCTCCACCATGGCCGCCTACGCGGAGACCTTCCTGGCCCCGGACAGCCCGCTGTTCTCCGACGCGCTCACGGTCAGCCCGTACCTGGGCTTCGGTTCGCTGCAGCCCGCCGTCGACCTGGCCAACGCCTCCGGCTGCGGCCTGTTCGCGCTGGCGCTGACCTCCAACCCGGAGGGCCACGAGGTGCAGCGCGCGGTCGGCGCGGACGGCGAGAGCGTGGCGCAGGCGGTGCTGCGCCGGCTCGCGGCGGAGAACGCGGGCGTGCAGCCGCTGGGCTCCTTCGGCGCGGTGGTCGGCGCGACCCTCGCCGAGGCGGGCGTCGACCTGGCGATCAACGGCCCGCTGCTGGCCCCCGGCGTGGGCGCGCAGGGCGCCACCGCGAAGGACCTGCCGCGGGTCTTCGGCGACCAGGTGCGCAACGTGGTGCCCTCGGTCAGCCGTGACGTGCTGCGCCACGGGCCGTCGGTGGCGGCCCTCCGGGAGGCCGCCAAGGTGTTCGTCGACGATGTGAGGGCCGTCACAAACGCCTGACCAACTGGCCGCTCCAGCGGTTGTTTTGCCCGGAAAAGTCCTGGGTCGGCCCCGGCTGACCAGGACTTTTCGTGTTCTTTTCCTGACGCGGCGGCCCAAGTTGGGTAGTGTCCGGCGGTAGGACGCCAGTTGGCCGCGATTTCGGTCGCTGCCGCAGGTCAGAGCCTGGCTGCAGGTGATCGCCTGTCGGCGTCCGGGCACCACCAGTCATTGCTCATCCCTTCCATCCACACCTGAGGTGAACGGCGTGGCTCTTCCGCCCCTTACTCCCGAACAGCGCACCGCCGCGCTCGCCAAGGCCGCCGAGGCTCGTCGGAAGCGTGCCGACGTCAAGAACCGGCTGAAGCACTCGGGTGCCTCGCTGCACGACGTCATCAAGGCCGGCAAGTCCGATGACGAGGTCATCGGCAAGATGAAGGTCTCCGCCCTGCTGGAGTCCCTGCCCGGCGTCGGCAAGGTGCGCGCCAAGCAGATCATGGAGCGCCTTGGCATCTCCGAGAGCCGCCGGGTGCGCGGCCTCGGTACGAACCAGATCGCTTCCCTGGAGCGCGAGTTCGGCGGCGCCGCCTCCTGAACGGAGGCCGGTGTCGGCGGAACGTCCGCGATCCGGGATAATCGGTACATGAGTGAGCGTCCGCGGCTGACCGTGCTCTCCGGCCCCTCCGGGGTCGGCAAGAGCACGGTCGTCGCTCATATGAGGAAGCAGTTCCCCGAGGTCTGGCTGTCGGTGTCGGCGACGACCCGGCACCCGCGCCCCGGCGAGCGGGACGGCGTGCAGTACCACTTCGTCGACCACGACCAGTTCGACAAGCTGGTCGCCAACGGCGAGCTGCTGGAGTGGGCGGTGTTCGCCGGCAACCGGTACGGGACGCCGCGGCAGGCCGTGCTCGACAAGCTCGACAAGGGCGAGCCGGTGCTGCTGGAGATCGACCTGCAGGGCGCCCGGCAGGTGAAGGAGTCCATGCCGGAGGCGCAGCTGGTCTTCCTGGCGCCGCCGAGCTGGGACGAGCTGGTCCGCCGGCTGACCGGCCGCGGCACCGAGCCGCAGGAGGTCATCGACGAGCGGCTGGCCGTCGCGAAGGTCGAGCTGGCCGCCGAGGCGGAGTTCGACACGACGCTTGTCAACACCTCCGTCGAGCAGGTAGCGGCCGAACTGCTAGCCTTGCTCGGTGTAGCCTGACCGGATCGGCTGCATCCAGCCGGTTCTTTCAGAAAATTACTTCGGAAGGTTTTCGCGTGTCCTCTTCGATGACCGCGCCTGAGGGCATCATCAACCCGCCGATCGACGAGCTGCTCGAGGCCACCGACTCCAAGTACAGCCTGGTGATCTACGCGGCCAAGCGTGCCCGCCAGATCAACGCGTACTACTCCCAGCTGGGCGAGGGCCTGCTGGAGTACGTCGGCCCGCTGGTCGACACCCACGTGCACGAGAAGCCGCTGTCGATCGCGCTGCGCGAGATCAACGCCGGCCTGCTCACCGCCGAGGCCATCGAGGGCGCCTGAGCCCCAGCGCTCTGCACCCGAGCCCCAGCGCTCTGCACCGAGGGCCCGCCGGAGCCGCCCCCCCCCCCCCGGGCGCCCCCCGGGTTGTTGTCGGGTCACCTCAGCCGTGGCGGGGGGGGCGGGGGTTGG
>NZ_JBSFXE010000058.1:0-32754 GCF_053595195.1 Kitasatospora sp. NPDC002522
ACCGTCGGGGCGGGGCGGCGCCCGGGGGGGGCCGCGGGGGGGGGGGGGGGGCGCCGCGCGTCCGTCAGCGCCCCGCCGCCCGCGCCGACGGTCAGCCGAACGCGGCCTCGATCCGGGTGGTGTCGACCCGGTACGGGGCCGGGTCGCGCTCCAGCCCGGTGTCGTGCAGCAGTTCCTCGGTGACGGCGTTGCGGTTGGTGTCGCCGAGCACCGTCTCCTTGGCGACGCCCAGCGCGGAGCGCCCGGCCGCCGCGAAGGCGCCCTTCACGGTGCCGTCGCCGCGCTCCGCGCCGTCGTCCAGGCCGAGGGCGCTGCTGAACGCGTCCTCGGCCTTGCCGGTGACGAACTCGTCGCCCTGCCGGACGGCCTGACGCACCGCGAAGTCCTTCAGGCCGGAGCCGACGCCGTCCAGCGAGCGGTTCCGGAAGGCGTCGCCGGCCAGCTTGCCGAGGCCGTCGCCGCCCTCCTCGAAGTCGCGCAGGCCCTGGACGGCGGTCTTCACCTCCTTGACCTTGGCGAGCGCGCTGCGGGCGGTCTGCAGGTTCTTCACCGCCTTGACGGCGCTGCCGAGTTCCTTCAGCGCCTTGAGCAACTCCTCGAGCTTCTGGGCCAGTTCGGTGGAGACCCGGGCCACCCGGGCGACGAAGACGGTGATCTCCGCCTCGGTGATCAGCGCGTCGGCGATCAGACCGATGCCCGCGGTGACCACCGCGATCACCGCCTCGGCGGCGAGCGAGGCGATCAGCGCCTCGATCGCCTCGCTGATGATCTCTACCACCATGCCCTCGGCCGCCGCGCACTCCTGCGCCGCCGAGTTGATGATCTGCGCGGTCTGCCGCATGCCCTCGGCGGTCTGGTCGAGCGCGTCGGCGACCTCGCCCATGTGCCCGCCGAAGGAGTCGCTGGCCTGGCCCTCCCAGGCCTGGGAGACCGGCACCGCGCCGCCGCGCAGCTCGGCCGCGACCTGCTGGACGGCGCCCGCCTGCGCCTGCCACTCCTCGGCGGCGGCGTTCAGCTCGGCCAGGTTGCCGGTGACCTTCTCCAGCATCTCGATCAGGCCGGACTCCTTCAGCGCGTACTCGACCGCCTCGTCGAGCATCCCGCCGAGACCGCCGCGCGACGGGTGCTCGGCCGGCTGGAGCTGGTCCATCGCCTGCTGGACCTGGGCGTGCGCCCAGTCGTACGCGGAACTGCCGCCGCCGTACGGCTGCACGTCGCGGCGGGCCAGGGTGGAGCTCATCCCCCCGTCCGAGCCGGTCGTCGCGCCGGAGCCGACCGGGCCGCCGGCGAAGCCGGGGTCGGGGACGTCGCCCTGCGCGTCGAAGTCCGCGTCCGGGTCCTCGCCGCCGGGCTCCGCGCCGTCGGTCGGCGGGAGGCCGTCGAGCCCGGTCGGGGCCTCGCCGCCGCCGGGTTCGGGCTCCTGCTGCCCGCCGGAGCCGAACACCTTCTCCCCCGCCCAGTCGCCGGCGTGCTCGCCGAGCGAGCCGCCCGCGGACTCCGCGCCGCTGCGCAGCGCGCCCTTCCACCAGGACTCGCGCGGGTCGGCGGCGTCGCCGCCGTCCGCGGGGTCGGTGCCCGGGTCGGCGCCGGGCGACGGCGTGCGGCCCTGCGGGTCGTGGCCGGGCCGCGCGGCCCCGCCGGGGTCGCCGCCCTGGTGGCCGGTGGAGCCGGGGGTGTGGGCGGGCGGCGCCGGGTCCGGGGTGTGGACGGGGACCCGCGGGTCGGGCCCGTGCGGCGCCGACGGCCGCGAACCGGAGCCGTGGGAACCGGAGTTGTGCGAGCCGGAGTGCGAGTGCGAACCGCGCGACATCAGTTGCCACCGCCCAGGCCGGCGCTGAGCTGCTGCTCGTGGTCGGTGTAGGTCTGCGCGACGTGGGCCAGGCCGTCCGAGGTGCCGGTGACGGCCTCGCCGAGGTCGCCGAGGTTCTGCCGGCTGGCGCTGGCGTGCTCCTGGTAGGCCGACGCCAGGTGCTGGGCGTTCGGCAGGTGTCCGAAGGCGTCGGACGAGATGGTGATGGCGGCGGTGGCCGCCGCGATCCGGCTCAGTTGCTCGGACTGCTCGGCGAGCAGTTGCGAATACCGGTCGAGTGCTTCGGGTTCCACCCGAAATCCGCTGTCCCCCATGGCAGTTGCCCTTCCTCGGCGACCGTCTTGACCAAGAATCCGCCATGCTACTGATCTTCATGCAAAGCATTCGCAAACTGGTTCGCCCGCGGATCGCCGCGAACCCGTGACGCGTCGCCCGGCGGAGCGCCACAATGGCGGCGGACCGAGGGGGTTGGCGTGACGAAGCGGCAGAAGGCGGCGCTGGCCGCGGTGGTGGCGGCGTTGGCGGTGGTCGCGGCTTCGGTGCTGCTGTGGCCGGAGCCCGCGCACCGGCAGGCGGCTCCCCCGCCGCCGTCCCCCAGCGCCTCGCCGAGTCCGTCGCCCTCGCCGTCCCCGAGCAGGCAGCTGCCGTACCCGTTCTTCACGCCGGGCACCTGCCTGGACCACCCGCAGCTCTCCGAGGTGATCGCCAAGGCCGAGGCCCGGCCCTGCGACCAGCCGCACGACGGCGAGGCGATCGCCGACGTGGTGCTGCCGGACGGGCTGACCAGCGACACCGCGATCGGCCGGGCGATGCGCGAGCTGTGCCAGGCGCCGCTGGCCGCGGCCGAGCAGCGGCAGGGCGGCGGCGGTCCGTACTACGGCTTCCCGATCGGCCCCTACCTGCAGTACTACCAGCAGGGCATGCACGACGCGACGTGCACGCTGACCGCCAGCAGCAGGCAGCACGGGACGAAGCTGACCGCCCCTCTGCGCTAGACCTGCGGTCGGCGGGGCCGGTCTGACGACTCGGTCGGATCTCCAGCCATCTCCACCAGCCCCGAGGGAGTTGAAGGGGGCGGGGAGAATGGGGCAGACCGCCCGGCGGGAGTTTCCGGCGAGGGCCTAGGGTGTGGCCATGTCGAGCCACGCCCGGGCTGAGCGCGCCCGTCTTGCCGAACTGCTGTCCGCTGCCGGGCCGGAGGCGCCCACGCTGTGCGCGGGCTGGACCACCAGGGACCTGGCCGCGCACCTGGTGGTGCGCGAGGCCCGGCCGGACGCCGCCGCCGGAATCCGGCTGCGCGCGCTCGCCGGGCACACCGAGAAGGTGCAGAACCGCTACGCGGCCCGCCCGTTCGAGGAGCTGGTGCGGGTCTTCCGGTCCGGCCCGCCGACCCTGTCGCCGTTCCGGCTGCCCGGGGCCGACGCCGCCGCCAACCTGGTCGAGTACTTCGTGCACGCCGAGGACGTCCGCCGCGCGGTGCCGTTCGAGCCCGAGCCGGTGGACCCGGCGCTCGCCGAGGCGCTGTGGAAGCGGGTGCCGGTGGTGGCCAGGTTCTCCGACGCCCGCTCGCCGGTCACCCTGCAGCTGCGCCACCCGGACGGCCGGATGGTGACGTTCCGCCAGGGCGCGGGCGAGGGCCCGGCGGTCACCGTCACCGGGGAGCCCGGCGAGCTGGTGCTCTTCCTGTCCGGGCGCGGCGCCAAGGCCGCGGTGGAGGCGAGCGGCGACCCGGAGGCGGTGGCGCGGGTCGCCGCGGCCCTCCCGCTGCCCGGAAACTGACGACGCGTCCGCCCGACCTGACGACGCGTCGGCCCGACCCCGCGACACGTCGGGGCGGGCCGACGGCGCGTCGGCCGGATTCGTCACACCGGTGTGCCAGCCTGGCGGTGGCCTTCCCGTCCCCGCCCGAAGGAGCAGCACGCCCATGGTCAGCACCGACTTCTGGCTCGGCTCGCCCAACTGGATCGACCTCGGCAGCCCGGACACCGCCGAATCGGCGCTGTTCTACGGCTCGGTGTTCGGCTGGACCCTCCGGTCCGCCGGGCCGGAGTCCGGCGGCTACGGCTTCTTCCAGCAGGACGGGAGGACGGTGGCCGCGGTCGGCCCGCTCACCGAGGAGGAGGCGCTGCCCGCCTGGACGGTGTACTTCCGCGTCGCCGACGCCGACGCCACCGCCAAGGCCGCCGACCAGCTCGGCGGCACCGTCCGCACCGAGCCGGCGGACGTCTTCACCGCCGGGCGGTTCGCCCAGCTGACCGACCCGACCGGCGGGCAGTTCGCGATCTGGCAGTCCGGCGACACCGTGGGCCTGGACGCGGTCGGCGGGGACGGCGGGCTGTGCTGGGCGGAGCTGCACACCTCGGACATCCCGGCCGCGCTGCGCTTCTACCAGGGCCTGTTCGACTGGCGGACCCGGGACTCCGGGGTGGCCGACGTCGACTACACCGTGCTGCGCACCGCCGAGGGCGCGGACGAGTTCGCGGCCTCGTTCGGCGGGGTGGCGGGCGTCCACCCGCGGGTCAACGTGGGCTGGCTGGTGCACTTCGCGGTCGCCGACGCGTTGCTGACCACCGATCAGGTCCGGCAGTCCGGCGGCAGCGTCGTGGTGCCGCCGGAGCAGGTGCCGACGGTGGGCCGGATCGCGGTGCTGGCCGACCCGTTCGGCGCGCAGTTCGCCATCCTGGAGCCGGAGCCCCGGCAGCGGTAGGACGACGCGCGGCGGGTGCGCCCCGGGTCGGGGCGCACCCGCGGTGACGTGCCGTCAGCGCACCGGGTGCCCGGTGGCCCGCAGCTCGTCCTTGACCTGGCCGATCGTCAGGTCGCCGAAGTGGAAGACGCTGGCGGCGAGCACCGCGTCCGCACCGGCGTCGACGGCGGGGGCGAAGTCGGCGAGCTTGCCCGCGCCACCGGAGGCGATCACCGGGACGGCCACGGCCTTGCGCGCGGCGGTGATCATCTCCAGGTCGTAGCCGTCCTTGGTGCCGTCGGCGTCCATCGAGTTGAGCAGGATCTCGCCGGCGCCGAGCTCGGCGGCCCGGGCCGCCCACTCGATGGCGTCCAGGCCGGTGCCGCGGCGGCCGCCGTGGGTGGTGACCTCGAAGCCGGAGGCGGTCTCGGTGCCCTCGGCGCAGCGCCGGGCGTCCACCGACAGCACCAGCACCTGGCGGCCGAAGCGCTGGGCGATCTCGCGGATCAGCTCGGGCCGGGCGATCGCCGCGGTGTTGACGCCGACCTTGTCGGCGCCCGCGCGCAGCAGCCGGTCGACGTCCTCGACGGTGCGCACCCCGCCGCCGACGGTGAGCGGGATGAACACCTGCTCGGCGGTGCGGCGCACCACGTCGTAGGTGGTCTCCCGGGAGCCCGACGAGGCGGTGATGTCGAGGAAGGTCAACTCGTCGGCGCCCTGGGCGTCGTAGAGCTTGGCGAGTTCGACCGGGTCGCCGGCGTCGCGCAGGTTCTGGAAGTTGACGCCCTTGACGACGCGTCCGGCGTCCACGTCCAGGCAGGGGATCACGCGTACTGCGAGGGTCACGGCTGGGTGCCTTCCAAAGTGCGGGCGAGGCCGGGGCGGTAGGCCTCGACCTCGACCTCGACCATCATCCGGGAGTCGATCAGGCCCTGGACCACCACGATGGTGGTGACCGGGCGGACCTGGTCGAAGACTTCCTTGTGGGCGCGGCCGGCCTCGTCGCAGTCCCGGACGTGGGTGAGGTACATCCGGGTGCGGACCACGTCGGCCACGGTGAGTCCGTAGTGGTCGAGCGCGTCGAAGGCCATCTTGAAGGCGGCGATCGACTGCTCGAACGGGTCGCCCTCGGCCTGGACGATCCCCTTGTCGTAGGCGGTGCAGCCCGAGACCAGGACGAAGTCCCCGGCCGCCACCGCCCGGGAGAATCCGTACTGGTCCTCGAAGGGGGACGTTCCGGAGTGACGGGCGGCGGCCACCGGGGTTTCGTCGGTCATCGGGACACAGCCTCCAGGGCCTCTTCGAGGGTGAACTTCTGCTCGTAGAGGGCCTTGCCGACGATCGAACCCTCGACGCCCTCCGGCACCAGGGTGGCGATCGCCCGCAGGTCGTCCAGCGACGACACGCCGCCGGAGGCCACCACCGGGCGGTCGGTGGCGGCGCAGACGTCGCGCAGCAGCTGCAGGTTGGGGCCGGTCAGGGTGCCGTCGCGGTTGACGTCGGTGACCACGTAGCGGGCGCAGCCCTCGGCGTCCAGGCGGGCCAGCACGTCGTACAGCTGGCCGCCGTCGCGGGTCCAGCCGCGGCCGCGCAGGGTGGTGCCGACCACGTCCAGGCCGACGGCGATCTTGTCGCCGTGCTCGGCGATCACCTTGGCCACCCACTCGGGGGTCTCCAGCGCGGCGGTGCCCAGGTTGACCCGGGTGCAGCCGGTGGCGAGGGCGGCGGCCAGCGAGGCGTCGTCGCGGATGCCGCCGGACAGCTCGACCTTGATGTCGAGCCGGCCGGTGACCTCGGCGAGCAGCTCGCGGTTGCTGCCGGTGCCGAACGCGGCGTCCAGGTCGACCAGGTGCAGCCACTCGGCGCCGGCGTTCTGCCAGGCCAGGGCGGCGGCCAGCGGCTCACCGAAGGACGTCTCGGTGCCGGAGGCGCCCTTGACCAGGCGGACCGCCTGGCCGTCGCGGACGTCGACGGCGGGCAGCAGTTCGAGGCGCTTGCTCATATCTGATGGACTCTCAGCTCGTCAGAGGGTGTCGACCCAGTTGGTCAGCAGGGCGGCGCCGGCGTCGCCGGACTTCTCGGGGTGGAACTGGGTGGCCCACAGCGGACCGTTCTCCACGGCGGCGACGAACGGCTGCCCGTGGGTGGCCCAGGTGACCAGCGGCGGCCGCAGCTTCTCGGCGTGCTGCTCCAGGACCCAGTGCCGCACCCCGTAGGAGTGCACGAAGTAGAACCGGGTGTCGGCGTCGAGGCCGGCGAACATCCGGCTGCCCTCGGGCGCGTCCACGGTGTTCCAGCCCATGTGCGGCACGATCGGGGCGTCCAGCGGCTCGACCACGCCGGGCCACTCGTCGCAGCCCGCGGTCTCCACGCCGTGCTCGACGCCCTTCTCGAACAGGATCTGCATGCCGACGCAGATCCCCAGCACCGGCCGCCCGCCGGCCAGCCGGCGGCCGATCACCTGCTCGCCGCGGACCGCCTTCAGTCCGCGCATGCACGCCTCGAAGGCGCCCACGCCGGGGACCAGCAGCCCGTCGGCGTCGAGCGCCTGCTGGAAGTTCGAGGTGACGGTGACGTTCGCGCCGGTCCGCTCGACCGCGCGCTGCGCCGAGCGCAGGTTGCCGGACCCGTAGTCCAGCACCACGACGTTCTTGGACATCTCGCGGCCTCCTAGTAGCGCATGATGCCGGCGGCCAGGCACATGGCCGAGGCGAAGCCGAGGACGAGGATGACGCTCTTCGGCTTCTCCTGCTTCCAGAACGTCCAGACGCCGGTGGCGAAGAAGATCCCGAGGAAGATCAGGACCGTCGCCATCAGAGCGCGCCCTTGGTGGACGGGAGGATGCCGGCCGCGCGCACGTCGCGCTCGGAGGCGTAGCGCAGCGCCCGGGCCAGCGCCTTGAACTGGCACTCCACGATGTGGTGGGCGTTGCGGCCGTACGGCACGTGCACGTGCAGGGCGATCTGCGCCTGCGCCACGAAGGACTCCAGGATGTGCCGGGTCATCGTGGTGTCGTACGAGCCGATCATCGGGGCCATGCCGTCCGGCTCGGTGTGCACCAGGTACGGGCGGCCGGACAGGTCGACGGTCACCTGGGCCAGCGACTCGTCCAGCGGCACGGTGCAGTTGCCGAAGCGGTAGATGCCGACCTTGTCGCCGAGCGCCTGCTTGAAGGCGGCGCCGAGCGCGAGGGCGGTGTCCTCGATGGTGTGGTGGGTGTCGATGTGCAGGTCGCCCTCGGTCTTGACGGTGAGGTCGAAGAGACCGTGGCGGCCCAGCTGGTCGAGCATGTGGTCGTAGAACCCGACGCCCGTGGAGACGTCCGTCTTTCCGGTTCCGTCGAGGTCGATCTCGACCAGGACGGAGGTCTCCTTGGTGGTGCGTTCGACGCGGCCGATACGGGACATGCGGGGTTACAGCTCCTTGGTTGCTTGCGACACGGCGCTCAGGAAGGCGTCGTTCTCGGCGGGGGTGCCGGCGGTGACGCGCAGCCAGCCGGGCACGCCGTTGTCGCGGATCAGCACGCCCTGGTCGAGGATCGCCCGCCACACCGCGTGGGTGTCGGCGAAGCGGCCGAACTGGATGAAGTTGGCGTCGGAGTCGGTCACTTCGAGGCCGAGCCCGCGCAGCGCGAGGACCAGGCGGTCGCGCTCGGACTTGAGCTGCGCGACGTAGCCGAGCAGGGTGTCGGTGTGCTCCAGGCAGGCCAGCGCGGTGGCCTGGGTGACCGCCGACAGGTGGTACGGCAGCCGGACCAGCTGGACCGCGTCCACCACCGCGGCGTCCGCCGCCAGGTAGCCGAGCCGCAGCCCGGCCGCGCCGAACGCCTTCGACATGGTCCGGGTGACCACCAGGTTGGGGCGGCCCGCCAGCAGCGGCAGCAGCGAGGCGCGGTGCGAGAACTCCACGTACGCCTCGTCGACGATCACCATGCTGGGCCCGGCCGCCTGCGCGGCCTCGTACAGCGCGAGCACGGTGTCGGCCTCGACCGCGGTGCCGGTCGGGTTGTTCGGCGAGCAGACGAACACCACGTTGGGCCGCAGCTCGGCGATGGCCCGGCGGGCGGCGTCCAGGTCGATGGTGAAGTCGTCGTCTCGCGGGCCGGAGACCCACTCGGTGCCGGTGCCGCGGGCGATCAGCGCGTGCATCGAGTACGAGGGCTCGAAGCCGATCGCGGTGCGGCCGGGCCCGCCGAAGGTCTGCAGCAGCTGCTGCAGCACCTCGTTGGAGCCGTTGGCGGCCCACACCTGGTCCTTCGTCACCCCGAAGCCGGTGGTGGAGCTCAGGTACGCCGCCAGGCCGGTGCGCAGCTCCACCGCGTCGCGGTCCGGGTAGCGGTTGAGCTGCCGGGCGGCGTCGGCGACCCGCTCGGCGATCCGGGCCACCAGCGGCTCGGGCAGCGGGTACGGGTTCTCGTTGGTGTTCAGCTGGACGGGCACGTCCAACTGCGGTGCGCCGTACGGGGACTGGCCGCGCAGCTCGTCCCGGATGGGGAGGTCGTCGATCTTCGTCACGAGCTGGGGACACTCCACTCGAATCGGGCCTTGATCGCGTCGCCGTGACCGGGCAGGTCCTCGGCCTCGGACAGGGTGACCACGTGCGCGGCGATCCCGGCCAGCGCCTCGCGGTCGTACTCCACCACCTGCACGCCGCGCAGGAAGGTCTGCACCGACAGACCGGACGAGTGGCAGGCGCACCCGCCGGTCGGCAGCACGTGGTTGGAGCCGGCCGCGTAGTCGCCCAGCGAGACCGGCGTGAACCGGCCGAGGAAGATCGCGCCGGCGTTGCGCACC
This sequence comes from Kitasatospora sp. NPDC002522, assembly GCF_053595195.1. Lineage (NCBI taxonomy): Bacteria > Bacillati > Actinomycetota > Actinomycetes > Kitasatosporales > Streptomycetaceae > Kitasatospora > Kitasatospora sp. NPDC002522. The sequence continues at coordinate 9,290 of NZ_JBSFXE010000058.1, forward strand.
CGCTCGGACACGGCGTGCGGGTCGGCGGTCTGGATCTCCAGGTGCTCGGCGGCGTACGCGTTGACCACCTCCAGGCCCTGGTCCAGGTCGTCGACCAGGATGATCCCGGACTGCGGGCCGCCCAGCGCCTCGGCCACCCGCTCGGCGTGCCGGGTGCGGGCGACCTGGGTCTTCAGCTCGGCCTCGACCGCGTCGGCCAGCTCGACCGAGGCGGTGACCAGCACCGAGCCGGAGGTCGGGCCGTGCTCGGCCTGGCTGATCAGGTCGGCGGCGACCTCGACGGCGTCCGCGGTGCCGTCCGCTAGCACCATGATCTCGGTCGGGCCGGCCTCCGAGTCGATGCCGATCCGGCCCGCGAACAGCCGCTTGGCGGCCGCCACGTAGATGTTGCCGGGGCCGGTGACCAGGTTGACCGGCGCGCACTCCTCGGTGCCCAGCGCGAACATCGCCACCGCCTGGGCGCCGCCGACCGCGTACACCTCGTCGACGCCGAGCAGCGCGCAGGCCGCCAGGATGGTCGGGTGCACCCGGCCGCCGAAGGCCTTCTGCGGCGGCGAGGAGACGGCGATGCCGGTCACCCCGGCCTCCTGCGCGGGCACCACGTTCATCACCACGGAGGACGGGTAGACCGCCAGGCCGCCGGGCACGTACAGGCCGACCCGGTCGACCGGCACCCAGCGCTGGGTCACCGTGCCGCCGGGCACCACCTGCGTGGTGTGGCCGGCGCGGCGCTGGTCGCCGTGGACGGCGCGGGCCCGGCGGATCGACTCCTCCAGCGCGGCGCGCACCTTCGGGTCCAGCTGCTCCAGCGCCTCGGCGATCTGCGCGGCCGGCACCCGGGTGGACTCCAGCCGGACCCCGTCGAAGCGCTCGGTGATCTCGATCAGCGCCGCGACCCCGCGATGGCGCACGTCCTCCGCGATCGGCCGCACCTTCTCCAGGGCGGCCTCGACGTCGAACTCGGCACGGGGCAGCACGTCGCGCGGGTCCACCTGGGAGCCGCGCAGGTCGATTCGAGAGATCACAGGGCCAAGTGTAAGGAGTGGCTGAAACCGGCATCCGGGCATTTCAGTCCGTGATACGAAGGGTGAGACAGTTCAAGATCGTCGGGGCGGGATCGTCGGGGGAGGCACGGTGGAGCAGGCGCCGGAGGAGTGGAGCGAGGCCGAGCGGGGCCTGTGGGAGGCGTTCCGCAGCGGTGAGGTGTACGACCTGCGCACCGAGCAGCCGCGCCGCGCCGCCCGGCTCTACCTGCCCGCCCCGGCCGGCGAGGCCGTCCGGCCCGACGGCGCGGCGGACGGCCCGGACGACCCGTTCGCCGCCGAGGCGTGGGGTCCCGAGCGCACCGTCCGCGCCGAGGTGATCGCCCGCCTGCTGCTGGCCGGCCCGCCGGCCCGCCCCGGCCGGGTCACCTCGCTCAAGCTCACCGGCGCCGCGATCACCGGACAGCTCAGGCTGGCCGGCGGCCGGATCGACAGCTACGTGGAGTTCCAGCTCTGCCGGTTCGACGGCAAGGTGCTGATCTCCGAGGCCTCGATCGGCACCCTGCGGCTGGTCTCCTGCCACGTCCCGCGGATCGAGGCCTCCCGGCTGGCCAGCGACGGCGACGTGCACCTCGCCCGCTGCGGGATACCCGGCGGCATCCGGCTCACCGACGCCCGGATCGGCACCGACCTGCTGCTCAACCAGAGCGCCGTCGGCCCCGACCTGTACGGCCGCGCGGTCTCCGCCGACGGGATGACCGTCAACCAGGACGTCGAGGCCGAACGCCTCGAGCTGCAGGGCGAGTTGAGCCTCCGATCGGCCCGCATCGGCGGCCGCCTGGCCCTCCGCGGCGCCCAGCTGCGGGCCGCCGCCGGCAACCCCAACGCGCTCGACGCCGCCCGGATCAGCGTCGGCCACACCCTGTACCTGGCCAGCTCCGAGGACGCCGGCTGGACCGGCTCGCGCTCCGTGTACGGCTCCGGCTACGGCGAGCCCGTGAACACCGCCGACAACCGGGCCACCAGCTACACCCCGTTCCGCGCCTGGGGCCGGATCCGGCTCTCCGACGCGCGCTTCGAGAACGCCTGCCTGATCTCCCTCGCCGAGTTCCACCTCGGCCCCGGCGAGGAACTCGCGCTCAGCCGGATCCAGTCCCCCGAACTCCGCTTCACCTGCGTCACCCCGCCGACCGGGCCGGTCTCGCTCAGCCGCGCCCGGATCGGCAACCTGATCGACACCCCGGGCAGCTGGCCCACCGCCCACCACGTCTCGCTCACCGGCTTCACCTACGAGGCCCTCCGCCCCGCCGAGGACTTCCCGCTGGAGCGCCGGATCGCCTGGGTCGACTCCGGCAAGGAGTTCCGGCCCGAGGCGTACGAGCAGCTCGCCGCCGCACTGCGCCGTGACGGCGCCGACGAGGACGCCCGCACCGTGCTGCACGCCAAGCAGCGCCGCCGCCGGCGCACCCTCCCGCTGCCCGGCCGGATCTGGGGTCACCTCCAGGACGTCGCGGTCGGCTACGGCTACCGGCCCGGCCGGGCCGCCGCCTGGCTGGTCCTCGCCTGGGCGCTCGGCACCGCGTACTTCGCCGACCACCCGCCCGAGCCGCTCAAGGCCGACGAGGTCCCCACCTGGAACGCCGCGCTGTACGCCGCGAGCAAGGTGCTGCCGCTGGTCGACCTCGGCCAGTCCGGCTGGAACCCCGACCGCACCGGCCAGTGGGTCGCCGCGGCGCTCGTGCTCACCGGCTGGGTGCTCGCCACCACCGCCGTGGCCGGCGTCACCCGGCTGCTCCAGCGCAGCTGACCGCCCGCCCCCGGGCAAAGTCCGGCGCGGGGGCGGCCCCGTGCCAACTACGCTGTCCGCCGTGACTGATCGGCTGCCGCTCTTCCCCCTCAACACGGTCCTCTACCCGGGCCTGGTCCTGCCGCTGCACGTCTTCGAGGAGCGCTACCGCCGGCTGGTCGCCGACCTGCAGAAGCAGCCCGAGGACGAGCCGCGGCGCTTCGGCGTGATCGCCGTGAAGGACGGCCGCGAGGTCGCCCCCGTCCGCGAACTCGACGCCCCCGCAGGCCCGTTGGACGGCATCGGCACCCCCGGCGGCGACCCCATGGACGCCCTGTACGCGGTCGGCTGCGTCGCCGACGTCGCCAACATCCGGGAGCAGCCCGAGGGCCGCTACGAGCTGCTCGTCACCGGCACCACCCGGTTCCGGCTGCGCGCCCTCGACGCCACCGGCCCCTACCTGGTCGGCGACGTCTCGGTCCTGCCCGAGCAGCCCGGCGAAGGCTCGGGCGCCCTCGCCTCCGGCGTCGAACGGGTCTTCCGCACCTACCAGAAGCGCATCGCCGGCGCCCGCGAGGCCAGCCTCACCGGCGACCAGACCCTCCCCGACGACCCGCAGGTGCTCTCCTACCTGGTCGCCGCCGCCACCGTGCTGCCGGTGTCCGTCAAGCAGGAACTCCTCGCCTGCCCCGACACCGCCCAGCGGCTCGCCCGCGAGCTCGAACTGCTCCGCCACGAGACCGCGGTGATCGCCAAGCTCCCCTCGCTGCCCGCCGCCGACCTCACCCGGCAGGCGTTCAGCCCCAACTAGGAGGCCCCTCCCGATGCCGAAGAAGAAGCGCGGCCCGGCCGGCACCCCTGCCCTGCTGAGGCTGGAGCAGGCCGCCGTACCGCACACGGTGCACTACTACGAGGTGACCCAGCACGGCACCGGCGCGGGCTGGGGCGAGGAGGCCGCCGACTCGATGGGCGTCCCCCGGGAGCGGGTGTTCAAGACCCTGCTCGCCGACCTGGACGGCACGCTCGCGGTCGGGGTGGTCCCGGTCTCCGGCCAGCTCGACCTCAAGGCGTTGGCGGCCGCGCTCGGCGCCAAGCGGGCCGCGCTGGCCGACCCCGCGGCGGCCGAGCGCGCCACCGGCTACGTCCTCGGCGGTATCTCCCCGCTCGGCCAGCGCACCGCGCTGCGCACGGTGGTCGACGATTCCGCCCTCGGCCACGCGACGGTCTTCGTCTCGGCGGGCCGCCGCGGCCTGGAGGTGGAGCTCGCCCCTGCCGACCTGGTGCGGCTGACGGGGGCGCGGACGGCGGAGATCGGCCGGGGCTGAACCCCGCCGCCTGCTCCGCCGTCGCCTACTCGCCCGCCGGCTTCTCCCCCGCGGGCGGCGGCAGCGGGGGAAGTGTGGTCGCCCAGTACGGCGGCAGGTCGGGTTCGCGCTTGCCGAACGCCGCGGAGAGGGCCAGCAGCAGGACGGTCGCCGCCATCGGCCAGACCAGCAGCGCGCCGTGTGCGGAGAGCTGCAGGGGGCCGTCGAAGCGGCCGCCGTCGCCGACGGCGAGGGCGTGCGCGCGGAGGTCACTGGTGGGGCCGAGCCGGATGCCGAGCTGCCAGCCGATGACCGAGCCGGCCAGGCCGCCGAGGACCAGGCCGACGGCGACCGCGATGCCGCCGCCGCGGGCGCGGGTCAGCAGGAAGGAGACCAGCGCGGTGAGGATGCCGAAGCCGAGGCCGAGCAGGGCGAAGACGGCGTCGGCGGCGATGCCCTCCTCGCCTTCCGGGTCCAGGTACAGGATCCGGTTGCCCTGGACCTGGAAGCCGATCCGGGGGGCCAGCCAGAGCCACAGGTAGCCGAGCAGGACGCCGAGGACCGCGCCGGCGACGGTGATGAGCGCGCCGATCCCCAGCTCGGGCCCGAGGGGCCGTCGCGGGGCGCGGACGGGCGGCTGCGGCGGGAAGTGCGGCGGGGCGAACGGGTCCGGCCCGGGGGTGCTACCCGCAGGTGTGTTCGGTACGGTCACGGCCCCATCGTTTCACGACCGCCCCCGCAGGTGTCGATCTCCGCCCGGGAAGGTCAGCGGGCGGCCCGCCGGTAGGCCCAGGTGGCGAGGGTGAGGGAGGCCAGGCCGACCGCGCCGCACACCCCGAGGTCGAGGAGCACCCGGGCCCAGTCCGGGTCGGGCGCGAAGGTCAGCGCGAAGGCGTCGACGCCGTAGCTGGACGGCAGCAGGTCGCGCAGCCACTGCACCGCGCCGGGCAGCCGGGAGGCCGGCAGGACGCCCAGCAGCAGCGCCGCGGACATGCCCAACTGCCCGGCCAGCGTGGCGAGTTCCTGCCGCGGGGCGAGCAGCCCGAGGGCCGCCCCGAGCCCGGCCAGCGCGGCCCCGGCCAGCGGGATCACCGCCGCGAGGACCCAGAGCCGACCCATCGGCAGGTCGAACAGCCAGCAGCCCGCCCCGGCGGTGACGAACACCCCGGGCACCGTGAACGAGGCGTACGCGCCGGCGGTGCCGAGCACCACGGAGGCGGGCGGCACCGGGAGCGTCGCGTAGTGGTCGAGGCCGCCGGTCGCCCGCAGTCGGCCGAAGTACTGCGCGAGCAGGTTGAGCGCGACGAAGGCCACCACCAGGACCGCCGAGCCCGCCACCACGGCGTGCGCGGACGGGTTGTCGCCGGGGTCGACCACGCCGCGCATCATCACCAGGATGCCGATGGACTGGAAGGTCGCGACGAACAGCAGCGGGATCCGGGCCACCTTGGCGCGGGCCAGCTGGGCCCGGTAGACCGCGGCCAGCGCGGGCAGCAGCCGGGCGGCGGGGGCGAGCGGCACGGGCCCGGTCGCGGCGGCGGTCGCCGCGGGCGCGTCGAGCAGGGTCATCGGGCGAGGCCTCCGGTCCGGCCGCCGAGCCGGAGGTAGGCGTCCTCCAGGGTGGGGGTGGCGAGGGTGAAGTCGTCGAGCGCGGCGAAGGCGGGGCCGGTGGTGACGGCGGCGACCAGTTCGCGGGCCTCGTCGGGGGTGGTGCGCAGCGTCCAGCGGCGGCCGGTGCGCTCGGCGCGGTCGGCCAGTGCGGCGACTGCGGGGACGCCGAGCGGGGCGTCGGTGCGCCACACCAGGTCGAGCCGGACGTCGCCGTCGACCAGCGCCTTGAGCCCGCCGGGGGTGTCGCAGGCGATCACCCGGCCGCGGTCGACCACGGCGACCCGGTCCAGCACGGTCTCCGCCTCGATGACGTTGTGGGTGACCAGCAGCACGGTGGTGCCGCGTTCGGCGCGGCGGCGGTCGACGGCGCTCCACACGGCGCGCCGGGCGACCGGATCCATGCCGGTGGTGGGTTCGTCCAGCACCAGCAGCGGGCGCTCGCCGACCAGCACGGCGGCGAAGCAGGCCAGCCGGCGCTGGCCGCCGGAGAGCTTGGCGAGCGGGCGGTGGGCGAGCGGCTCCAGGCCGAGCTCGGCGATCACCTCGGCGCTCTCGGCGCGGGCGGCGGAGCGGGTCAGCCCGCGCAGCCGTCCGGTGGTCTCGGCGGCCAGCGCGACGGTGAGCTCGTCGAGGGCGCTGGACTCCTGGCCGAGGTAGCCGAGCAGCCGGGCGGCGCGTTCGGGGTGCCGGACCAGGTCGTGGCCGAACAGGTCGATGCGGCCGGCGTCGGGGCGGAGCAGGCCGGTGAGCTGGCGGACCAGGGTGGACTTCCCGGCGCCGTTGGGTCCGAGCAGGCCGAAGATCTCACCGCGCCGGACGGCGAGGTCGATGCCGTCGTTGGCGCGGACCTCCGCACCGCCCGTGCGGTAGGTCTTGACCAGGCCGCTGACCGTGCAGCAGCTCTGCGGTGCCTTGCTCACGACGGAAGACTCTACGCGCCGTAAAGGGCGTTCCGGACATGCGGGGTGGTCGCGTCAGCTGTCCTCGAGCGCGGCGGCGGGCTGCCGGGCGTCCGGGACGCGGGCGGACAGCTCCTTCCAGAAGCCCTCCCGGATGGCGTACCTGTCGTGCTCGTCGATCTGGTCCTCCTTGTGCGCCAGCAGCCCGAACCGGGCGGCGTAGCGCAGCAGTTCGCCGTCGAGGCGGTGCGGGATCCGCGGGTGGTCGGTCCACAGCAGCTCGGGGCGGTCGACGGTGGCGAGCCGGTCCAGCCAGCGGCGGGCGAAGACCTGGCCGACCTCCTGCGGGTCGCCGCCGACGCTGGTGATGTCCTCCTCCCGATCGGCCCAGCGCTGCGCGGAGGTGGTGAGCCGGTCCAGGGTGGGCAGGCCGTCTCCGGCGGTGTGCGGCTCGGAGCGGTCCACCCAGCCGCGGTCGGAGGACCAGCGCAGCACCGGCCCGCCCAGCGCGGCGGCCGGCGCGGGCGCGGGGGCGGCCCGTCCGGCCAGGTCCTTCGGGGTCGGGATGACCCGCAGCGGGGCGGCGCGGGCGACGGCGGGCGGCGGGCCGGCGGGCCGGGCGCGCTGCGCGGGCGGCCCGGGCAGCGCGGCGACCGCGGCGACCGGCGCCACCGGCTCCGCGACCTCCCGCACCCGCACCCACCGTTCGATCCAGGCCCGGTCCAGCACCCGCCGCTCGTCGGCCTCGCCGACCAGTTCCTCGGACTGGTTGAAGTCCCCGTCGGCGGCCTCCAGCGCCCACAGGTGGACGGCCACCCCGTGCTCCTTCGCCGAGGCCACCCCGGGCAGCAGGTCGCCGTCGCCGGTGACCAGCACCACGTCGGCGCAGGCGTGGTTGCGGGCCAGCTCGCTCAGCTCGGCGTGCATCGCCGCGTCGACGCCCTTCTGCACCCAGCGGCCCTCGGCCCGGGTGAGCGCGCCCAGCCGGACCGTCACCCGCGGGAGCACCCGCAGCCGGCGGTGCTCGGGGGCCGGGCGGCGGTCCACGGCGGCGTCGAACCAGTAGATCCGCAGCAGCGGCAGCCCGGTGTCCTCCTCGGCCCGGTCCCGCAGCGCGCTGATCAGCACCGGATGGTCCACGGCGATCCGCGAGCGGCTGGACTCCCCAGCGAGCAGGCTGGCCGCGGCGCCCAGCAGGTATCCCGCATCGACCAGGACGACACAGCGGTCCATCTCCGGCACCTCCTCGTCGGGCCGGCCACCGCCGACGGTGGGGTGGCCCGCCGGACGGTCCGGCGACCGTTGCGCACACCTTTACCCCCCGTTCGCCCGGCGAACCGCGCCGGGGAACGCCCGGCCGACCCTGGATACTGGGACACCGTGCGGAAGAGTGCGGTGGTGCTGTGCGCGGTGGCGGCGGTCGGGGCGGTCGCGCTGCTGCTGGTGCCCGCCACCGTCCCCGAGACCTCGCGCGGCGACACCGCGCTGGTCTCGGTCGTCGTCAACCAGGGCCGCACGGTCGAACTCGGCCCCGGCGAGACCCGCACCTTCCCGGTCGAGGTCACCGCGAGCGACCGCTCGGGCATCCGCGCCGTCGACCCGATCGGCCTGTGGGGCCCCAACTACGCAACCCTGAAGGTCTCCCCGCTGGCCTGCGCCCCGCTGCCCGGCACCGCGAGCGCCTCCCGCTGCACCGGCGAGGCCACCGCCACCGCCTCCGCCCACGGCCTCTTCGACGACCAGGCCGGCACCTGGTTCGTCGACCTGCGGATCCGCGCCGCGGACGGCGACCGCTACGTCTCCAAGTCCGCCGGCGGCTTCTCGCTCAAGCGGACCGCGCTGCTCGACTCCGCGACGCTCACCGCGAGCGCCCCCGTCGGCACGCCGGTGCAGGCCCTGGCCCGGCTGCAGCGCGCCACCTGGGAGCACCCCGGCTACCTCCCCCAGCAGGGCGCCACCGCCTACCTACAGTTCCGCCCCACCGGCTCCCCCACCTGGACCACCGTCGCCACCGCCACCACCGACGCCGACGGCCGGCTGGACGTGAAGGTCCCCGCCGTGCGCTCCGGCGCCTTCCAGTGGTACGCCCCCGGCGACAAGTGGACGGCCGCCGCCACCTCCCCCGAGCTCCCGCTGACGGTCGACCCGCAGCCCGCGCACGCGGGCCAGTAGCCCGACGCGCCCCGGAGAACGCCGACCGCCGAGGGCGCGGGCGGCGCGCTCCTCGGCGGTCGGTGTCGGGTGACGGTCCGTCAGGCGTTGAGCTCGGCGGCCACCAGCTCGGCGAGCTGCACGGCGTTGAGCGCGGCGCCCTTGCGGAGGTTGTCGTTCGAGATGAACAGCGACAGGCCGTTGTCGACGGTCTCGTCGGCGCGGATCCGGCCCACGTAGCTGGGGTCCTGGCCGGCGGCCTGGAGCGGGGTGGGGATGTCGGTGAGCTCGACGCCGGGCGCGGCGGCCAGCAGCTCGGCGGCGCGCTCGGGGCTGAGCGGCCGCTCGAAGCGGGCGTTGATCTGCAGCGAGTGGCCGGTGAAGACCGGGACGCGGACGCAGGTGCCGGAGACCTTCAGCTCGGGGATGCCGAGGATCTTGCGGCTCTCGTGCCGGAGCTTCTGCTCCTCGTCGGTCTCGTTCAGCCCGTCCTCGACGATCGACCCGGCCAGCGGGACGACGTTGAACGCGATCGGCCGCTTGTACACGCCGGGCGCCGGGTACTCGACGGCCGCGCCGTCGTGCACCAGCGCGGTCGCGCCGTCGACGACCTTGCGGGCCTGCTCGTGGAGCTCGGAGACGCCGGCCAGGCCGGAGCCGGAGACCGCCTGGTAGGTGGAGACCACCAGCGCGGCCAGGCCGGCCTCGTCGTGCAGCGGGCGCAGCACCGGCATGGCGGCCATGGTGGTGCAGTTGGGGTTGGCGATGATGCCCTTGGGCCGGTCGGCGATGGCGTCCGGGTTGACCTCGGCGACCACCAGCGGCACCTCGGGGTCGCGGCGCCAGGCCGAGGAGTTGTCGATGACGACCGCTCCGGCCGCGGCGACCTTGGGGGCGAGCTCCTTGGAGGTGGCGCCGCCCGCGGAGAAGATGACGATGTCCAGGCCGCTGTAGTCGGCCGTGGCGGCGTCCTCGACGGTGACCTCGGTGTCCTTCCAGGGCATGGTCCGTCCTGCCGAGCGCGCCGAGGCGAACAGCCGCAGCTGCTCGACGGGGAACGCGCGCTGCGCCAGGATCTCGCGGACCACGCCGCCGACCTGGCCGGTGGCACCCACGATGCCGATCCTCATCCGACTCCTCCTCCTACCGGGTTGTGCCTAGTCATCATGCCTTGTCAGAGCGGGTTTTCGCGGATCCGTCCCAAGACGTGAACGCTTGCCGTCCCGGGCGGGAAGCCCTGCGGTCGGGCCGCGTCCCGGCCGCAAGATCTGCACCGCGGGGGGCGGTGCTCAGGTGTGGGCGAGCAGCGGGAGGCGGACCGCGGGGCTGGGGATGCGGCCGGCCGCGTGCAGCAGCGCCTTCAGGGCGGTGGGGTTGGGTCCGGCGAACGCGGCCCGGGAGACCTCGGCGAGTTCCCGGCCGAGGGCCCGGGCGGTCGTCGGGTCGCCGTCGTGCCAGGCCCGGTCGAGGGCGACGAACCGGTCGGTCTCCAGGTGGGCGGAGGCCAGGATGCCGCCGGCCGCGCCCATCGCGAGCAGCGGCGAGAGGAAGAGGTCGTCGCCGGCCAGCACGCCGCGCGGCGCGGCGCCGAACAGCGCGACGCTCTCCTCGTCGATGCCGCCCGGCGCGTACTTGATCCCGGCCACCTCGGGCAGCGCGAGCAGCTCCAGCAGGGTGGCGGCGCCGAGCGGCTGACCGGTGCGGTACGGGATGTGGTAGATCACCAGCGGCACCGGGGAGGCCGCGGCGAGGGCCCGGAAGTGGGCCAGCACCCCGGCCTCGCCGGGGCGGACGAAGGCGGGGACGGCGACCAGCGCGGCGTCCGCGAGACCGTCGAGCGCGGCGAGCGCCTCCGCGGTGCGGGCGGTGCCGCCGTGGCCGGCGCCGACGGTCAGCGGGGTGCCGTACTCGGCGCTGACCTTCCGGCAGACCTCGATCACGGTGTGCTGTTCGGCGGTGGTCAGCGAGCCGGGTTCGCCGGTGGTGCCGAGGGCGACCAGTCCGGCGGCGCCGGCTTCCAGGCACTCCCGGGCGAGGCGTTCCAGCGCTTCCGGGGCGAGGTCGCCGTCGGCGGTGAAGGGAGTGACCAGCGGGATGTGGATGCCGTGGAGTTCCATGCGGGAAGCCTGCCGGGCGGCGACCGTGCAGGTCCAGTTCACATTTCCGATGGTTCTCGTAAGCTGGGCCGATGCTCGATGTGCGACGACTGCGCCTGCTGCGCGAACTGGCCCACCACGGCACCATCGCGGCGGTCGCCGAGGCGCTGGCGTTCAGCCCTTCGGCGGTGTCCCAGCAGCTGTCGGTGCTGGAGCGGGAGGCCGGGGTGCCGCTGCTGGAGCGGTCGGGGCGGCGGGTGGCGCTCACCCCGGCCGGGCGGAACCTGGTGCGGCACGCCGAGGCGGTGCTGGAGCTGCTGGAGCGCGCGGACGCGGAGCTGGCGCACGCCCGGCGCGGGCTGGCCGGTCCGCTGCGGATCGGCGCGTTCCCGTCCGCGGTGCGCGCCCTGGTGCCCGCGGCGCTGGCCGAGCTGGCGGCGCGGCACCCGGAGTTGGAGGCGATGGTGAGCGAGGTGGACCCGGCCGCGGTGGCCGGGGCGCTGCGCGCGGGCGAGCTGGACGTGGCGCTGGTGCACGAGTACGACCTGGTGCCGGCCGAGCCGGAACCGGGGATCGCCCTCACCGGCCCGGTCTTCGCCGAGCCGATGTACCTGGCCGCGCCCGGCACCTGCGGCCTCGCGGACCACCGGGACAGCCCGTGGATCACCGCCCCGGTCGGCACGCTCTGCCACACCATGGCGCTGCGGGCCTGCCAGGCGGCCGGGTTCAGCCCGCGGGTCCGGCACCGGGTGGACGACTTCGAGGCCCAGCTGGCCCTGGTCGCGGTCGGCCAGGGGGTGGCGCTGGTGCCGCACCTGGGCACGTCGCGCCGCCCGCCGGGGGTGACCCTGAACCGGCTGCCGGTCTACCGGCGCACCCGCACCGCCTTCCGGGCCGGCGGCGCCGCCCACCCGGCGGTCGCGGCCTTCGCGGCGGCGCTGCACGCGGTCATCCCGGCCGAGCTGCGGGCCACCTGACGCCGCCGCGGGCGAACGGGTCGTCAGAGCACCTGGGGCGTCGGCCCGGTGGGGTGCCGCTCGGCGTTCTTCAGGCAGCGCAGAATCCGCTCGTGCTCGTCGCCGACCCGGTCCGCGACCCGCAGCCGCAGGTACACCTCCTCGACCTGCGCCATGGCCGCCTCGGTGAACCAGGCGATGACCCGGTTGGCCTGCGGCCCGAACGGGGCGCCCGGGCCGTAGTTGACCAGGAAGAAGTCCCGGTGCCAGGCGAGTCCGCGGCCCTCGATCCGCGCCACCACGGCCTCCAGCGCGGTCCACGGGCCGACCGGTTCGGCCGTCCCGTCGGCGGCGCGGAGTCGGACGGCGTACGCGATGTCGGTGACCACGGCGACGTCCTGCGCGGCGTTCAGCACGTGCGCGGCCCACACCAGCCGACCGTCCGGGGCGAGGCCGTCGGCGACCCGGCCGCTGAAGCCGAGCGCGGGCCGGACCGCGCGGGCGTACTGGGCCCTGGCCAGGGCCGCGCCGCCGGTCGCGACGGCGGTGGTGGTGGCGCTCTGCACGTCGAGCAGCCGCGGCCAGCCGGTCCCGTCCGGCAGGTTGTCGCGCACGACGGCGTAGACCAGCAGCAGGGCGGCGGTCGCCGCGGCGACGGTCAGCAGCCGGGACAGCAGCGGACTGCGCCGCACCACCCGCTGGTCCGTGTTCACACCGACGCCCCCTCCCCGCCGTCCACACGTTCGACGATAGGCGGCGAACGCCCCGGCGGACAGGGCGCGCCCGGCGGTCGATAGCCTTCCGCCATGCGTGAGTTGAACGAGGACACGGAACAGCCGGGCCGCTTCGGGCCGGACGCCACGGTGGAGATCGACGCCGAGCGGATGACCGGGGTGCGCACCGAGTACGCGCCCGACCACGACGGCGACCCGGACCCGGGCGAGATCGTCTGGACCTGGGTGCCGTACGAGGAGAACGACGGCCGGGGCAAGGACCGCCCGGTGCTGGTGGTGGCCCGCGAGCCGCACGGCACCCTGCTGACCGTGATGCTCTCCAGCAAGGGCCACGACCACGACCGGGACTGGGTGCCGCTGGGTTCCGGCCCGTGGGACCGCACCGGCCGGGACTCCTGGGTGGCGCTGGACCGGGTGTTCCGGGTCCACGACGGCGGGATGCGGCGCGAGGCGTGCGCCCTTGACCGGGCCCGTTTCAATCTGGTCATCGATTCGCTGAAGCGCCGTTACCAATGGTACTGAGTAACGATTTGCGGACCATCTTCCCTGACCTGGCATTTGCCGGGTAGAACGTGACCAGCATTCCTCATACATGACCGGGAGTCGGACGCATGAGCAGCAACACCCCGCCTGGTTACGGGGCACCGCAGGACCCGTACGAGAAGAACCCGTACGGCCAGCAGCAGCCGCCGCAGACCCCCGGTTACGGCACCCCGCCGCCGGCCGGTTACGGCACTCCGGGTTACGGCGCCCCGGGCTACGGCGCGCCGCAGGGCCAGCTCCCGGGCTGGCTCGGCCAGGTGCCGCCCGGCATGCCGCCGGCCCCGGGCACCCGCACCCTCGCCACCCCCGTGGACCGCTTCGTGGCCCGCCTGCTGGACGGCGTGATCATAGGCGTCGTGCTGGGCATCCTGAGCAGCATCATCGGCTACAACTTCGTCTTCCTGCTGCTGTTCGCGGCCGCCTACGTGGTCTACGACGGCGTCATGATGCTCACCCAGCACGGCCAGACGCTGGGCAAGAAGGTCATGAAGATCCGCGTGGTCAGCCTGGCCCACGGCGGCCGCCCGACCGACAACGAGTTCTGGGCCCGCGCCGGCGTCTGGGGCGGCCCGGCGGTCGTCCCGTGCCTGGGCAGCCTGTTCATGCTGGTCAACGGCCTCTGGCAGCTCTGGGACAAGCCGCTGCAGCAGGCCCTGCACGACAAGGCCGCCAAGACGGTCGTCGTCAAGGAGAACTGACACACCCTCGGCACCAGCTGACGAAGGCCTCCGGCGGAACTCCGCCGGGGGCCTTCCTCGTCGCGGTGGCTCAGCTCGCCAGGCAGCTCGGCCCGAGCAGCTGCTTGAGGTCGCCGAACAGCGCCGGGTCCGACTTCACCCGGTGCCGGTCCAGCCGCAGCACCACCGTCTTGGTGCGGCCGCGCAGGTGGACGTGCACCTCGGTGGTCCCGCGGTGGCTGCCCAGCACCTCGCCGAGCCGGGCGACCAGCGGCGGCGTCAGCTTGTTGTCCGGCACGGTGATCACGATCGGCAGCTGCGCCCCGACGTTCGACAGGTCCGGGACGGACAGCTCCATGCCCATCAGCCGGGGCACGTCCTCCCGCTTGTCGAGCTTGCCGCGGACGAACACCACGGCGTCCTCGACCAGTTGCGAGGAGACCAGCTGGTAGCTGGCGGGGAAGAACATGCAGTCGATGGAGCCGGCCAGGTCCTCGACGGTGGCGATCGCCCAGGCGTTGCCCTGCTTGGTCATCTTGCGCTGCAGGCCCGAGATGATGCCGCCGATGGTGACGATGGTGCCGTCGGGGCGCTCGGCGAGGTCGGCGACCGCGCAGTCCGACTTGTCGGCGAGGACGTGCTCGATGCCGTTCAGCGGGTGCGAGGAGACGTACAGGCCGAGCATCTCCCGCTCCTGGGTGAGCAGGAAGGACTTCTCCCACTCCTCCTCGGAGAAGACGACGTCCAGGCCGAAGGACGGCTCGTCGGAGACGGAGTCGCCGCCGAACAGGTCGAACTGGCCCTCCGCCTCCTTGCGCTTGATCCCGACCACGTTGTCGATCATCGGCTCGAACTGCGCGGTCAGGCCCTTGCGGGTGTGCCCGAGCGAGTCGAACGAGCCGGCCTTGATCAGCGATTCGACGGTGCGCTTGTTGCAGACCACCGACTCGACCTTGTCCAGGAAGTCCGGGAAGGACGTGAACTTCCCCTTGGCCTTGCGGGTGCGGATCATCGACTCCACCACCGGGCCGCCGACGTTGCGGATGGCGGTCAGGCCGAACCGGACGGTGTCGCTGCCGTGCGGCGTGAAGTCGGCGTCGGACTCGTTGACGTCCGGCGGCAGCACGCTGATGCCCATCTTGCGGGCCTCGTTGAGGTAGACCGCGGACTTGTCCTTGTCGTCCTTGACCGAGGTGAGCAGGCCGGACATGTACTCGGCCGGGTAGTTGGCCTTGAGGTACGCCGTCCAGTACGAGACCAGCCCGTAGCCCGCGGTGTGCGCCTTGTTGAACGCGTAGCCGGAGAACGGGACCAGGACGTCCCACACCGCCTGGATCGCGGCGTCGGAGTAGCCGCGCTCGCGGCAGCCCTTCTGGAAGGGGACGAACTCCGCCTCCAGGATCTCCTTCTTCTTCTTGCCCATCGCGCGGCGCAGCAGGTCGGCCTGGCCGAGCGAGTAGCCGGCCAGGATCTGCGCGGCCTTCTGCACCTGCTCCTGGTAGACGATCAGGCCGTAGGTGGGCTCCAGGATCTCCTTGAGCGGCTCCTCCAGCTCCGGGTGGATCGGGGTGATGTCCTGCTGACCGTTCTTGCGCAGGGCGTAGTTGGTGTGCGAGTTGACGCCCATCGGACCGGGCCGGTACAGCGCCAGGACGGCGGAGATGTCCTCGAAGTTGTCGGGCTTCATCAGGCGCAGCAGCGAGCGCATCGGCCCGCCGTCGAGCTGGAAGACGCCGAGCGTGTCGCCGCGGGCGAGCAGCTCGTAGGTGGGCTTGTCGTCGAGCGGCAGCTTGAGCAGCTCGATCTTCTCGCCCTTGTTCTTCTCGATCGCCTTGACGGCGTCGTCCATGATCGTCAGGTTGCGCAGGCCGAGGAAGTCCATCTTGAGAAGGCCGAGGCCCTCGCAGGTGGGGTAGTCGAACTGCGTGATGGTGACGCCGTCGGTGTGCCGGGTCCAGACCGGGATGTGGTCGGTGAGCGGCTCCGCGGACATGATGACGCCGGCCGCGTGCACGCCGGGCTGGCGGATCAGGCCCTCGATGCCGCGCGCGGTGTCGATGACCTTCTTGACGTCCGGGTCGTTCTCGTACAGGCCGCGGATCTCGCCGGCCTCGCTGTAGCGGGGGTGCGAGGAGTCGGTGATGCCGGACAGCGGGATGCCCTTGCCCATCACGTCCGGCGGCATCGCCTTGGTGATCCGGTCGCCCATCGCGTACGGGTAGCCGAGGACGCGCGAGGAGTCCTTGATGGCGGCCTTCGCCTTGATGGTGCCGTACGTGACGATCATGGCGACCTTGTCGGATCCCCACTTCTCGGTCACGTACCGGATCACGTCGCCGCGCCGGCGCTCGTCGAAGTCGATGTCGACGTCGGGCATGGAGATGCGCTCGGGGTTGAGGAAGCGCTCGAAGATCAGGCCGTGCGGGATCGGGTCGAGGTCGGTGATGCCCATCGCGTAGGCGACCAGCGAGCCGGCCGCGGAGCCACGGCCGGGGCCGACCGCGATGCCCTGGCTCTTCGCCCACATGATGAAGTCGGCGACCACGAGGAAGTACGCCGGGAACCCCATCTGGATGATGGTGTCCATCTCGTACTCGGCGAGCTTCTTGTGCTCCTCGTCGTAACCGCCCGGGAAGCGCCAGTCCATGCCCTCCCAGACCTTGGACTTGAAGAAGTCCGCCTCGGACTCGAAGCCCTCCGGGATCGGGAAGCGCGGCATCAGGTTCTTGAACTCGAACATGCCCGCGGTGTCGACCCGCTGCGCCACCAGCAGCTGGCTGTTGCGGCAGCCCTCCTGCCAGATGTCCGAGGAGTCCAGGCCGTACATCTCGGCGGCGGACTTGATGTAGTAGCCGGTGCCGTCGAACCGGAAGCGGTCCGGGTCGGAGAGGTTCTTGCCGGTCTGCACGCACAGCAGCAGGTCGTGGGCGCCGGCGTCGGACTCGGTGGTGTAGTGCGAGTCGTTGGTGACCACCGGCGGGATGTTCAGCTTCCTGCTGATCTCGATCAGGCCGTCGCGGACCCGGGTCTCGATGTCGAGGCCGTGGTCCATCAGCTCCAGGAAGTAGTTCTCCTTGCCGAAGATGTCCTGGTACTCGCCGGCCGAGCGGACCGCCTCGTCGAACTGGCCGAGCCGAAGCCGGGTCTGCACCTCGCCGGACGGGCAGCCGGTGGTGGCCATCAGGCCCGCCGCGTGCTCGGCGATGATCTCCTTGTCCATCCGGGGCCACTTCACCAGCCAGCCCTCGGCGTAGGAGCGCGAGGTCAGCTTGAAGAGGTTGTGCAGGCCCTGCTTGTCGCGGGCCCAGATGGTCTTGTGGGTGTAGGCGCCGGACGCGGAGACGTCGTCCTTCTTCTGGTGCGGCTGGCCCCACAGGATGCGCTTGGTGTTGGACCGGGACTCCGGCGCGACGTACGCCTCGATGCCGATCACCGGGGTGATGCCGGCGGCGGTGGCCTGCTTGTGGAACTCCGCGGCGCCGTACATGTTGCCGTGGTCGGTCATCGCGACGTGGGTCTGCCCGAGCCGCTCGACCTCCTTGAACAACTGCTTCAGCCGGGCGGCGCCGTCCAGCATCGAGTACTCGGTGTGGACGTGCAGGTGCGCGTACGGCTGGTCGCTCAAGGCGGGGCCTCCGGGGTCCTGGGTGAGGGCTGAAACACGTAAGGCCCGAGCCACCACCAGGGCTCGGACCACGGCTTCCGGGTTCGCGTCCCCGAGTCTAGTGCCAACCCGACCCGGTCGAGTCGACCGCCGCGGTGCTTCGCGCGCGGAGGCCTCAGGTGTCGTACAGCCCGTCGAACGGCACGCCGAACCCGAGCTGCTGCGGCTCCAGCTCGTAGTGCTCCCGGCCGTCCTCCCGGGCCCCGTCGATCAGTCCCCAGCGGAGGCCGAGGGCCCGGACCTCGAACGGGCGGATGACGATCGGCCCGTGGACCACGCCGGGCAGCGCCCCGAGCATCCGGGCGAGCTCGTGCTCCGCCTCCTCCCCGTCGGGGAACTCGCGGATGTCGCTGCCCAGGTGGTTCCCGTCCGCGTCGAAGCGGTGCAGCACGACCGCCCAGCCCGCCAGGCCGGACGCCCCGGTGACGTCGCCGAAGAACTGACCGCCGTCGTGGACGCCGATCCACCGGGTGCGGAAGTGCGGCTCGTACGCGACCGGGACCTGCCGGGCCGGGAGGTCGAGCGGGAACCAGGCCAGCTGGTCCCGCCAGCCCGGCTCGGCCGCGATCCAGCTCCACAGCACCTGCTCGGTGGCCCGCCAGGACTGGTTGTCCACGGCCTGGTGGTGCGTGGCCGCGGATCCGTGCCGGTACTCCACCTGCCAGTCGTCGGGGCCGTGCCGGTACGCCTGGACGAACAGGCCGTCCCCGGCGTGCGGCCGGCCCACGACCAGGAACGGGTCGCGCTCGGTCACCCGCTCCCGGACCGCCGCCCCCAGCTCCTCGCGCGTGGGGCGGCGCAGCGGGGTCCGTCCGTCCGCGAACCCGATGACGATCTCGTCGGTGCTCTCCACGGCACGCCACCCTAGGACCTGCCGCCGACGCTCGGGTGCGCGCTAACCTCTGGGCACCACAAGCGTGTTCAGGGGAGGGACTCCACCATGGCCTTCGGCCAACCACCGCAGAAGCCCCGGCCCGGCGGCCTGCCCGGCATCGGGGTGCTGATGCTGGTCCAGGTGATCGCCGCGCTCGCCGTCCTCGGCTACTACCTGGTCCAGCAGGGCCCGGGGTACCTCCTGGCCGCGGCCGGGTTCGACTTCACCGAGCACGCGCTCACCCTGGTCGGCTTCAGCCTGCCGTTCACCGTCGCCTACCTGGTGCTGGCGATCGGCGCGTTCACCGGCAAGTCCTGGGCCCGCCCGGGCGCGGTGGTGCTGACCTCGGTCGACGGGTACATCGCGGTGTCGAACCTGGTGCTGGCGATCCGGCTCGGCGGATGGCGGGAGCTCTACAGCCCGGTCGACAGCCTGCTGCTCAACCTGACGTATCCGCTCAGCGTGCTGATCGCGCTGATCACCGTCCTGGTGGTGGCCGTCACCCGCGCGTCCGGCGCCCCGGCCCCGTACCGTCCGGCCCAGCCGTTCGGCTACCCCGGCCCGCACCAGCAGCCCCACCAGCAGCCGCAGCCGGGCGCGTGGGGCGTCCCGCCGCAGCAGCCGGGCCCGGTGCCCGCGCCCGCCCCGGCCGACCTGGCCCCGTACCAGCCGCAGCCGCCGCAGGCGCAGCCGCACCAGCCGCAGCTGTACCCCGCGCCGCCGCAGCAGCCGGGGCAGGCCTACGGCTTCCCGCCGCAGCAGCCCGCAGCAGCCCCGGCGGCGCCGCCCGTCGCGCCTCCGGTGCCGCCGCCCGCGGCCCCGACCGGCGGCGCGGCGTACGCGTACCCGCCGGTGCCGCAGGCTCCCCCGCCGCCGGCCGCTCCGCCCGCCGTCTGACGGTGCGTCAGCCCTGGGCGTCCAGCTCGTCGAGGAAGGCGAGGGCGGCGGCCCAGGTCCGCTCGGCGGCCTCGGCGTCGTAGTCGGGCAGTTCGGGGTCGGTGTAGAGGTGGCCCGCGCCGCGGTAGCGGTGGACCTCCACATCGGCCCCGGCCCGGGTCATCCGCAGGTACCAGGTGTTCAGCCAGTCCTCGGACTCGAACGGGTCCGGTTCGGCCACGTGCAGCTGCACCGGGATCTCGGTGGCGGCGTCCTCGCGCAGGTCGGAGGTGCCGTGCAGGAGCAGCAGGCCGCGGGCCTGCTGGTCGGCCAGGGCGAGGTTCTGGGCGATCGAACCGCCGAGCGAGTACCCGGCGTACAGCAGGCCGGGCCGCTCGCCGGGCGCCGCGGGCAGCAGCGGGGCGACCGCGGTGACGGCGCGGCGCAGCAGTTCGTCGTTGCCGATGCCGTCGCGGTGGGCCATGCCCTCCTCGATGTCCTCGAAGGTGTGCCCGTCGTACAGGTCGGGGGTGTGCACGGTGTGTCCGGCGGCGCGCAGCCGGTCGGCGGCCTGGTGGACCGCGGGGCGCAGGCCGTACGCGGAGTGGAACAGGACGATCTCGGCCACGGTGGGGCTCTCCTTCGGGTCGCGGGCGCTCGACCCTCCATGATCGCCCATCCCGGGATGTGCGCGGGCCCGGCCCACCGTGCGGTGGACCGGGCCGTCGGTGCGGGGCCGCCGGGCGGCGGGGCTCAGTACGAGGTCGTCACGGACGCCCCGGTGAAGCCCTGCTGGGCGTACAGGCTGATGTAGTTGTAGCCGGCCGGCGGGTTGGCGACGGTCAGGCTCTCGTGGTTGCCGGTGGTGGTGGACTTCGCCGTGTACGACCCGGTGGTGGCCCAGGCGGAGCGGTTGTAGTAGAGGTCGGCGTTGCCGGTGCCGCCGTCGGCGGTGATGGTGAGGCTGGTGGTCCCGGCGGGCACGTACAGGTAGAAGTAGGCGTAGTTGCCGGTGGTGGCGGCGACGCCGGAGCGGCGGCAGTTCTTGTCGAGCTGCCGGGTGTCGGCGCCGGTGCACTCGGGGGCGGTGGGGACGGTCGGTCCGCAGTTGCCGCCGTTGCAGGCGGTCAGCCAGGCGTTGAAGTCGGCGTCGTAGCGGGTGCCGATGGTGGTCTTGAGCAGCGTGCGGGCGCCGTTCCAGTCGCCGGTCCGGTACTTGGCGAGCAGCGCGTCCATGTCGGCGCGGTGCGACTGGAGCATGTAACGGACCGCCAGGTAGCCCCAGTTGTAGATCCGGGTCTGGTCGGCGTTGTCGTAGGTGGTGTCGAACAGGGTGGACAGCGCGTAGGTGTGCTGGCCGGCCTGGGCGATGGCGTCGGTGTACTCGACGTTGCGGTACGAGTAGGACACGTACTCGGCGAAGCCCTCGACCCACCAGACGGTCGGGGTGACCATGCCGGCGTTGAAGTCGCCGTACATGTCGAACCGGCCGTCGAGGTAGTGGGTGTACTCGTGGTTGAGGTTCCAGATCTGGAAGGCGGGGCGGACCCACTCGGCCTCGTAGGCGACGAACCGCGGCTGGTTGCCGGCGGCCGCCGGGTCGCCCTCCAGGTACATGCCGCCGTTGTCGGTGGAGATGCCGAAGATCGCGCCGGCGTAGGTCTGGTAGTCGCTGCTGGAGTGGAAGACGGCGACCTCGATGGTGGAGTTGCCGTCGTTCGCCACCGGCCCGTTGTCCCGCACCACGCCGTGGACGTAGGCGTCCTGGCCGGTCAGGCTGGTGCAGGCGGTGGTGAGCTGGTCGGAGGTCAGGGCCTGGGCGAGGATCCGGATGCTCGGGCTGCAGGTGTAACTGGTCGCCAGCACCGCCGCCTTGAGCCGGGCGGCCAGGTCGCAGGTGCCGTAGTAGGCGCAGTTGGCCTGGTCGTAGCTGTCGGTCATCTCGGCGAGGCCGACCCACAGCGCGGCGGTCCGGCCGGTCATCGCGCTCTGCCCGAGCAGTTTCTTCACCAGCGGGCGGACCTTGGCCTGGAGCGCCGGGTACTGCAGGAAGCGGCCGAGCTCGCGGCCGGCGTTGGAGACCAGGTAGCCGTTGTCGCCACCGAGCAGCGCGTTGTTGTTCGAGGCGAACGCGGCCAGGGTGTCCAGCACGCTCGGGTCGGCCTGCACGGCGGGGAGGAAGTCGCTGTTCTGGTGGCCGCGCCAGAGCACCGTGTAGGTGTTGTTGACCGCGTTCAGCATCCACCAGGAGGCGTTGTAGGAGCTGTTGTAGCCGTTCAGCAGCCGCTTCACGACGTACAGGTAGCGGGCGTTCTCGGCGGCGCTGTCGACCAGGGTGACCGCCTCGGCCAGGGTGGCGCCGTTGGCGTCGGTGACGTCCTGGGAGTGCGGGGCGGCGTAGAACGCGTCCAGGCCGCCGCGGATCGCGGTCTTCAGACCGCTGCCGTACGGGCCGACCACGTCCGGGTTGTACCACTGCACGAAGTAGCCGGCCCGCAGGTAGAGCACGACCTGGGTGGCCGAGGTGGAGTCGTCGCCGGGGTAGCCCGGCGAGAGGTCGCGCAGCGCGTTCGCCACGGTGACCATCTGCGCCTCGTTGAAGGCGAGTTTGGCGTCGTTGCCCTTCAGGTTGAACAGCGTGTTGACGCAGTCCACGGTCGCCGACTTGATCTGGGCGACCAGCGCGCTGCCGGTCTTCCCGGTGAAGTCGCCGGTGTTGCAGGCGGCCGCGGCGGCCAGCGCCCGCGGCCGGGCGGCGCCGGACGCGACGGCGGTGGGTGCGCTGCCGACGACCGGCGGGCGCTTGCTGGCGTCGGCCCGCACGTCGCGGTCCGACTCCTTGCGGCGCTCCGCCGCGATGCTCGAACGCGGCGCGGAATCGGCCGAGTTGACGCGCTTGGCGGGCTGGTCGCCCGGTCGGGCGGCGGCCGCCCGGCTGCCCGGGGCGAACACGCCCAGGAAGCCGAGGGCCAGACAGAGGGAGAGCAGCAGACTCAGCGTTCGCGCGGGTGACGCGAACGGTATCCGGAAGGTTCGCACGTGGGGGCCTCCGGGCCGGTATGACGCCGCGTTGGGGGCACGGCGCAAGGTACGCCGCCGAGATTCCCCCCGACGGCCGTGTGACATGTACAATTGCATACGTCACACGGCGGTGGAAGTCCCTGCCCCCGAATCAACTGACCGGGATAACCCCCGAGTTGACCGCCCGCCGCAGCGGCTGACGCCGGGGCCCACACCCCGCCGGCGTCTCGTCAGTCACTCACGCTCCGCGTGGACCCCCGGCAGCCTTCGGCCGTGAGGCACCCCGCGCCGGGTGCCGCCGGTGCACGCGCCCCACCGCCGCCCGCCGATCCGACGCGATCCGCAAGGCGCGCCCTAACCGCCCAGGCGGGTGGAGAGTTCTGCGAGGTCCGCGGCGAACCACAGTTGGCTGCCGCGGTTGCTCTCCCGGACGAAGTCGCGCAGCGCCGTGGACCGCTCCACGTGGGCGGCGATGTCGCCGACCACCGCGAGTCGCATCCGGTACTGGGCGAACTTCTGCACGATCGCCCCCGCGACGCCGCTGCGCAGCCGGAAGAACTCCTCGCCGAGCCGCTCCACCGGGAGCACCACCCAGTGCGCCCCGAGGTAGCCCGCCTCGCCCAGCAGGTCCAGCGCCTCGCGCTCCCCCGCCACCGGCTCGCCCGCCACGGGGCAGACCAGCACCGGCACCCCCGCCAGCTCCTGCACCGCCATCACTCCACTCCTCCGGTCAAGTCCTCGATCAACGCCAGCAGTTCGCCCACCCGGCGGGGCGCCCCCAGCACCACGAACCGGAGCCCGCCGCGCTCCTCGTCCCGCACGCCCTGCACCCACAGCGGCCGCGGGCCGCCCGACCACGCCCCGGCGGCCGCCAGCACCGCGGTGACCAGCCGGTCCGCCTCCGCCCGGCCCACCCCGTCCAGCTGCACCACCGCCGAGACCTCCGCCCGGGCGACCGGCGCGGCCGGCTCCACCCCGGTGAACGCCTCGACCTCGGCCCGGGCGATCCGGTACTGCTTCCCGATCCGCACGGCCTTCAGCCGCCCGTCCCGCACGTAGCCGCGGACCGTCTTCACGTGGAGGCCGAGCAGCTCGGCCACGTCCTCGACGGAGTAGAACTCCTGCATGGCGCATCCCTAAGAATGTGAGGCGGTCCGGGAGGACCGGGTATGGCTGATGGCGCGTTGCCCTCGATGGCTCGGAAGGAATGGCCGCCCGGTCCTCCGGGACGCTCCGACCACTGATTGAGAACTGCGGTCATCGCTGGTTAGGGACCTGTCGGCGGAGTGT
>NZ_JBSFXE010000059.1:0-32449 GCF_053595195.1 Kitasatospora sp. NPDC002522
ATGTCCAGGCCGCGGCCGCGTCGCTCGGCCCGCCACGCCGTCAGGACCGGCTCGACCAGCTCCCACCGGGCATCGGACAGATCGCTCGGGTAGCGACGACGTTCAGGCATGATGCTGATCTACCCGCCGACTCCGGGCGCGCGTGCCAGCGCTCGAAGCACACGGCGCACAATCCGCATCCCGGGATGAAACGGGAGGAGCGTGGACAAGACAATGGGCTCGCCGCACCCCCAGAATCGCCAGCCCCCTGTGCACCACCAGCCACACCGCACCAGGAGTGCATATCGCCAAGAATGGCGCCAGAAGTGACGTAAACGCCCTCTCAGCCGACCGGCGTCAGCCCCTTCTCACCTCGGCCGGGCGATGGCTGTAGTGCGGGGCCCTGCGTTCGAGCGTGACATGCGTCAGGTGAGGGTCGAGCAACGGAGATAGGTCACCGTCCGCGACGACCGTGCTCCCGCAGATGGTGACCTGACGCAGAGTGGGATGACCGGCCAGCGGGGCCAGGGAGTCGATCGGGCCGCAGTTCTCCAGGAGCAGGCTCCGCAACCTGGGCAGGCCAGAGGCGAAGTCCACGGTGGAGGTCTTCGCACCCACCAAGCGCACCTCGGTGAGCTGGTCGGCTTCACACAGACGGTCGGTGTCGGTGAGGACACCGTCCTCGATCCACAGCAGATCGAGGTCAGGTACGTGGCCGGCACCCGCCAGGGAGAGTCCGCGGCCTCTGACACAGGCGATCCGGAGGAACGTCAGGTTCGGCTTCGGGCCGATCTCGGCCAGCGCCAGATCCCGCCAGTGAACGACCGTCAGCTCGCGCAGCGAGGTCAGGGGGCGGAGCGTCTCGAATCCGGGCAGGACCGGAGTTTCGAGCTCCTCCAGGGCTGCCAGGCGGGAGAAGTCGAAGCCGCCCCGTCGCCCCTGCAGGGGAAGCCGCAGGAGTGTGAGTGAGGTGCAGTCGGCGATCGGTGCGAGCGCACCGGTCCCGTTCATCAGCCGCAGCCGCTTGAGTCCGGGCACCGTGGGCAGCCACGAGAGGTCGCCGTCCCCGATGACGATTCCGTCGCATTGGCCGGTGAGGAAGTACGCGGCGTACTCGGGTTGCCAAGGATGGTCACCCAGGTGCATCTCGCCGCTGCGGATGAGGATGCCTGGCGCCACCGGGACGACACGAGAGCCCATGCGGATCACACTCCGGGCAGCTGATGGCACGTGGTCGAGTCACTTGGCACGGCTGGATCGTGCCGGCGACCCGGCGAGGAAGCTCGGCGACATTCTGGCATCCCTGACCGTACGGCTTGCCGTGAAACGGGACGACGCCCGCACAGGGGCGGGCGTCGTCCGGGGGGGCGGTGATGGTGTGTCAGAGGCCCTGGGCCAGGCGGTGGTAGGCCTGGTTCCAGCGCAGTTCGCGGGTGAACTGACGGATCCGGGTGTCGGCGTCGATGATCGCGAGTTCCACGCCGAGCATCTCGGCGAGGTCGTCCAGTTCCTCGGCGCCGAGCGCGCGGGAGAGCACGGTGTGGTGGGGGCCGCCGGCGGTCAGCCACGCCTCGGTGGAGGTGCGCAGGTCGGGGCGGGGGCGCCAGACGGCGCGGGCGACGGGCAGGTGGGGCAGCGGCGCCGGCGGCTCGACCAGGTCGACCTCGTTGGCGACCAGGCGGAACCGGTCGCCCAGGTCGGCGAGGCCGATGACCACGGCCGGGCCGGGCTCGGCGTCGAAGACCAGGCGCACCGGGTCCTCGCGGCCGCCGATGGACAGCGGGTGGATCTCGCAGCTCGGCGTGGCGGCGGCGATCGACGGGCAGACCTCCAGCATGTGCGCGCCGAGGATCAACTCGTTGCCGGGCTGGAGGTGGTAGGTGTAGTCCTCCATGAAGGAGGTGCCCCCGGGCAGCCCGGTGGCCGCGACCTTGAGGGTGCGCAGCAGGACGGACGTCTTCCAGTCGCCCTCGCCGCCGAAGCCGTAGCCGTCGGCCATCAGCCGCTGTACGGCGAGGCCCGGGAGCTGGCGCAGCCCGCCGAGGTCCTCGAAGTTGGTGGTGAACGCCTTGAAGCCGCCGTCCTCGAGGAAGGCGCGCAGTCCGAGTTCGATCCGGGCGGCGTAGCGCAGCGAGTCGTGCTGCTCGGCGCCGGCCCACAGCTCGTGAGCGAGGCGGTAGGTGTCCTCGTACTCCTTGACCAGCGCGGTGACCTCGGTGTCGGTGGCCGAGTCCACGGCCTCGACGAGGTCGTTCACGCCGTAGGTGTTGACCGAGACGCCGAAGCGGAGCTGGGCCTCGACCTTGTCGCCCTCGGTGACGGCCACGTCGCGCATGTTGTCGCCGAACCGGGCGAGCTTCAGGGTGCGCAGTTCGGCGCGGCCGGCGGCGGCGCGTACCCAGGAGCCGATCCGGCGGGCCACGGTCGGGTCGCTGACGTGACCGGCGACGGTCTTGCGGGCGACGCCGAGCCTGGTCTGGATGTACCCGAACTCGCGGTCGCCGTGGGCGGCCTGGTTCAGGTTCATGAAGTCCATGTCGATGCTGTGCCAGGGCAGGTCGACGTCGGCCTGGGTGTGCAGGTGCAGCAGCGGCTTGCGCAGGGCGTCGAGGCCGGCGATCCACATCTTGGCCGGGGAGAAGGTGTGCATCCAGGCGATCAGCCCGATGCAGTCGTCCTCGGCGTTGGCTTCCAGGCACAGGCGGCGGATCGCGCTCGCGTCGGTGAGGACGGGCTTCCACACCACCTCGACGGGGACGGCGGGATCACCGTCCAGGGCGGCGGCGATCCGCTGCGACTGCTCGGCGACCTGACGCAGCGTCTCCTCGCCGTAGAGTCCCTGACTGCCCGTCAGGAACCAGACCTGGCGGGGCTGCAGCGGCTTGCTCATGGGGTGGCTCCTCACCGGGCAGCGGGCTGCTGGCCGTACACGTTCTGGTAGCGGAAGTTGAGGCGGTCGATGTCCGCCTGGGCGATCGGCAGTGGTTCGCCGAGCTGACGGGAGATGTGCACGGTGCGGGCCACGTCCTCGCACATCACCGCGGCCTTGACGGCGGCTTTCGCGTCCTTGCCGATGGTGAACACGCCGTGGCTCTTCATCAGGACCGCCGGCGAGCGGTGGCCCTGCAGGGTGTCCACGATGCCCCGGCCGATCGAGTCGTCGCCGATCAGCGCGAACGGTCCGACCGGGATCTCGGCGCCGAACTCGTCGGCCATCGCGGTCAGCACGCACGGCACCGGCTCGCCGCGGGCGGCCCAGGCGCTGGCGTAGGTGGAGTGGGTGTGCACCACCCCGCCGACCTCGGGCAGGTGCCGGTAGACGTAGGCGTGGGCGGCGGTGTCGGAGGACGGCGCGTGGTCGCCCTCGACGACGTTGCCGTCCAGGTCGCAGACGATCATGTTCTCGGGCGTCAGCGCGTCGTAGGAGACGCCGCTCGGCTTGATCACCAGCAGGTCCTCGCCGGGGACCCGGGCGGAGACGTTGCCCGCCGTCCAGACCACCAGCTGGTAACGGACCAGCTCCTGGTGCAAGTCGCTGACCTGACGGCGGACCAGGTCGATCGGGGAGGTCATGCTCAGTCCTCGCTGTCGTGGGTGAGAGCGGTGTTGCGCAGGCGGCGCAGGCGGTGCAGCAGCAGGTCCGGGCCGGTGCCGAAGTGCTCGTGCAGGGCCCGGTACTCGGCGAACAGCAGGTCGTAGGCGTCGGCGCGGTCCGGGTCGGGCAGGTAGGCGTGGCGCTGGACGCGGCCCATCGCGGCGGCCGCGGCCCGTACGTCGGGGTGGGCGCCGGCGGCGACGGCGGCGTGGATCGCCGAGCCGAGCGCCGGGCCCTGCTCGGACTCGGCCAGCGACACGGGCCGGCGCAGCACGTCCGCGTAGATCTGCATCAGCAGGGCGTTCTTCTTGAGCCCGCCGGTGACGATGAACTCCTCGACCGGGACGCCGCCCTGGTCCAGGGCCTCGACGATGACGCGGGTGCCGAACGCGGTGGCCTCCAGCAGGGCGCGGTACACGTCCTCGGGGCGGGTGGCCAGGGTGAGCCCGGCGATCACCCCGGACAGGTGGTGGTCGACCAGGGTGGAGCGGTTGCCGTTCATCCAGTCCAGCGCCACCAGCCCGTGCCCGCCGACCGGCTGCCCGGCGGCCTTGCGGGTGAGCAGCTGGTGCGCGTCCTCGCCGGTGGCCGCGGCCTCGGCCAGGTAGTCGGCCGGCAGGCCCTGGCGCAGCCACCAGGCGAAGATGTCGCCGACCGCGCTCTGCCCGGCCTCGTAGCCGTACGCGCCCTCGACGATGCCGCCCTCGACCACCCCGCAGATGCCCGGGACGTCCGCGAGGACGGCGCCGTTGACGACGTGGCAGGTCGAGGTGCCCATGATGGCGAGCAGCCGGCCGTTCTCGACGGCGCCGGCGGCCGGTGCGGCCACGTGCGCGTCGACGTTGCCCGCGGCGACCGCGATGCCCTCGGGCAGGCCGGTCCAGGCGGCGGCCTCGGCGGTGAGCGAGCCGACCCGGGAGCCGAGCGCGGCGAGCGGGTGCTCCAGACGGGTGCGGGCGAAGTCCGCGAAGTCCGGGTGCAGCGCGGCGAGGTAGTCCTCGCTCGGGTAGCCGCCGTCCTGGTGGATGCCCTTGTAGCCGGCGGTGCAGGCGTTGCGGCTCTCCACGCCGGTGAGCTGCCAGACGATCCAGTCGGCGGCCTCGATCCAGCGCTCGCAGGCGGCGTAGACCTGCGGGTCCTCCTCCAGCACCTGCAGCGCCTTGGCGTACTGCCACTCCGCGGAGATCTTCCCGCCGTAGCGGTGGATCCACTTCTCGCCGCGGGCGTGCGCCAGCGCGTTGATCCGGTCGGCCTGGTCCTGCGCGGCGTGGTGCTTCCACAACTTGGGCCAGGCGTGCGGGCGCTGCGCCCACTCGGCGGTCTCGGCCAGCGGAGTCCCGTCGGCCAGGGTGGGCAGCACGGTGCAGGCGGTGAAGTCGGTGGCGACGCCGATGACCCGGGCGGGGTCGACGCCGGAGGCGGCGAGCGCGGCGGGGACGGCGGTGCGCAGCACCTCGCGCCAGTCCTCCGGGTGCTGCAGCGCCCAGTCCGGCGGCAGCGCCCGACCGGTGCCGGGCAGTTCGCGTTCGAGCACGGCGTGCGGGTAGGCGTGCACCGCGGTGCCGAGCTCCTCGCCGTCGCGCACCCGCACCACCACGGCGCGTCCCGACAGCGTGCCGAAGTCGACGCCGACGACGTAGCTCTCCTCGTCCCGGACGGCCTGGATCACGGTCACTCTCTCATCCTTCGTACGGGAGGCCGACGTTGTTGGCGCCCGCCGCCGACCCGGAACCCATGCCCGGGCGGCGCCGGCGGCGGGCTGCCGCCCCGTAGCTCACCCTCAGAGCGCGGAGCGGCACCGCCGGTCCAGGGCAGTGCGAAGCGGGGATGAATCGCTGCCTGGTCGGCGGAGTTGGTGATGGCCTTGTGTCTGGCCTTGTGCCTGTTAACGCTCACGTAATTGTTAGCGCTCACAAGATGCCTGTCAAGGTTCCTCACCATCCCCAACTCGCCGGACTTGCCAACCACAGGCAGTCCCTCGGCCGCCGATCCCCGCCTCTCCCCCGTTCGACCGCTTCGACGCGGCTTCGACGACCGCGCGCCCCCTGACCACCCATCGACCGGCGCAGATGCGTAATGTGAGCGTGAACAAATGGCCCGGACCGCTAGGATGAGGGTTCACCAGTCGACGAGGGAGCTCCGCGTGGGATCAGAGGCCGTCGGGACGGAGCAGCGCCAACCGGTGATGGCGGACGTGGCCAAACTGGCCGGTGTCTCCCACCAGACGGTGTCGCGGGTCCTCAACGGTGCGCCGCACGTCCGCCCCGACACCCGGGAGCGGGTGCTCGCCGCCATCCGCGAGCTCGACTACCGGCCCAACTCCGCCGCCCGCGCCCTCGTCACCCGCCGCTCGCAGACCCTCGGTGTGGTCAGCTTCGACAGCACCCTCTACGGGCCGGCCTCCATGCTGGACGGCATCGAGCGGGCCGCCCGCAGCGCCGGGTACTTCGTCAGCGTGGCCAATCTGCGCTCCCTCGACAGCCGCTCCGTCCAGGAGGCCGTGGACCGCCTGCGCGACCAGGGCATCGAGGGCGTGGTGGTGATCGCCCCGCAGACCTCCGCCGTCAGCGCGGTCGCCCGGCTCTCCAGCGCCATCCCGATCGTCGCGGTCGGCTCCGGCACCCAGCCGCGGGTTCCGATGGTGTCGGTGGACAACTCCTCCGGCGCCCAGGCCGCCACCCGGCACCTCCTGGACCTCGGCCACCGCACCGTCCACCACCTGGCCGGCCCGCCCGGCTGGCAGGAGAGCCAGGACCGCCGGGACGGCTGGCGCCGGGTGCTGGAAGCCGCCGGCGCGCCGGTCCCGCCCGTCGAGAGCGGCGACTGGAGCGCCCGCTCCGGCTACGAGGCGGGGCTGCGGCTCGCCGAACAGGCCGAGGTCACCGCGGTGTTCTGCGCCAACGACCACATGGCCCTCGGCCTGCTGCGCGCCCTGCACGAGGCCGGCCGGTCCGTCCCCGGTGACATCAGCGTGGTCGGCTTCGACGACATCCCCGAGGCCGGCTACTTCACCCCGCCGCTCACCACCGTCCGCCAGGACTTCAGCGAGCTCGGCCGTCGCGCCCTCGAACTCCTCGTCGCCGAACTCGCCGGCGCCACCCACCCGCGCACCCACGTGCAGATCCCCCCCGAGATGGTGCTCCGCCGCAGCGTCGGCCCGGCCGCCCGCCGCTGACCCGCCCTCCGGGCGCGGGTCCCTGCACGGGTGCGACGACATGCGGTCGCCCACCCGGGCCCGGCTCGGCACGTCGGGCCCCTGACGATGAGGCGGATCCGACGATGGGGCGAATCGTGGTCGTGGGCGCCGCCGGCGCGGAGAACACCACCCTGGCACGGGAGTTGGCCGAACGTACCGGCGCGCCGCTGACCGACCTCGACCTGCTGTTCTGGGGGCCCGCATGGAGCCGCCGCCCGGCGGAGCGGTTCCGGGCCGAAGTCCGCCGCCTGGCCGCCGGCGAGCACTGGGTGGTTGCTGGGTTCGGCGTGGCGTGACCCCGCGCGGTTCCGGACCGCGGTGCCGGAGCTGCTGAGCCGACCCGCGCACTCCCGGGTCCGCTCGGTGCGGCTGCGATCGGCCGGGCAGGTCAGCGCCTGGCTCCACGCTCTGACCTGACGCGTCTTCGACGAGCCCGTACCCCGGTCGTCGGCGCGTCGCTGCGTCGGCGCGTCGCTGAGCGTGCGTCAGTACCGGTGTCCAAAGGTGGCTGGTCGGACCGGGACACGATCGGGTTGACTTGTCCGATGCCGCCGACTCCGCAGCAGTCACCCGCGAACCTCGTCGAAATCGTCAGGGACCTGTTGGACCGTCACCGCCAGGAACCCCGGGTGCGACCAACGGTCCTTCGGCTTCCCGAAGACACGGGTACGGACGAGTTGACCGGGCTGAGAACCGCGCTGGGGCAGTGGTCGGGCCGGCCTCGGAGCCTGGCCATGGACCGATCCGTGGACCCGACCGTGACCGAAGAGCTGGGTCTTGCACTGCTGGAGCCGTTCGGCGACGAGCTGGTTGAGCTGGCCGGCTGGGGATATCGAGCCCACTGGATCGGCCTGGGCCGGATCGCCCTCGGCGACGGCACCGGCAGCCGGCCGGTCGTGGTCGTCGCGGACCGCCCGGACCCCGCCTGGGCCGGACTCTCCGGAACGAGCACCCGGGTCGAGAGGCTGTGCGCGATCACCGGCTGGAAGCCGACGGAACGTCCCTCCGTCGACTGGCAGGCAGCAGAGGCCGCGCTGGGAACCGCCCTACCGCAGGAGTACAAGGAGGTCGTCGACGCGTTCGGCCCCGGCAGCTTCGACGGATACGTCGACCTTCTCACCCCGAACGGCAAGGGCCTGGACCTCATCAACTGGTCCAAGACGGCCCCCGCTGACCGGTTCGCCCCACTGCCGACGTTCCCGGCCCCGGACGGACTGCTCCAATGGGCCAGCTCCGAGCAGGAGCTCGAACTCGCCTGGCAGACCGGCGCAGCCGACCCGTCCGCCTGGCCCGTTCTCGTCCGACCGGACGTCACCGGCGAGTGGCGGCAGTTCGACTGCGGCGTAGCCGAGTTCCTCGCCCGACTGCTCACCGATGTCGGTCTCGGCTTCCCGCCGAGCTACCTCCTGAACGGACACTTCTTCGAAAGCTGGGACCACTGACCACGTCACTCGCCGGTTGCGGATCGGCGGGCCTGGTCGGCGGTAGGTGAACACGCGGAGGTCCGGTTCAGCACGACGATCAGCGCGGACCGCTGGTCGGGCATCAGCTCCAGCCGGGGTCCGCCATGCACCCCGGTGCTGCTGAGCTTGCCGTTTAACCTCTCGGCCGCCGGAAATCGAACGCCGTCGATCAACCGGATGTGGGGCGATCTCGGCATGCTGCTGGTTGCTGACGGGGTCACCCCGGTCCCGCGGATGATGCTGGTTGACGATCTTGAGACGGATAGCGGCGGCTTCTGTGAGCTGGACCGCCCGCTCTTGTCGGCAAATCAGGCGCAGGCGCCTACTCTCACTGCTGTGGGTGCGAGCCATCCACGATCTCGGGATTGATCGTGTCGAAATACACCCAGTCCGTCGCAGGAGCCAGATGGAACTTGCCCGGATAGTGGAAGTTTGTGATGTGGTTGTCGTAGCCGGCGCTACTCAGCCACTCGGCATTCTTGGGCAAGAACTCTGCCAGTTCCTCCGGCGGTTGGGCTGGAGCGGAATGCTCGAAGGCGTAGCCCGGCACGCTGACGATCGACTTGACCGTACCTGCGGGTAGGCGGGCGATGCCGACCACGCGGATCTGTGGATCCTGGTCCGGGATCAACTCGCGACCCGAGTCGTTCGGGTTGTAACCCAGCCAGTGAGGGTCGGACAACCGGCCGATCTCAAGGAACCGGCGCTGGAGTGGCTCAATGTCCGTGCGCACTCTCTTGCGTTCAGGGACGGCACCGTCAGCTGTAGCTGCGTACACGCCGGCACCGCCACCCAGGACGACGAGCCCACCGAGCAAGATCCACCTACGGCGGCATACCAATCTCAACGTCCCCATGTGCTTCACCCCCACGCGTACTTCGAGATCTCGATCCTAGCGAGCAGCGAGGAACTTGGTCTGTCCTGACCCCGCTGCCATGCTCGGCCGCTCGTCGGCGTCCGGCCGCAGCCAGTTGCTGACGTCCACAGCGAAGACGTGCCGGTCGTCTGCGGCCTTCGACTGAGGCAGCGCGGCCACCGGCCCGGCCGCACAGGGCAACGTGTCCGTGGGCTCGAACAGTTCGTCACGCCGCGCGGTCAGGCCACGTCCGGCGAACTCCCGGATGAGTGAAGTCGTTCGAGAGGCGAGCGTCAGCGTGGCACCATGGGCCGCGTGATGACGAACCGAAAGGTCCATGCCGCGTAGACGGCCGGCGGAGGTCCGGACCGGCCTCCCCGCGCACCGGACACAGGCTTCGAGGCCCGCGATCGACGGTGTCTCCTCGCGGGCACTCTCCGAGGTCACCCACCTCGAGCATACTCGGAAATACCTACGACCAGGGGATGTCACCACCGCTGTGCGCCTGTGGCGGAAGTACGTTCGCCGCTCCGAGCGGGAGCAATGGCACGACTACGAGTGGGGCGACCTGCACTGGTACTGCTGTGGCAACCCCTTGGAGGCTCGCGCCCT
Source organism: Kitasatospora sp. NPDC002522 (assembly GCF_053595195.1). Classification (NCBI taxonomy): domain Bacteria; kingdom Bacillati; phylum Actinomycetota; class Actinomycetes; order Kitasatosporales; family Streptomycetaceae; genus Kitasatospora; species Kitasatospora sp. NPDC002522. The sequence continues at coordinate 9,702 of NZ_JBSFXE010000059.1, forward strand.
CCTCGACAGGGTGATGAACGCGATGTCCTCCCGGGGCGCCCGTGAACTCCGGAAGATCATCGACAGACTCGACGCCGCCTGCCGCATCCCCCTGCCTCCGCATGACGGCGAAGCAGGATGAAGCACGAGCTGAGCGTGCGTCACCTCGGCGAAGCAGCGCAGGGCCGCCAGCGCGAAGGGCGGTTCGCGGCGGCGGCCCTGCGGCCTTTGTGGTCGAGCGGGACGGTCGCGGTGGGGGGCGGCCGGCGCTTCGTGGTCAGTCGCGGCGAGCGGTGATCACCCGCTGCAGGACGATGAAGACGAACAGCAGTCCGCCGATCACGATCCTGGTCCACCAGGAGCTCAGGGTGCCCTGGAAGCTGATGATCGTCTGGATCAGGCCCAGCACCAGGACGCCGAGGACGGTGCCCAGCAGGTAGCCGGAGCCGCCGGTGAGCAGGGTGCCGCCGATCACCACGGCGGCGATCGCGTCGAGTTCGAGGCCGACGGCGTGCAGGCCGTAGCCGGAGAGCATGTAGAAGGTGAGCAGCACGCCGCCGAGGGCCGAGCAGAAGCCGCTGATCGCGTACACGGTGGTCTTGGTGCGGGCCACCGGGAGGCCCATCAGCAGGGCGGACTGCTCGCTGCCGCCGAGCGCGTACACGTTGCGGCCGAGCCGGGTGTGGTGCAGCACCACGAATCCGACCGCGACCACCAGCAGGGCGATGACCACGCTCGGGGAGATGAACAGGTCGCCGAGCGGGATCCGGGTCTGGGCCATGGCGGTGTACTGGGGGTCGGTGATGGAGATCGAGTCGATGCTGATGGTGTAGCAGAGGCCGCGGGCGAGGAACATGCCGGCCAGGGTGACGATGAACGGCTGGATCTCGAAGACGTGGATCACCCAGCCCATCACCCAGCCGCCGGCCGTGCCCATCAGCAGGACCAGCGGGATGACCAGCAGCGGCGGCCAGCCGTGCCGTTCCACCAGCCAGGCGGAGACCATCGTGGACAGCGCCACCACCGCGCCGACCGACAGGTCGATGCCGCCGGTGAGCACGACGAAGGTCATGCCGACCGCGACCACCAGCAGGAAGGCGTTGTCGATCAGCAGGTTGAGCAGCACCTGCCCGGAGAAGAAGCCGTCGTACTGGACCGAGCCGACGCTGAACATCGTCACCAGCAGCACGGAGGTGACCAGCAGCGGGATCTGCCCGCGCAGACGGGCCAGTTGGGCGTTGGCGTTCATGCGCCGACCTCCCGGTTGGTGGGGGCGGCGGGGCGCGGGCGGGCGGAGTGCCGGGCCCCGCCGCCGCGACGGGCGAGCTTGGCGCGGAAGTTGGGCGACTGGATCAGGCAGACCGCGATCACCACGAACGCCTTGAACACCAGGGTGGTCTCGGGCGGGATGCCGATGGTGTACACGGTGGTGGAGAGCGTCTGGATGATCAGTGCGCCGAGCACCGTGCCGCCGATCGAGAACCGGCCGCCGACCAGGGACGTTCCGCCGATCACCACGGCGAGGATGGCGTCGAGTTCGATCCACAGGCCGGCGTTGTTTCCGTCGGCGGCCGAGACGTTGGAGGACACCATCAGGCCGGCCACGGCCGCGCACAGCGCGCAGAACACGTACACCAGCGCCACCAGGCGCATCGCCCGGATGCCGACCAGCCGGCTGGCCACCGGGTTGCCGCCGACCGACTCCACCAGCAGGCCGAGCGCGGTCATCCGGGTGAGCAGCGCGGTGGCCAGCGCCACCAGTCCGCTGAGCAGGATCGCGAACGGCATGGACAGCCAGTAGCCGCCGCCGATCAGCTTGTACGGCGCGCTGTCGATGGTGATGATCTGGCCGTCGGTGATCAGCTGGGCGACGCCGCGGCCGGCCACCATCAGGATCAGCGTGGCGATGATCGGCTGGACGCCGACCTTGGCCACCAGCAGCCCGTTGGCCAGGCCGAGCACCAGCGCGGTGCCGAGTGCGATGCCGACGGCGCCGAGCACGGTGCCCGCGGCGGCCGGGTCGCTCGACTCGCTGATGTGCAGGCAGGCCAGTGCTCCGGCGATCGCCACGGTGGAGCCGACCGACAGGTCGATGCCGCCGGTCGCGATGACCAGGGTCATGCCGAGCGACACCAGGATCAGCGGGGCGCCGAAGTGCAGGATGTCGATCAGCGAGCCGTAGAGGTGGCCGTCCTTGAGGTGGACGGCGAAGAAGTCCGGGGTGAAGGCGAGGTTGGCGACCAGCAGCGCGGCCAGGACCGCGGCCGGCCAGAACAGCCGGTGCCGGGTCACCGCCTTCGCCGCTCCACCCGCCGTTGCCGTGCTCATTGGTCCGCTCCGCTCGCGATGGTCGCCAGGACGCGCTCGGGGGTGAGCTCGCCGTCGTTGTCCAGCTGGGCGACCATCCGGTGGTCGCGCAGCACGCCGATCCGGTGGCTGAGCCGCAGCACCTCCTCCAGTTCGGCGGAGATGAACAGGACGGCCATGCCGTCCTCGGCCAGCTTGGCCACCAGCTTCTGGATCTCGGCCTTGGCGCCGATGTCGATGCCGCGGGTGGGCTCGTCGAGGATCAGCAGCTTCGGGTCGGTGATCAGCCAGCGGGCCAGCAGGACCTTCTGCTGGTTGCCGCCGCTGAGGTTGCGCACCAGCGCCTCGGGGTTGCCCGGGCGGATGTCCAGGGCGCGGATCCACCGCAGCGTCAGTTCGTCCTGCAGGGTGCGCGACAGCGGGCGGGCCCAGCCGCGGGCCGCCTGCATGGCCAGCACGATGTTCTCCCGGACCGTCAACTCGCCGACCAGGCCCTCGGTCTTGCGGTTCTCCGAGCAGAACGCGATGCCGTGGGCGATGGCGTCGCGCGGGCTGCGCAGCGCCGTCGCCGCTCCGTCGATCCGCAGGGTTCCGCGGTCGCTCTGGTCGGCGCCGAACAGCAGTCGGGCCGCCTCGGTCCGGCCGGAGCCCAACAGCCCTGCCAGGCCGATCACTTCGCCGCGCCGGATGTCCAGGTCGTAGGGTTCGACGGCGCCCCGCCGGGCCAGCCCCTCGGCCTGCAGGAAGGTCCGGCCGGCGGCGGCGGTGCGCTCGTGCCGCTTGCCGCCCGCGAGTTGGTCGAGTCCGGCGAGTTCGGCGCCGATCATCCGGGAGACCAGCTCGACCTGGTCCAGCTCGCTGGTCAGGTACTCGCCCTCCAGCCGGCCGTTGCGCAGCACGGTCATCCGGTCGCAGATCTCGTAGATCTGGTCGAGGAAGTGCGAGACGAACAGGATCGCCACTCCCTGGTCGCGCAACCGGCGCATCACGGCGAAGAGTTGGCGCACCTCGTCGCGGTCCAGGCTGGAGGTCGGCTCGTCCAGGATGAGCACCTTGGCGGAGACGTCGACCGCCCGGACGATGGCCACCAGCTGCTGGACGGCGATGGAGTAGCTGTTCAGCGGGGCGCTGACGTCGATGTCCAGGTCCAGCGCGCGGACCAGTTCGGCCGAGCGGCGGCGGATCGCGGCCCAGTCGATCAGGCCGAAGCGGCGCGGTTCCCGGCCGATGAAGATGTTCTCCGCCACCGACAGGTTCGGGCAGAGGTTCACCTCCTGGTACACGGTGCTGATGCCGGCCTGTTGGGCCTGCAGCGGCCCGGCGATCCGCACCGTCTCCCCGGCCAGCACCACGTCACCGCCGTCCGACTGGTAGACACCGGTCAGCACCTTGATGAGGGTGGACTTGCCGGCGCCGTTCTCGCCCATCAGCGCGTGCACCTCGCCGGGGAAGAGCCGGAAGTCGACTCCGTCCAGCGCCACCACCCCGGGGAACTCCTTGCGGATCCCCCGGACTTCCAGGACCGGTTGCTCAGGCACCCCGGTTCTCCTCTCGTTTCTCCCGAACGCGGTCCGGCCACGGGTCGGCGGGCCGCTCGACGGGCGCTCCGCCGTACGGGGAGCGCTCCGCCGAGCGCTCCCCGTACGGCCGGGGCGGTCAGTACTGGCGGTTCGGCAGCGCGGCGGCGGCCTGGTCCTGGGTGAAGACGCCCTCCTCGGTCTTGATCCGCTTGGGCACCTGCTCACCCGCCTTGACCTTCTTCGCCAGGTCCATCAGCTGGTCGCCGAGCAGCGGGTTGCACTCGACGTCGACGTTGATCTTGCCCTGGCTCATCGCGGTGAAGGCGTCCTTGACGCCGTCCACCGAGACGATCTTGATGTCGGTGCCGGGCTTCTTGCCCGCCTCCTCGATCGCCTGGATCGCGCCGAGCGCCATGTCGTCGTTGTGCGCGTACAGCACGTCGATCTTCGGCTGGGACTTCAGGAAGGCCTGCATGACCTCCTTGCCCTTGGCCCGGGTGAAGTCACCGGTCTGCGAGGCCACCACCTTGAACTTCGGGTCCGCCTTGATCACGTCGCCGAAGCCGGCCCGGCGGTCGTTGGCCGGCGCGGAGCCGGTGGTGCCCTGCAGCTCGACGATGTTCACGTCGCCGGACTTGCCCTGGTACTCCTTCACCAGCCAGTCGCCGGCCCGCTTGCCCTCCTCGGTGAAGTCCGAGCCGAGGAAGGAGACGTAGAGCGAGTCGTCCTTGGAGTCCACCGCGCGGTCGGTGAGGATCACCGGGATGTGCGCGTCCTTGGCCTCCTTCAGCACGGTGTCCCAACCGGACTCCACCACCGGCGAGAAGGCGATGACGTCCACCTTCTGCTGGATGAAGGACCGGATCGCCTTGATCTGGTTCTCCTGCTTCTGCTGCGCGTCGGAGAACTTCAGCTCGATGCCGGCCTTCTTCGCGGCGTCCTGGACGGACTTGGTGTTCGCGGTACGCCATCCGCTCTCCGCGCCGACCTGGGCGAAGCCCATGACGAGCTTGTGCGAGCCCTTGTCTGCGGACGCGCCGCCGCCGGACCCGCACGCGGTGAGGACGGTGACCATCGCACCGGCGACCAGGGCCGCCGCAGCTCTCTTGGACATGTCGGACTTCCTCTCGGAGGATCGGTCATGTGAACGCGATGTGGCGTCGCCGTTTCGCTCGTGGTGATTGTTAGCGCTCACATTTGACCCCACAAGCCCTCTAACACCCCGTTACCCAATCTTGACCACCCGGGGGAGCGCGACAGCCGCCCGCCCGGGGGAGCCGCAAACTCCCATGAGGACGAACGGACTTCACTGACCGTCACCGCTCGGACCGCGGCCGGCCGGCGGCGATCGCGACCCGCCCGGCCGACCCGGGGTCTCCACCTGGAGCGGAGTCGACCGACGCGCCCGATCCGGCCCGGCGCGCGCCGCGGGCCATGCGCGAACGGTTGCTCACAGTCGCCCGATCGGATCTCTGCGGACCTCCTTGACACCCCTTCATCCCCATGCTTTTCTCCGTGCCGCAGGCCGGACGCCCCGTCGGATTGTTATCGCTAACACTCGATCAGCTCCGGTTACCCCGCCCCAGGACCTCCCACACTGCCCTCGCGCCGAGGGCCGATCGGTCCTGCCCCGAACACGCCCGCAGGAGGGTGACAATGAACGCTCGCGGAAAGGCCGGACCAGCCCCGCGGCGGCACGGCTGACGGTCACGGCTGTCCGCGGTGCTCTCGGTGGTCTTCCCGGCCGGCTTCCTGGTCGCCGTCGACACCACCGGCGCCTCGGCCGCCACGGTCGACCCGGCCAAGTGGTACGTGCCGGTCAACCACAACAGTGGCAAGGCCCTCGACGACTACAACTTCGGTACCGCCGACGGCTCTTCGCTGGCGCAGTGGACGCGCACCGACGCCGCGAACCACCAGTGGCGGTTCCTCGACTCCGGCAACGGCTACCACCGCCTGCAGAACCGCACCTCCGGCAGGGTGCTGGACGACTACAACTGGTCCACCGCCGACGGTACCGACATCGTCCAGTGGACCGACCGCGACGCCGCCAACCAGCACCTCCGCCTCGCCGACTCGACCGGCGGCTACCTCCCCGCCTGCTGAACCGGTACAGCGGCAAGGCCGATGGAGGTCCAGGGAGCGTCCACCACCGACGGCGGCAAGGCCGTCCAGTACGCCGACCGGGACGGCGCCAACCAGCAGTGGCAGCTCGTCCCGGTCGGCGACGTGGGCGCTCGACCGCGGTCCTGGCCGCGGGTCTTCGCCGCGGGTCTTGACCTGTCCCTGACCGGGATGGCTTCATGGCGGTTGGGAGCGCTCCCACACTCCCCGTCAGGTCGCCCGGCCTCCCGCTCGGTCCGGCCGACGCCCGGCTGTTGCCCCACCGAGGAAAGGCTCCCACCCGTGCCTCCCGCCCTCTCCGTCCGCGGCGTGCCCCGCCGCGCCGCCGCCGCACTCACCGGCCTCGCCCTGGTGCTCGGCGGCCTCACCACGGCCGCCTTCACGGCCCCGGCCGCGCGCGCGGCCGCCTCGCCCGCCCTCGCGGCGGCCTCCGACGTCCCGGTCCGGGTCAACCAGCTCGGGTACCTGCCCGACGGTCCCAAGCGCGCCACCGTGGTCAGCTCCGCCACCGCCCCGCTCGCCTGGCAACTGCGGGACGCCGCCGGCACCGTGGTCGCCTCGGGTACCACCGCGGTGCACGGAGCCGACGCGGCGTCAGGCCAGTCCACGCACCTGGTGGACTTCGGCGCCTACACCGGCTCCGGCAGCGGCTACACGCTGGTCGTCGGCGGCCAGGCCAGTCACCCCTTCGCCCTCTCGGCCGGGCTGTACGACGGCCTGCGCGCCGACAGCATGTCGTTCTTCTACCAGCAGCGCAGCGGCATCGCGATCGACGCGGCCCTGGCCGGCAGCGCCTACGCCCGCCCGGCCGGGCACCTGGGGGTGGCTCCGAACCAGGGCGACACCGGCGTGCCGTGCCAGTCCGGGGTCTGCGACTACCAGCAGGACGTCCGCGGCGGCTGGTACGACGCCGGCGACCAGGGCAAGTACGTGGTCAACGGCGGCATCGCGACCTGGGAACTGGTCAACTCCTTCGAGCGGGCGCGCCGTTCGGGCCACGAGTCGGCGGTCGGCGACTCGACGCTGCGGGTCCCGGAACGCGGCAACGGCGTCCCGGACGTGCTGGACGAGGCCCGCTGGGAGCTGGACTTCCTGCTGCGGATGCAGGTCCCGGACGGCAGGCCGATGGCCGGCATGGCCTTCCACAAGGTGCACGACGCGCAGTGGACCGGTCTTCCGACCAGGCCTGAACTCGACGACCAGAAGCGGGAGTTGCACCGCCCTTCGACCGCGGCCACGCTGAACCTGGCGGCCACCGCGGCGCAGTGCGCCCGGGTGTACGCGCCGTACGACGCGGCCTTCGCCGGCCGCTGCCTGGCCGCGGCCCGCCGGGCCTGGGCGGCCGCCGTGGCCAACCCGAACGTGCTCGCCCCGGCGACCGACAACACCGGCGGCGGTGCCTACGAGGACTCCGACGTGTCGGACGAGTTCTACTGGGCGGCCGCCGAACTCCTGGCCACCACCGGCGAATCGCAGTACCGGGACGCCGTGACCTCCTCCCCGTGGCACGCCAAGCCCGTCGACGGCTTCTGGTGGGGCGGCACCGCGACGCTCGGCCGGATCACCCTCGCCACCGTCCCCGGGGTCGCCCTGCCCGCCGACGACGTCACCCGGCTGCGCGGCCTGCTGGTCTCCGCCGCCGACGGCTACCTGACGACCATGGCGGGCCAGGGCTACGCCGTGCCGATCCCCGCCGACGGCTACGTGTGGGGCTCCAACAGTCAGGTCGCCAACAACGCGATGACGATGGCCGTCGCCTACGAGCTGACCGGCGCGCAGCGCTACCGCTCGGGCGCGCTGGAGTCGCTGGACTACCTGCTGGGCCGCAACGCCCTGGACCGCTCCTACGTGACCGGGTACGGCGCGCGGGCCTCCGAGAACCAGCACCACCGGTTCTGGGCGCACCAGAACGACCCGTCGCTCCCGCACCCCCCGGCCGGCTCCTTCGCGGGCGGGCCGGACGCGGCGCTGGAGGACCCGGTCGCCAAGGCGCAGTTGACCGGCTGCGCGCCGGCGGCGTGCTACGTGGACGACATCGGCTCGTACTCCACCAACGAGGTCGCGATCAACTGGAACGCCTCGCTGGCCTGGCTGTCGGCGTTCGCCGCGGAGCGCGGGAGCGCGCCGACGACGCCCGCCGTGCAGGTGGTGCCCGCGGCGGTGTCGGTGCCCGAGGGCGGTTCGGCGGCGGTGGGGGTGCGGCTGTCCTCGGCGCCCGCGCAGAGCGTCACGGTGACGGTGGCCAGGGCCTCCGGTGACCCGGACCTCTCCGTGGCGGGCTCCTCGACGCTGGTCTTCACGCCGGCCGACTGGTCGACGGTGCGTCAGGTCGCGGTGTCCGCCGCGCAGGACGCGGACTCGGCCAACGGCTCCGCCGCGTTCTCGGTCGGCGGGCCGGGCGTGCAGGGCGCGTCGTTCACCGCGACCGAGGTGGACGACGACCCCGTGCCCCCGGCGGCGTCCTGCGCCGTGGCGTACCGGGTGGACAACTCCTGGGGCAGCGGCTTCACCGCGACGGTGACCGTCAAGAACACCGGCACCTCGGCGGTTTCGGGCTGGACGCTGGGCTGGGCCTTCGCCGGTGACCAGCGGGTCTCGAACGCGTGGAACGCGACGGTGGGCCAGTCGGGCAACGCGGTCACGGCCCGCGACGCCGGGTGGAACGGCACCGTGACGCCCGGTGCGAGCGCGAGCTTCGGCTTCCAGGCGACCTACTCGGGCACGAACGCGGCGCCGACCCGGTTCACCCTGAACGGCTCGGTCTGCGACTGACCTTCTCCGCCGGAGAGCACGCTGCCCGTCGTACCCCTCGGGGTGCGACGGGCAGCGTGCTCTCCGCCTCCATTTCCGGGTTCCGTGCCGCGCGGCAACCTTTCCCGCGCCGGCGGCAACTACGGGCTGATGTCGCGGCAACCTTTCCGCCCGCGGCGGCAACCCAGCACCGCACGACCGACCCCGAACCCTCCGAACGGATTCGCATGAGCTTCCCGAAGCACGGCGCCGCCGCGCCCCTGCGCGGCCGCCGCCGGCTGACCGTGGGCGTCCCCGCGGCCCTGATCGCCGTCGGCGCCGTCATCTGGCTGGCCGTCACCCTGCTGCCCGGAGGCGGCGCCGCGGCCGGGCGTCCCGTGCCGGTCGCGCTCACCACGACCTCCGTCGGCGCTCCCTCCCCCGCCGACACCCCGACGGCCGCCGAGAGCCCGAGCCCTCCCCCGACGAGCGCTTCCGCGTCCGCCCCGCCCTCGTCCCCCGCCCCCTCCGCGTCGCCGTCCCGCTCGGCGGCGCCGTCCGCCTCGCCCGGCGGCGGTGACCGCGCGCCCGCGCAGGCGTCGCTGGCCGGTCGGATCAAGCCGGGCGTCTCCTACCCGGGCGTCGCCACCGCCTACGAGGCCGCCGACGGGAACGGCGCGTGCCTGTTCGGCCCTCCGGCGGCGACATGATGGTCGCGGCGATGAACCACACGGACTACGAGACGTCCCGGGCGTGCGGCGCGTACGTGCAGATCAACACCGCCAACGGGAAGTCCCTGACGGTCCGGATCGTCAACGAGTGCCCGCTGCCCTGCGCCCCCGGCCAGATCGACCTCAGCCAGCAGGCGTTCGCGCGCCTCGCCGACCTGTCCGTCGGCCGGCTCTCGATCACCTGGACGCTGCTGAGCCCGGCCTCCGTCGATCCGCTGGCCATCCGGTACAAGACGGGTTCCAGCCGCTACTGGTGCGGCCTCCAGGTGATCGGCCACCGCAACCCCGTGGCAACGCTGGAGGTCCGCGCGGGCGACGGCTGGCGGCCGTTGCCGCGCACCGACTACAACTACTTCCTGTCCGCCGACGGCACCGGGTGCGGCGGCTCGATCCGGGTCACCGACATCTACGGGGAACGCCTGACCGTCGACGGGCTCACCGTGCAACCGGACGTCGCGCAGCCGACCCGTGTCCAGTTCGCCCGGCATTGACCCTCGACGTCCGTACCGGCGCGGGGCCGGGCACTGTTACGCTCATGCCGCTTGTTAACGCGCACATCGCACGGAGGGGGCGACCGGGGAACATGGTCCTCGATGACGCGTCCGCGGAGTTCCACGACTTCTTCGAACGCCACTACGCCGAACTGGCCCGTCTCGCCCACATGTTGACCGGTGAGCGGGACGCCGCCGACGACCTCGCCGCGGACGCGCTGACGGCGCTGTGGCAGAGCTGGGGCCGCGCGCGCGGAGCCGCCCACCCACTGGCCTACGCTCGGGGTGTGGTGGCCAACATGGCGCGGGAGCGGATCCGCAGCGCGGTCCGCGAGCGGCGGCGGATCGCCCTGTTCTGGTCGCGCGGCCCGGAGAAGGTGGAGGGGCCGAACGTGGCGGCCGTGCTGGACGTCCGTGCGGCGCTCGCCCGGCTGCCGTTCCGCAAGCGGGCGTGCGTGGTGCTGCGGCACGCCTTCGACCTGTCGGAGAAGGAGACCGCGGCCGCGCTGGGCATATCGGTCGGTACGGTCAAGAGCCAGACCTCGAAGGCGATGTCCGAACTGGAGAAGATGCTCGGCGCACGGATGGCCGACGAACTGGTGGCAGGAAGGAGGACCCGGTGAACGAGGAGATCGCCCGTCGGCTGCGTGAGGCCGCCGACGCCCATCAGCCCGACCGGGCCCGCATCCTGGCCCGGATGGAGCGCGGCGCGGCCGCCCCCGCCGTCAGCCGCCGCCGACCTCGCCGCCTCGGGTTGTCCGGGCCGAAGGCGGCGCTCGCCGTGCTCGCCGCGGCCGGCCTGCTGGCCACCGGCGGCTTCGCCGTCGCCGGCATCGTCGGAACCCCGCCGCCCGCGCCCAGCACCGCCCCCGCGGTGCCGAGCGAGACGGCCACCCCCGACCCGACGCCCTCGGCCGGCGGCGGCGCGAACCCCGCGCCGAACCCCGGTCCGAGCAGCGCCCGTCCGACGCCGTCCGCGACGGCCCGGACGCAGAACGGGCCGCTGGTGTCGGTCGGCGCGGTGGACCCGCACAGCACCGTGTACTGGGAGCAGAACAACCTGACGCTGAAGACCGGTCAGCCGCTCAGCGCACTCACGGTGGAGGTGCGCATCGTGCAGACCGGCAGCGTCCGGGACACCGGCAACTGGCGGACCCTGCCGAACGACGACTTCACCGTCACCGTGCAGGAGAGCGGCGGCGTGCTGGTCTACCGCTGGGTGCTGAAGGCGGGCCGGACGGTGCCCGCAGGTCAGCATGAGTTCGCCGCGCAGTTCAACCACGCCGCCGGCACGCGCAGCGCCGCGGGCGACACCTACCGCGTGGACGCCCGAAGCGCGGGCGGCGCCGCGGCGGTGTGGGGCGGGTTCACCGCCGGCTGACACCTGCACACGGACCCACTCCTGCCCGCCGCACCGTCACGGTGCGGCGGGCAGATCGGTAACTACCGAATCACCAGCTCAAACTTTCCACGTACCCGCCTGGCCCGCATCCGCCGCCATCTGGACGGCGTTGACCACGGGAAACCGGCGCACCGTCAGCCGCCTGCGGCACGTTCGGCCTGCCCAGCTGCAACTCATGATGCTTGCACGATGATTGACTCCGGCGGATTTTCGGCACTAGCTTCATGGAAGTTCGATACAGATTTCGAAACTTTCGAGGAGTTCACCGTGAAGCTACGCCGCCCACTCGCGGCCGCCGCCGGTATGGCCGCCGTCCTCCTGCTCGTTCCGTCCGCGATCGCGGCCGCCGCCGGGGACAAGGCGCCGTCGGTACCGGGCGACTCGCTGCGCGCCCTGGGTTCGCAGCAGAACCTGCGGATCGGAACCGCCGTCGACATGGCCCACCTGGGGACCGACCAGGCGTACACCGGCATCGTCGCCGACCAGTTCTCCGTCGTCACGCCGGAGAACGCCATGAAGTGGGAGGCGGTGGAGCCGGGCCGGGGCAGCTACGACTGGGGCCCGGCCGACCAGCTGGTGCAGTTCGCCCAGCAGCACGGACAGGCGGTCCGCGGCCACACCCTGCTGTGGCACAACCAGCTGCCGGCCTGGCTCACCACGGGCGTCGACGACGGGACCATCAGCAACGCGCAGCTGCGCGAGATCCTCCACCGGCACATCACGGACGAGGTCGGCCACTTCCGCGGCAAGGTCTGGCAGTGGGACGTGGCCAACGAGGTCTTCGCCAACTCCTGGGACGCCAACGCCCTGCCCAACGGCCTCAACGGCGACGACTTCTGGATCAAGCGCCTGGGCGAGGGCATCATCGCCGACGCCTTCCGCTGGGCGCACCAGGCCGACCCGAAGGCCCTGCTGTTCTACAACGACTACAACATCGCCGGGCAGGACGGCACCAACGCCAAGTTCACGGCCGTCCACGACTACTTCGCGAAGCTGCGGGCCCAGGGCGTCCCGGTCGACGGGATCGGCGAGCAGGGGCACCTGGACACCCAGTACGGCTTCGACGCCCAGCGCTTCCAGGCCGACCTGCAGTCCTACGCCGACCTCGGGCTGAAGGTCGCGGTCACCGAGGCGGACGTGCGCACCTTCGTCAACAACGCGACGGAGCAGGTCCCCACCAGCCAGCTGGCCGCGTTCGCCCAGCCGTACGAGTTCTCCGAGATGCTGAAGGCCTGCCAGCTCGTCCGGCAGTGCGTGTCGTTCACCGCCTGGGGCGTGTACGACGGCGACTCCTGGATTCCGGGCACCTTCAGCGGGACGGGCTACGGCCTGCTCTACGACGTCGCCATGAAGCCGAAGCCCGCCTACGTCGCCCTCCAGCAGGACCTGGCCCTGGGCGCGGACGCCGCACACCGCCGCGGCCGGGACGCCTCGGACCACTGACGTCCCCCCGAGGCGGCCGGCCCGCGGCAGCGCTCACCCCCACGGGGCGCCGCTGCGGGCCGGCACTCGTGTACGGAGCGGTTGTCAGCCCAGCTTCCACTGCTGGTTGCTGCCGCCGCTGCAGCCCCACAGCTGGACGGGCGAGCCGTCGGCGGTGGCCAGGCCGGCGACATCCAGACAGAGGCCCGACTGCACGCCGGTGACGGTGCCGTTCGCGTTCACCTGCCACTGCTGGTTGGGCTGGCCGTTGCAGGACCAGACGATCACCTTGGTGCCGTTGGTGGTGCCCTTGGCGTTGGCGTCCAGGCACAGGGTGGTGCCGCCCACGGTCACCGTCAGCTGGTTCGACGCGGTCCGGGTCCAGGTCTGGTTGGCGGCGCCGTTGCAGCCGTTGATCAGCTGCTGGGTGCCCAGCGCGGTGTTCGGGTCGGTCAGGCACTTGCCCGCGCCCACCGCGCGCAGCGCGCCGGTCGTGCCGCCGCCGGAGGAGCTCGCGTCCAGACCCATGAAGTGGATCGCGTTGGCGGCCATCGCGGTTCCCTGGACCGGCAGTTGGTGCCCGGCGCCGGAGATGGCGTACGCCTCGACCTGGGTGGTGCCGGCGCTGTTGGCGTACCGCGTGCGGGTCCAGTTCGCCGCCGGGCTGTCCGTGGCCGACGGGGTCTGGCCCACCCCGAGGACGTCGGTCCACTGCTTGATCTCTTCACCGAGGTTGTTGTAGTTCAGGATGGTGTCGGCGGTGCCGTGCCAGAGCTGCACGCGCGGCCGCGGACCGGTGTAGCCCGGGTCCGCCGCCCGCACCAGGCCGCCCCACTGCTGCGGGGACATCGACACCTGGCCCTGGGCGCAGGGCCCGTTCCAGCCGCGCACCGTGCCGGTGGCGAAGCAGTGGTAGGGCACTCCCATGAACGCCGCGCCCGCCTTGAACACGTCGGGGTAGTCGGCGAGCATCACGTTGGTCATCATCCCGCCGGACGACTCCCCGGTCACGTACACGGCGTTGGGGTTGCCGCCGTAGTGCTGCTCGGTGTAGGTGATCATCGACATCAGCCCGACCGGGTCACTGCCGCCGCCCCGGGTCAGCGCCTGGTCGGAGGAGACGTCCCAGCAGCTTCCGCCGGGGTTGGTCGAGGGGTAGATGACGAGGAACCCGTACTGGTCGGCCAGCGACCCGAAGTCGGTGCTCGAGTACAGGTAGGGGCCCGACCCCTGACACCCGTGCAGGGCCAGCAGGATCGGCGGGTTGGCCTTGACGCCGGCCGGCACGTACAGGTTCATCTGCAGGCCGGTCGGGTTGGTGCCGAAGTTCGTGATCTGGGTCAGCGAGGCGGCCGCGGCCGGGGGGACGGCCTGCAGGCTCAGGCCCAGCGCGAGGCCGAGCGCGGCGGCGGTGCCGAGCAGCCGGGACGCGAGCGAGCGGATTCGGAACATGGGACCTCTCCGTAGGAATCGCCGTGGATGTCGAGGGAGTTCCGGCGCCGCCGCGGAAGACACCCCCGATGCTCGGGCGCTCCCGCCGCCGCCGTCAACGACCCGCCGGGGCTCCGCGGCGGGCGGCTCGCACCGGCCCCACGGCCTGCGCGTTCGCGGCCCGCCCGGCCGTGCTCCCGCCGTCCGCCGTGAAAGTTCCACGCCGGGGTCCGGTGGCGGACGGGCGGGCGACGTGCGTCGGCCGCCGGTCGCGCCCGGTGAAGGGTGCGGCCGGCGGCCGTTGGTGACGACGGGTCAGGCGGTGCGGAGGTCCGCGTGCAGGCGCCGGGTGTGGTCCAGGACGCGGACCGGTCCGTCCAGCCGGACGGTGGCGGTGAGCCGGACGTCGGTGCTGGAGGCGGCGATCCGCAGCTCCAGCTCGCCGGGCTCCACGATGCGCCGGCCGTCGCGCCCGGTGAAGGACGCGAGGTCGGCGGGGACGCCGATCCGCACACGGGTCTCCTGGCCCGCGTCGAGGGTGATCCGCCGGTACCCGATCAGCCGCTGCACCGGCTGGACGACGCTGGCGACCGGGTCGTGCAGGTAGAGCTGGACGGTCTCGCTGCCGCTGCGCTCCCCGGTGTTGCGCAGGGTGAAGGAGAGCTCGACCGTGCCGTCGGTCGCGGCGCCGGCCTGTTCCACCGTCAGGTCGGTCCAGGCGAAGGCGGTGTAGCCGATGCCGTGGCCGAAGCCGAACGCCGGGGTGGGGTCGGTGCTGGACACCTCGCTGGGTCCGGCCAGGCGGGCCCCGAGGTAGGTGGAGGGCTGGACGCCGGGGCGGGCCGGGATGCTGACGGGCAGTCGGCCCGAGGGGTTGGTCCGGCCGCTGAGCACCGCGGCGACCGCCTCGGTCCCGGCCTCGCCGGGGAAGAACGTCTGCACGAGGGCCGCCGACTCGGTCACCGCGCGCCCCAGGGCGTAGGGGCGCCCGGCCAGCAGCACCGGCACCACGGGCTTGCCGGTGTCCAGCAGCGCGTCGAGCAACTGCTGCTGCACGCCCGGCAGTTCAAGCGATTCGACGTCGCAGCCCTCGCCGCTGGTGCCGCGCCCGAACAGGCCGGCCCGGTCGCCGAGGGCGACGATCACGACATCGGCCCGGCGGGCCGCCTCGAGTGCCTCGGCGAAACCGGAGGTGTCCGGCCCGTCGACGCTCGCCCCGGCCGCCGTCCAGATCTCGCTGCCGGGGAACTCGGCCGCCAACGCCTGGCGCAGCGTGGGCAGTTCGATGCCCGCCGGGATGTCGGGGTGCTGGCTGCCGACGTGCACGGGGAAGGCGTAGCAGCCCAGCACCGAGGTCGGGGTCTCGGCGTTGGGGCCGATCAGGGCGATCCGGCGCGGGCTGCGCAGCGGCAGGGTGCCGTCGTTGCGCAGCAGCACCACGGCCTGCTCGGCGATCTCCCGGGCCAGCGAGCGGTTCTCGGGGCGGTCCAGGTCGACCGCGCCGCGCAGCGCCTGCGGGTCGTCCAGCGGGAGGCCGGCCAGGGCGGTCGGGACGGCGTCCCAGTCCGGGTCCAGCAGGCCGAGTTGGACCTTCTGCACCAGGACCCGGCGCAGCGCCCGGTCGACCAGCGCCTCGGGCACGGTGCCGTCCTCGACGGCGCGCAGCAGCGGCTCGCCGAAGGTCTTGACGGTGGGCAGTTCCACGTCGACGCCGCTGGCCAGGGCGAGGGCGGCGGCCTCGGCCCAGTCCCCGGCGACGCCGTGCAGCACCTTGAGGAAGGCGATGCCGAAGTAGTCGGCGACCACGGTCCCCTCGAAGCCCCAGGTGTCGCGCAGCAGTTCGGTCAGCAGGGCCTCGTCGGCGGCCGAGGGCACGCCGTCGGTGTCGGTGTAGGCGTGCATGACCGAGCGGGGCCGGCCCTCGCGCACCGCCATCTCGAAGGGCGGCAGGATCACGTCGGCTCGCTCGCGCGCGCCCATGCCGACGGGGGCGAGGTTGCGTCCGGCTCGCGAGGCGGAGTAGCCGGCGAAGTGCTTGAGCGTGGCGACGATCCCGGCGGACTCCAGGCCCTGCACGTAGGCGGTGGCCACCGTGCCGACCAGGTACGGGTCTTCGCCGATGGTCTCCTCGACCCGGCCCCAGCGGGCGTCGCGGACGACGTCGAGGACCGGGGACAGGCCCTGGTGGACGCCGACCGCGCGCATGTCGCGGCCGATCGCGGCGGCCATCCGGCGGATCAGGTCGGGGTCGAAGGTGGCGCCCCAGGAGAGCGGCACCGGGTAGGCGGTGGCGCCCCAGGCGGCGAAGCCGGCGAGGCACTCCTCGTGCGCGAGGGCGGGTATCCCGAAGCGGTTGGCGGCGGCGATGCGCTGCTGGCTGCGGGCCAGCGAGAGCGCGCCCAGCGCCGGGTCGACCGGCACCGTGCCGAACGGCCGGGTCAACTGGCCGAGGCCGGACGGGAGCAGGTCGTCGAGGTCGGGCGGCTCCTCCATGTCGTGCTGGTGCGGGGCGACGTCGCCGCCCTCGTCGGAGGCGCCGACCCAGACGCCGACGAGCTGGGCCAGCTTCTCCGGCAGCGTCATCTCGGCGATCAGGGAGTCGGCACGTTCCTCGGGGCTGAGCGCGCGGTCGCGCCAGCGGGTGGTGGGGGCAGCGGACGGGAGGGCCAGGTTCATGTTGCCGGTCACTTTCCTCCGACGCCCATGAGGCCCTGGACCAAGGCGCGTCGGGCGAACAGGTAGACGATGAAGATCGGGAGCATCGACAGCACGACGGCGCTGAGCAGGCCGGGCACGTCGACGCCGTGCTCAGTCTGGAAGTTGTACAGGCCGAGGGTGATGACCTTGGTGCTCTCCGACTGGGTGAGGATCAGCGGGAACAGGAAGCCGTTCCACGCCTGCAGGGCGGCGAAGACCACGACGGACGACAGGCCGCCCTTGGACAGCGGCACCACCAGCTGCCAGAACACCCGCCACGGGGTGGCGCCGTCCATGGCCATGGCCTCGTAGAGCTCGCCGGTGATGTCGCGCATGGCACCGGTGAGGACCAGGGTGCACACCGGCAGGCAGAACGCCGCGGTGGGCAGGATGATGCCGAGCAGGTTGTCGTAGAGGCCGGCCTTGCTGATGACGTAGAACATCGGCACGATCACGGCCTGCGCCGGGATCGCCAGGCCCAGCAGGAAGATCCGGAACACCGTGCCGATCGTCCTGCCCCGGGCCCGCACGATGGCGTAGGCGAGCGGGGGCACGACGAGCAGCACGATCGCGACCACGCTCACGGTGACCAGGAGCGTGTTGAGGAAGTCCTGGCCGAACCCGTTGGAGAAGTCGTCGACGTAGTTCTGCAGGGTCAGCTCGGAGGGGAAGGTGAGCGGCCCCTGCGAGGAGTAGTTGGAGCGGGTGCGGAACGTCGAGATCAGCAGGACGTACAGCGGGAAGCCGACCAGGGCCAGCCAGACCAGCGAGCCGAGCCCGGCGAGGTAGTTGGGGCGCCGTCGCATCACAGTCCCTCCGTGGTGCTGCGCATCTTGTCGTAGCCGGACAGGCGCACGACGGCGAGCGAGATCAGGGTGGCGACCACCACGAGGACCAGGGCGATGGCCGAGCCCGCGCCGAAGTCGAAGCTCTTGAACGCCTGTTGGTACATGTAGAAGGCGCTGTTGGTGGTGTCGGTGCCCGGGCCGCCCTGGGTCAGGATGAGGACGGTGTCGAAGGTGGTGAGACCGCCGACCAGCATCAGGATGACCGAGGTGATCATCGTGTTGCGCAGCTGCGGCAGGGTGATGTGGAAGAACTGCCGCACCTTGCCGGCGCCGTCGATCGACGCCGCCTGGTAGAGCACCCGGGGGATCGCCCGGGCGCCGCCCTGGTAGAGCAGGGCGTGCATGGGCGTCCACTGCCACATGCCGACGAAGGTGAGCACCGCGATGGCACCGCTCTGACTGCCCATCAGGTTGCCGTCGCCGAACAGCCACTGCATCTGCGAGGGCACGCCGAAGTTGGGGTCCAGGATGGCGCGCCAGACCACCGAGATCGCGGTCGCGGACAGCAGCAGCGGGACGAAGAAGATCGCGGACAGCACGGCGCGGTTGCGCTGGTGGCCGGCCGCCCACACGCCCAGCAGGATGCTCACCGGGGTCTGCACGACCGCGCCGGCCACGGTGAGCACCAGGGTCAGCCAGATGCTCTGCGTCATCACCGGGTCGTGCAGCAGCTTGGTCCAGTTGGCGAGGCCGTTGAACCGGGGGGCGTCGACACCGTTCCAGCTGGTGAAGGAGAGCACCGCCACCAGCAGCAGCGGCACGATTGCAAACATCAGGAAGAACACGGTCGCGGGCACCGCCCAGGCAAGGCCCGGGCGGGTCACCCCGACGCCGGTCCGGCGCTCCGCCCGCAGGCGACGACCGGACGCGGACACGAAGGAGAGTGCACTCATGGCGATTCGTCTCAGGAGGCGGGCAGGGCCTGCATGGCCTTGATGAAGCCGTCCACGTCGAGCTTGCCGTTGAAGAACTGCTGGACGGCGGTGTGGATCGGCGTGTTGGCGGCCGGCGGGTACGCCTGGTCCCAGGAGAGCTGGAACGACGGGGCGGCCTTGACCAGGTTGTACTGGTACTTCGAGTAGTCGGGGTTGGCCGCGGTGCCGAGGAACTGCTCGGTGTTGGTGGTGGTCGGCAGGTTGCCGATCGCCAGCTGGGCCTTCACGAACTCGTCGGAGTACATGAGCTTCAGGAAGGCGGCGGCCGCCTCGGGGTGCTTGCTCTTCTTCAGCACCGAGTAGAAGTTGTTGGTGTTGCCGACCACGTTGGACGGGTCGCCCTTGCCGCCGGCGATGCTCGGGAAGTTGCTGTAGCCGAGGCTGGTCTTGGTGAAGTCGGGGTTGGCGTCCTGCTGGGTGGCGTACTCCCAGGAGCCCATCAGCTCGAACGCCGCCTTGCCCTTGGCCAGCAGGGCCGGGGAGCCGCCGTCGGTGAACTTGACCGAGTCGAAGTTCGACCCGAACGCACCCGCGTCGACCAGCTGCTTGAGCATGCCCAGCGCCTTCTTGGCGTCGTCGCTCTCCCAGGCGCTCTTGTCGCCGGACAGCGCCTTCTGGAACAGCTCGGGGCCCGCGACGCGGTCGAAGACGTACTCGTACCACATCAGGGTCGGCCACTGGTCGCCGCCGCCGAGGGCGAACGGGGTGATGCCCTTGGCCTTGAGCGTCTGGACGGCGCTCAGCAACTCGTCCCAGGTCTTCGGGACGCTCAGGCCGGCGTCGGCCAGCACCTTCTTGTTGTTGAAGAGCAGCACGGGCTGGGTGCCGCGCATCGGGATGCCGTAGGACTTGCCGTCGATCACCGCGGTGTTGAACACCGAGGTCAGGAAGTTGCCCTTCAGCCCCGGGTCCGCGGCGATCATGTCGTCCAGCGGGAGCAGCAGGTCGGACTTCACGTACGGCTGGATGCTGCCGCCGCCCCAGTTGAAGAAGACGTCCGGCGCCTGGGGGGTGTTGATGATGGTGTTGAGCTTGGCCTGGTAGTCCGCGCCCGGGATGGTGTCCAGGACGGCCTTGACCTTCGACGTCTTGTTGAAGGTGTCGACGATCTGCTTCTCGACCTTGTTGCTGGCGTCCCCGTAGACCAGGACGTGGATCGTGCCGGAGTCCCCGCCGGCGGAGGAGGAACCGCCGCTGCCGCAGGCGGTCAGCGCCACCATGGCCGTGGTCAGACCGAGCGCAACAGCGAAAGCGCGTCTCTTCATCAGGACTCTCCTAAAAGTTTCGATCCGCTTCTCGAAATCCCCGCTTGGCCGGGACGCTAAGTTGCGAGGATGTTTCGGGTCAACCCCTCGTGCCGAGGGTTACTGAAGCGTGATGCGCCAACTGCCCTGCGCCGCCGGTGCCCTATGCTGCGTCCATGGAAAAGGGCGATGAACTGGGACGGGCGACCCTCGCGGACGTCGCCCGCGAGGCCGAGGTCTCCGTTTCGACGGTTTCGAAGGTTCTCAACGGCCGCACCGACGTCTCGGCGTCCACCCGCTTCCGCGTCGAGCAGGTCCTTCGCGCCCACGACTACCAGCGCGCCGCCCGCAGCAGCGGTGAGGCGCCCCTCGTGGAGATCGTCTTCCACGAGCTCGACAGCCTCTGGGCGATGGAACTCCTGCGCGGCGTCGAGGCGGTGGCGAACGAGCACGGTGCGGCGGTCGTGGTCACCCACAGCGGCTCGCGCCACGCCCCGGGGCCGGAGTGGATCGAGGCGGTGCTGCGCCGGCGACCGCTGGGCGTCGTACTGGTCTTCTCCAGCCTGCCGCCCGAGCTGAAGCGCCAACTGCGCGCGCGGTCCATCCCGTTCGTGATCATCGACCCGGCCGGCAACCCCGATCCGGACGTGCCCTCGGTGGGCTCGGCCAACTGGGCCGGCGGCCTCGCCGCCACCCGGCACCTGGTCGAGCTCGGCCACCGGCGCATCGCCATCGTCACCGGCCCGGCGGACACCCTCTGCTCGCTGGCCCGGCTGGACGGCTACCGCTCCGCGATGTCCATGGCCGGCCTGGGGGTGGACCCCGAGCTGACCGCGTTCGGCGACTTCCACGCCGAGGGCGGATTCGCCCAGGCCAAGCGCCTGTTGGAGCTCCCCGACCGACCCACCGCGATCTTCGCCGGCAGCGACCTGCAGGCGCTGGGCGTCATGGAGGCCGCCCGGGTCTGCGGCCTGCGCGTGCCCGAGGACCTGTCCGTCGTCGGCTACGACGACCTGGACATCGCGAAGTGGACCAGCCCGGCGCTGACCACCGTCCGCCAGCCCCTGCGCGAGATGGCCGAGCAGGCGACCCGCCTGATCCTCGCCCTCCGCAGCGGGGAGGCCCCGGCGGCGCCCACCCGCCTCGAACTGGCGACCACCCTGGTGGTGCGCTCCAGCACCGTCGCGCCCGCTCGGCCCTGACCCGACCGGGCCGGGCCGCCCCTCGGCCCGGGCCCTTCCCACAGCTTTCGAAACTTTCGAACCGGTCGGGGTCGGGCCCGGGCGCGCGGCACTCCGGGCCACCGGCCGGGTGAGCCGGCCCGGGGCCGGCCTCACTCCGCCAGCAGCGCGCCGGCCCGGCGCAGGGTCCGGTCCAGCCGCTCCAGGGCCTCCGTGTCCCGGGGCAGGGGGTCCAGCACCGGTCCGTCCGCCGTGCGCCAACGGCGCGCGACCTCGTCCGGGGCCTCCCCGGTGACCAGTGCCGCGGCCTGCGCCGCCGCCCCCAGCGCGACCAACTCCCGCGCCCGCGGCACCTGGACCGGCCGCCCCGACAGCCTCAGCACCGTCCGCTGCCACGCCGCGCCCTGCGCTCCCCCGCCGATGAGCAGCAGCGGCCGCCCGTCGGCCGCGGCCTCGCCCCCGGCTCGCAGGACCTCGTCCAGCGCGGCCAGCAGCGAGTACGCCGCGCCGTCGTAGGCGGCCTGGAGCAGGTGCCCGGGCGTGGTGTCGTGCCGGATACCGTGGAACAGCCCGGCCGCGTACGGCAGGTCGGGGGTCCGCTCGCCGTCCAGGTACGGCAGGACGACGGCAGTGCCGCCGGGTTCGACGTCCTCGCGTCCGCGTCCGAGCAGGGCGGCGACCCGGTCCACGGCGAGCGTGCAGTTCAGCGTGCACGCCAGTGGCAGCCAGCCGCCGAGCGCGTCCGCGAAGCCCGCCACCGTTCCGGTCGCGTCCACCGGGCGCCCCCGGGTGACCGCGTAGACCGTCCCCGAGGTCCCCAGGCTGAGCACGGGGGTGCCGGGCGTGAGCCCCAGCCCCAGCGCGGCGGCCATGTTGTCGCCCGTGCCCGGCGCGACCCTCGTACCCTCCCGCAGCGGGCCGCCCGCCCGCACAGTGCCCGCGCTCTCCCCCGGCTCCACCACCCGCGGAAGTTGACGCACGCTCAGCCCCAGCGCGTCGAGGATCTCCGCGTCGTACCCGTCCGAGGTCCACCAGGCCGTGCCCGACGCGTCGCCGCGGTCGGTCGTGCCCTGGCCGGTCAGACGCTCCGTCAGGAAGTCGTGCGGGAGCCGGATCCGCCGGGTCGCCGCCGCCGCGGCGGGCTCGTTCTCCCGGAGCCAGGCCCACTTCGATGCGGTGAACGACGCCCCCGGAACGCTGCCGACCCGCTCCGCCCACCACCGCGGCCCCCGCTCGGCGACCAGCCGCTCGGCCTGCGCCGCCGACCGCGTGTCGTTCCAGAGCATCGCGGGTCGCACCGGCGCACCGTTCGCGTCCAGGGTCACCAGGCCGTGCTGCTGCCCGCCGACCGACACGGCCTCCGCCCGGCCCGCCCACCCGGTGGCCGCGACCGCCTCGACGAACGCCGACCACCACTGCTCCGGATCGCTCTCGCGCGCCCCGCCGGTCCCGGTGACGGTGTGCGCGGCCCGTCCTTGGCCCAGCACCTCGCCCGTGTCCGCGTCCACGGCCAGCGCCTTGGTGGACTGGGTCGAACTGTCGACCCCGATCACAACTCGCTGCGTGCCCATCAGGATCTCCTCGTGGTGTCCCTTGCTGTCTCGACCTGGGCATACTAATTTGTCTTCCGGCCTGACGAATAGGTCTCCCGCACCACGAGAATCCCTTGGAGCAGTCGATGACGCAGCTCTCCCCCACCCCCGCCG
>NZ_JBSFXE010000060.1:0-32445 GCF_053595195.1 Kitasatospora sp. NPDC002522
ATAAACACCCCCCCCCCCGCCGGCCCCCGCGGGGGGGCGCCCGGCCCCCCCCCCCCCCCCCCCCCCCCCCCGCGCGCCCCGCCCCCCCCCCCCCCCCCGCCGCTCGACGCCGCGGCGGTTCCCGCCGCCGCCCGCCGCGAGGCACTCGACGCCCTGGCCGCGCTGCGGCGGGACGCGGCGTACCTGGACGACCCCGACCTGTTCCACCGCCCACGGGTGCGCGCCAAGCTGCGCCGCCGCCACGTGGCGGGGGCGGATCCCGCGCGGCTGGCCGAGCAGTTGGCCGCCGCGGCCGAGAGCCGTACCGCGGCGGGCCTGCTGGCGGTCCAGTCGGTGCGCGAGGAGGTCGCCGAACAGCCCGGCCGGCGCCCGTGCTTCACCCCGGACGCGCTCGTCGAACTGCACCGGCTGCTGATCGCGGGCGACCCCAACATCCCGTCCCCAGGCGGCTTCCGCCGTTCGCGCGCCGTCGTCACCTGGGACGACGGACGCGTCTTCGCGATCGACGCCGCCGCCGACGAGCTGCGCGAGCACCTCGAGCGCTGGTACGCGTGGGGCACCCGCACCACCTCGCCGCCGCTGGACGCCGCGGCCCTGGCCGCGCTCGGCCTGCTGACCATCCACCCGTTCCCCGACGCCAACGGCCGCCTCGCCCGGCTGCTGTGGCAGTGCGACCTGGTGGCGGCGGGACTGCTGCCCGGGCTGCTGCTCGACCTCGACGGCTGGGTCCACGGGCACCGCCGGGAGCACGACGAGGCCCTGGTCGCCGCCGCCGAGGGCCGGCTGAGCAGCTGGGGTGAGGTCGTCGCCCGGGCCGTCACCGAGACCGCCCGGCATCGCAGCGCCACCCTCACCACCTACCGCGCCGTGCTCGACGCCTCACTCGCCGAAGTCGCGGGCGACCCGGCCGCCACCGCCGTCCTGCACCAGCTGCGCGCCACCCCCGCAGTATCGGCCCCCTGGCTGCACGACCGAATCGCCCACCCCCCACAACCCGCCCTCGACCGCCTCCGCACCACCGGCATCCTCACCGACCACCCCCGCCTCCCCGGCGCCCTGGTCCACCCCGGCCTGCTCGCCCTCCTCGACGCGCCCCTGGACGACAACACCCTTGCGAACGGGCTGACCTGAGACCGAGTCGGCGGCGCGCCGGGAGACGTTACGGCCAGGTCTCCAAGGACGACCAGCGCCCCCATTCAACCCCGCAGTCCGGAATGCTTCGGGCCGATTCACACGCGCGCGACGACGGTTGGTACCCGTGCACGGCAGGGGGTGCACGCGGTGCACCCGATGCCTACGTTGGAGATACCGGCCCCGTCGTAGGAGCCCTTGGACCTGGGGTACGCATGTCTTGGTGGAGAGAAAATCCGGGGCAATGGCTTCGCATGAAGGTCCCCAGGCCGGCCTTCGGCGGCTACGGATGGCTGTGCGGGTTCCTGCTGTCGACATCCGTCTCCCTCTGGGGAATAGCATCGTTCTGGCACACCCCCGTAGGCGCCCAGGACAATCCATGGGTTACCTCCCTTCAAGCTTCGAGTCAT
The DNA here is from genome assembly GCF_053595195.1 of Kitasatospora sp. NPDC002522. NCBI lineage: Bacteria > Bacillati > Actinomycetota > Actinomycetes > Kitasatosporales > Streptomycetaceae > Kitasatospora > Kitasatospora sp. NPDC002522. The sequence continues at coordinate 1,542 of NZ_JBSFXE010000060.1, forward strand.
TTCAAATTCTTCATAGTCGCAATATTCACAATCGGATCCTGCTACTGTTTTCGAAGATTCCGAATCAGTCGCAGAATGATAGTTCCCGGGCCGATCTCAGTACCCACGTTCAGTAGCGAGGGTGGCGGCCCGGAGATCGAGACAGAGAGACTGACTACGCATTTTCGGGAAGCCCTGGCCGAGGTCAGCCTGGAGGCTCCCTCCCCCATGCCCGGCGGGTCGCAGCAGATCGATTTCGTAGAAGTCCTGAACAGTCCGGCATTGGACTCCGGCAATTCACCCGCCACTCTGGTGGCAGCTCTTGGGAGGCTCTTGAGCGCGACCCATGTCAGGTACTCCTATCAGGTGAACGGAGTTCTCTATCGAAGCCCGGAGAACGCGTGCAGCGTGACAGTTCAGGTCATTGTCCTCCCCAAGTGGGCCAGCCAATCGATTACCTGCACCGGGTCGACGTTCGAGGCTGCCGTAAAGAGCGCCGCCTACGAGGTCTGCGCCTTCATTCTTCCATTGACGCGGCTTGTGGAGAAACCGCCCTGGGCCGCATGGCATGGCCTGGCCATCCCGCACGGGCTCTTCAGGGATGTCCAAGAGGCACAGAAATACAAGTTCTCCAGGCGTTACGACGAGGCGCTGGGAAAGTACTTCGATGCGATTTCACAGGACCCGCACAACCCGTTCCTCCGACTTGAGGTCGGATTCATTCAGGAGCAGCTCGGCCTGTGTCTCGATGCGCTGATGACCTATCAGGACATCATCAAGCTGGGCCTGAACCGCGACGTCGAACGCCTGGCCTGGATGAAAGGAACCCCGGCATACTTCCGCAAAATCGGGGTTCGCAAGAACTGGTGGCGGCCAGCACTGCTCACCGCCCGGTACCGCCAAGCGATATTACTCGGCATGGGCGAGCAACTGATAGACGACTGGTGCTCGTGCAACAGAAGACCAGCCGGAACAAGCAAGCGAGACGTCGAGCTCAGGCACTTGCGCAGCCGAATCCTGAAAATGCTCAAGGATTATGAATCCGACTTTGCCGCGCATCTCCGGGATCATGGAGACCACGCCGGATCGGGGGGCGCAGGTGGCATCGAGAAGCTCCTGGCCAGAGATTTCGCGAACACGTCCAGAGGGAAGAACGGAAAGCTTCTCGTCCAGGAATTCTTCCAGTTCGTCGGCCAGGCAAAAGCCCAGGAACTGCGCGGAGCCTACCGCTTCCGGAGAGTCCCAGGGGGCACCATCTCGCGCGTGGCCCTGAGGCTCATGCTGGTATGGGCACCGGCTCGGCGATGCTGGACCCGGGAGGCCAGGAGGACGTTGGGGGTCTGCAGAGGCCTACGCGAACTGAAGTACGCCAGGGTTTACGGTCATTCACGTCCGGCGAAATCGAGAAAGGCCGCTGCGCAATTACTGGCCAGGGTCGCCGGACGAGAATGGAAGTGGCCGATGCCCGCTAGGCACATCCAGCGGGAAATACGGTTCGCATGGTTCAGAGGACTGCCTCTCCGACGGATTCCATGGCACGACTTCTACTACTCTGCATGTATTTTCGCCATCGGCCTGCTACCTCTCGACAAGCGTAGGCCGATAAGGCTGGAAGGCGATGCGGCATCCCTGGCCGAACGGGCTGTGGACCATCTGGACATGGCATGCCGACGGGCGGACAGCAGCTCCATAGCGTCGATGCGGCCGTGGATCGTGGCGGAGGATCCGGATCTGGTCGGCCTGCGGACCTTCAATGAATTCGTGGTATGGGAGAACGAGCACTATCCGCTCAAGAACCCGACCTTTCTCCGCCCCGTAGGCGTGCACGATCTGGAGCTGATCAAATACCAGCATGACCTGTTGCAGAAGGTGGCAGGCCTGATGGTTCAGATATGGGAGCGCCGCGAGCGCGATATTTCAAACTCGCGCCTCGATGCCGGCGAGGTGCAGCGACGGTGGCTCGATGAGGAGGGCAACACCTGGAGGATGGCTCGCGACTTCGCCGTCGATCGGCACCACTGGCAGACCAGATTCGACTTCATCAGGGCCGTGCAGGAGTTCGCCGAATGCAACTCACTCCTGTTCGAGCATTCATGTCCCAGCTATGGCGATGATCCGGTGATGCAGCTGCGGGAGGTGCGCCGCCGCCACCAGGTCTCCGACAGTTCTCACCGGGAATTCCAGCAGACGGTACGCTCGGTCCACGAAAAGCGGAAAGGCAGGATCGGCGACCTGGGCGCACACCTCGGAAGTGAAGTGGGCTTCGAGGAGCGGATTGGACTTCCACGACCTGAGGCGCTGAGTCAAGAAGAGATGTGCCGCGTCTGCTGCGAACGTTCTCGGATGTGGGCGCGACTGGCGCAGGCCTTCGAGGAAAGGGCTGGAGAGAACTCGGTGGAGGCGGTCGGAGACGTGACCTCCGTGTTCGAGCGGGCAGGGCAGGCGTAGCCGCCTGGGTGCCAGGAGCAGGCGGACGTCGCGAGCACCCTGGAGGCGGTGCAGCGGTAGCCGGTCGGTCCGGTGCCCTGCTTTGCCTGGCGCATGATCAGGGTTGTGACCTTCACGCCGTCCGTGGCGCCGAAGCACATCAGCGGTGCTCCGGGTTCTCGAAGTCGAAGCGGCAGCCGGCATCCCACTCTGCGCGCTGGTTGCCGTGGGCGGGGATGCCGCCGGCGTCCTTGAGCATCCGGGCGAGGTGGAGCTGGTTCCAGGTCATGAAGGTGGTGTTGCGGTTGGTGAAGTCGTTCTCGGGACCGCCGGAACCGGGGTCGAGGTAGGACGGGCCGGGCCCGGCCGGGCCGACCCAGCCGGCGTCGGCCTGCGGCGGGATGACGTAGCCGAGGTGCTGGAGGCTGTAGATGACGTTCATCGCGCAGTGCTTGGCGCCGTCCTCGTTGCCGGTGATCAGGCAGCCGCCGACGCGGCCGTAGTAGGCGTACTGACCGCGGTCGTTGAGGATCGAGGAGCAGGAGTACAGGCGCTCGATCACGCGCTTCATCACGGAGGAGTTGTCGCCGAGCCAGACCGGGCCGGCCAGGGTGAGGATGTCGGCGGCCATCACCTGGGAGTAGACGACGGGCCATTCGTCGGTGTCCCAGCCGTGTTCGGTCATGTCGGGCCAGACGCCGGTGGCGATGTCGAGGTCGACGGCCCGCAGGACGTCGACCTGGACACCCTGGCGTTGCAGGATGCCGGTGCTGAGGTCGATCAGGCCCTGGGTGTGGCTGCGCTCCGGGGAGCGCTTGAGGGTGCAGTTGATGATGATCGCCCGCAGGTCCGTGTAAGTGGCCACCGCTGGGTCCCTCCGCGCCGGTTCGTCAGTCGTCCCCCGGTGCCATCCGGTTGATGCACCGTCGGACATCGCACCACGCGCACCGCCCCGGGCCCGGCACCCTCCGCCATCCGGTGGACCCGCCGCGCGTCGACCAGCCCTCCCTCAGTCCTCGGCGGCCTCGGCGCTCTCCGCGGTCTCGGCGGCGACCCACCCCAGGTACGCGTCCGAGCCGGCGACGACCGGGACGGCGATCACCTCGGGGGTGTCGTAGTCGTGGTGCGCCCGGATGTACGCGGTGAGCCGGTCCCCGAGGTCCGCGCGGGTCTTGAAGTCGGTCCGCCACTCCGCGGCGTCCTGCACCTCGCCCTCCCACCGGTACACCGAGCGGATCGGGTAGACCTGCGCGCAGGCGGCGAGCCGCTCGCCGACCACCGCGGCGGCGAGGGCGCGGGCCTTGTCCTCGGCGTCGTGCGTGGTGGTGACCACGAGCGCGGCGTTCGCGGGGGGCGTCATGCCCGGACCCTACCCCCGCCGCCGCCCGACTCGGCATCGGGCGCTGCTCATGACACCTGCCCGGCGGGGTAGGTTCGGGGGCGTCGGTCTTCTCCGTGCGGAGAGTCCCCTTGCAGAGAGGCAGGTGCGGCCATGGCGTCGCTGTACGAGGTTCCGGTCCGGACGCTGGCGGGTGAGCCGTCTTCGCTGGCAGAGCACAAGGGCAAGGCGCTGCTGCTGGTGAACGTCGCGTCGAAGTGCGGGCTGACCCCGCAGTACACCGGTCTGGAGCGGTTGCAGAAGCAGTACGAGGAGCGCGGCTTCACGGTGCTCGGCTTCCCGTGCAACCAGTTCATGGGCCAGGAGCCGGGTTCGGCCGAGGAGATCCAGGAGTTCTGTTCGACCACCTACGGGGTGAGCTTCCCGCTGTTCGAGAAGGTCGAGGTGAACGGCGAGGGCCGGCACCCGCTGTTCGACCGGCTGACCGAGTTCGCGGACGCCGAGGGCGCGGCCGGCGACGTGCAGTGGAACTTCGAGAAGTTCCTGGTGTCGCCGGACGGCGCCGTGGTCGGCCGGTTCCGCCCGCGGACCGAGCCGGAGGCCCCGGAGCTGATCGCCGCGATCGAGGCCCAGCTGCCCCGCTGACCCCGCACCGCGATCGGGGCCAGCCGCCCCGCGACACCGCGCGCGAGCGGGCCCAGCTGCCCCGCTGACCCCGCGCCGCGGCAAACCTTCAGCCCAGACTGTACAGCTGAAACTGGACAGCCTGGGCTGAAGGTTTTAGCGTGGGCGGCGTGAAGCCGAAGCAGACCCCCGAGGTCGCCGAGTCCGCCGTGCAGGCCGCCCAGGACACCTGGGCCGTGGTCGGCCGGCTGCGTCGCCGGCTCCGCGGGATCGCCGTGGAGGGCGACCTGACACCGGGGCAGGTCGCCGTGCTGCGGCACCTGGACCAGGCCGGTCCGGACTCCACCAGCGGGCTGGCGGCGGCCGAGCGGATGCGTCCGCAGTCGATGGCGAAGATCGTCGCCGCGCTGGAGCTGTCCGGCCTGGTGGAGCGGAGCCCGGACCCGGCGGACGGCCGCCGCCAGCTGGTGGCGCTGACCCCGGCGGGCCGGGAGCGCCGGGCGGGCGACCGCCGGGCCCGGCAGGAGTGGCTGGCGCTGGCGCTGAGCGAGCGGTGCACCGAGGAGGAGCGCCGCGCGGTGGTCACCGCGATGGCGGTGCTGGACCGGGTGGCGCAGTTGTGAGCCTGCGCACGCGACCCACGGCCGTCCCGGTCGAGCAGCGGCGGGGCGCCTTCGACCGGCGGCTGATCGCGCCGATGGTGCTGGGCTCGGTGCTGAACCCGGTCAACTCCTCGATGCTGGCGGTCGCGCTGATCCCGATCGGCCGGGCGTTCGGCGCGGCGCCCGCGCAGACGGCGTGGCTGGTGACGGGGCTGTACCTGGCCACGGCGGTCGGGCAGCCGGTGATCGGCCGGCTGGTGGACCTGTTCGGGCCGCGCCCGCTGTACCTGTGCGGGACGGCGCTGGTGGGCGTGGCGGGTGTGCTGGGGGTGTTCGCGCCGAGCCTGGGCGTGCTGGTGGTCTCCCGGGTGCTGCTCGGCTTCGGCACCTCGGCGGCGTACCCGGCCTCGATGGCGCTGCTGCGCTCGGAGAACGACCGGATCGGCGCGGAGCGCAGCCCGGCGGGGGTGCTGGCGGCGCTGTCGATCTCCAACCAGGTGATCGCGGTGGTCGGCCCTACCCTCGGCGGCCTGCTGATCGGCGCGGGCGGCTGGCACCTGATCTTCGCGGTGAACCTGCCGCTCTCGCTGGCCTGCCTGGTCCTCGGCGCCCGCTTCCTGCCCCGCCCGTCCGCCCGCACCGGCCCGGCCCGGGTGGACCTGCCAGGGATGGGCCTGTTCGCGCTGGCGCTGACCGCGCTGATGCTCTTCCTGATGGCCCCGCGCGTCGACCGCTGGTACCTGCCGCTGCTCACCCTGGCCGCCGGATCGTCCTTCGCCGTCCGGGAGTTGCGCACCGCACGCCCGTTCGTCGACCTGCGGGTGCTGGGCGGCAACCCGGCGCTGCTGGCCACCTACGGGCGCCAACTGCTCGCCTACACCAGCTCGTACGCCTTCCTGTACGGCTACACCCAGTGGCTGGAGGAGGGTCGCGGGCTGAGCGCCTCGGCGGCGGGGCTGGTGCTGCTGCCGATGTCGGCAACCGCGATCGCGGTGACCGCGGCGACCGGCCGCCGGGCCGGGGTGCGCGGCAAGCTGCTGGTCGGCGGGGCGGTCCAACTCGCGGGCGGGGCGGCCCTGTTGCTGCTCGGCGCGGGGACGCCCGGGTGGGCGCTGGCGCTCCTGGGCGCGGCGCTCGGGGTACCGCAGGGGCTGACCGGGCTGGCCAACCAGAACGCGCTGTACGCCCAGGCCGACCCCGACCGGATGGGCTCCTCGGCGGGGCTGCTGCGCACCTTCATGTACCTGGGCGCACTGGCCTCCTCGGCCGCCACCGCCGCGTTCTTCCGGCACGGCGCCGACACCGGCGGCCTGCACGAGCTGGGCCGGCTGCTGGCGGCGGTCGCCGCGCTGCTCCTGGTGCTCACACTGGCCGACCGCTCGCTGCGACGCGTCCGCTGACCCCTCCCACCGTCCGCGCGCCCCGCTGCCGACGTCCGCACACCTCGCTACCGATCTCCGTACACCCCCGCCACCGAAAGGCCCCGTCATGCCCCTCACGACGCTCGACCCGGTGACCGCGATGGTCGCCATCGACCTCCAGCAGGGCATCCTCGCCGCCCCGGGCGCCCCGTTCCCGACCCGGGAGGTGCTGGAGCGCACCGTCCGACTGGCCGAGGCGTTCCGCGCCGCGAAGCTGCCGGTGGTCCTGGTGCGGGTGAGCTTCGCCCCGGACGGCGGGGACGTCCCGCCGGGCCGCACCGAGGGCGGCCCGGCCGCGCCGCGCCAGGAGGGCTGGGACGTGCTCGCCGCCGAGCTGCACGACCCGTCCGACCTGGTGGTGACCAAGCACAACTGGGGCGCCTTCCACGGCACCGACCTGGACGTCCAGCTGCGCCGCCGCGGGGTCACCCAGATCGTGCTGACCGGGGTGGCGACCAGCATCGGCGTGGAGTCCACCGCCCGGGCCGCGCACGAGCACGGCTACCACGTGACGCCGGTGGTCGACGCGATGACCGACTTCGACCCGGAGGCGCACCGGAACAGCGTGGAGCGGATCTTCCCGCGGCTCGGCGAGCGCGCCACCACCGAGGAGGTCCTGGCACTGTTGGCCGGCGCCCACGGCTGAGCCGGGTCGCGGTTTTCCGTCAGGCTTCGCCCGGGTGCCAGTGCGGCCACTCCCAGGGGCGGTCGTCCCAGTGCACCTTGACCGGGTCGCGGGGGTCGAGGTCGGGGAAGTGGTGCCTGATCTCCGGCTCGAACTCCTCGGGGGCCAGCGGCTTCCAGCCGGAGCCCTTGAAGTGGACCAGGCGGTAGCGGCTGTCGGTGCGGAACTCGGCGATCTCGACCAAGGGCTCGGCTGTGCTGTTGCTCGTCATGCCGCCAGCATCGAACGGCCGCCGACGGCGCGCACCCGCTGACCGCCGCCCGGCGGCAGGGATCGACCCGGACGACGGCGTCCCGCTCCGGCGCCGGGTCTGGGTCGCCCGGCGGCAGGGAGCCGAGGCGCCGGGTCCGGGCCGCGTCACGGATCAGTCGCAGTCCGGTACGGGCCTTCGGCCGGAGGGGGCCGCTCCCGTACCGTGGAGGGAGTCGGAGCGTGCAGGAGGCTCGCGTGAGCAAGGGCAAGGCGTCGAAGGCATCGAAGGGGTCGGCCGCGGCGCGGGTGCGCGGACTCGACGGCCTGGCGGTGACCCGGTCGGCGTGGGGGTTGTACCGGGAGACGAAGCGGCCCGGCGCACCGGGGTTGGCGGCGCGGGTGTTCGCGCTGCCGCGGCTGCTGCGCGACGCGCTGACCGGCCGGTACCCGGGGCTCGGGCCGGCCAAGCTGCTGGCGCTGGCGTTCGCGGTGGCGGTGTACCTGGTGAGTCCGATCGACGCGATTCCGGACTTCATCCCGGTGCTGGGCTGGAGCGACGACACCGGGCTGCTGCTGTGGTTCCTGCTGGGCCTGACCCGGGAGTCGGGGCGGTACCTGGAGTGGTCGCAGACGGGCGCCAAGGCCGCGGCCGCCGAGCTGCCCGCGGACAGCTGAGGAGCCGACACCTGACGAACCGTTCGGGTACCGCAACGAGCAACTTCCACGCCGCAAAAACCTGACATCGAAGAGAAATTTCCGCGCAGGGTCCTTGTCGGGACGCTGCGCGGACCCCTACTGTCGGCTCACCTTCACCGTGTCGTACGCCCCGTGAGCGTCCCGGGCGTTCCACCTTCGCCACGCCTGAGAGAGCCGAGCCCCGATGCCTGCTGCCACCCAGCCCCCGTCACGTCCGACCTCCCCGGCCCACGCCCTGCCGCGCCTCTCGGTGCGCACCGGTGCGGCGGTGGTCGCCTCCGTCCTCGGCCTCGGCGTCGCGCTCAGCGCGCCGATCGCCCAGGCCGCGCCCGTCCCGTCCGGCACCGTCGGCAACCCGGCGGTGAGCCGGGCCGGGATCGACCCGTCGCTGTCCGAGGGTCGCGGCGCCCGGGTGGACTTCGCCGAGCAGGAGGCCGAGCGCGCCGCCACCACCGGCACTGTGCTGGCCGCCGACCGCACCGCGTACACCCTGGCCGCCGAGGCGTCCGGGCGCAGTGCGGTGAAGCTGACGCCGGGTCAGTACGTGGAGTTCACGCTGCCCCGCGACGCCAACGCGATCACCGTCCGCTACAGCCTGCCGGACGCGCCGAACGGCGGCGGCACCACCGCGCCGCTGGACGTCACCGTCGACGGCAAGAACCGCAAGTCGCTGGCGCTGACCAGCCAGTACGCCTGGCTGTACAACCAGTACCCGTTCACCAACGACCCCAACGCGGGCCTGCTGCACCCGGATTGGTGGATCACCGAGTGCGGCTGCGTCCCGGCGGCGACCACGCCCGCGCCGGCGATCTCCACCCCGTTCCGCCCGGGCCACGCCTACGACGAGCAGCGGATGCTGCTCGGCCGCACCTACAAGGCCGGCGACAAGGTGCGCCTGACGCTGCCCGCCGGGTCCTCGGCCGCCTGGGCCGCGATCGACCTGATGGACTCCCAGCTGGTCGCCGCGCCGCGGGTGGAGCTGAAGGCCGTGAACGTGCTGGCGACGGGCGCCGACCCGACCGGCCGCCGGGACTCGGCGGACGCCATCGACCGGGCGATCGTCCTGGCCAAGCTGCTTCACCTGCCGGTCTACCTGCCGCCGGGCGTGTTCCAGGTCAACCGCCACCTGGTGGTGGACGACGTGACGCTGATCGGCGCGGGCAGCTGGTACACCGTGCTGAAGGGCACGCAGCAGACCCTGGCCACGCCCGCCCCGGACGGCTCGGTGCACACGGGCGTCGGCGTCTACGGCAAGGACGCGGCGCAGGGCGGCAGCCACAACGTCCACCTCTCCGGCTTCGCGATCGAGGGCGACGTCCGGGAGCGGATCGACACCGACCAGGTGAACGGCGTGGGCGGGGCGTTCAGCGACTCGACCATCGACGGCCTGTACATCCACCACACCAAGGTCGGCATCTGGCTCGACGGCCCGATGAGGAACCTGGCGATCACCGGCAACCAGATCGCCGACCAGATCGCCGACGGCATCAACTTCCACACCGGTGTGACCGACTCGGTGATCCGCGACAACTTCGTCCGCAACACCGGTGACGACGGCATCGCGCTGTGGTCGGAGAAGACCGCGGACGCCCGGGTCGTCATCGACCACAACACCGTGCAGTCGCCGACCCTGGCCAACGGCATCGCGGTGTACGGCGGCACCGACACCACGGTCTCCGCCAACCTGGTGGCCGACCCGGTGCGCGAGGGCTCCGGCCTGCACGCCGGTTCGCGGTTCGGCGCGGAGCCGTTCGCCGGGTACCTGCACTTCACCGACAACACCGTGGTGCGGGCCGGCACGTACGAGCTGAACTGGAACATCGGCCTCGGCGCGATCTGGTTCGAGGTGCTGGACCGGGACATCGACGCCGACATCAAGGTCACCGGCGACCACTACCTGGACTCCACCTACAACGCGATCATGGCGGTCGCCGAGTGGGGCGTGAAGGACCAGTACAAGCTGTCCAAGCTGGCGTTCAAGGACGTCCGGATCGACGGCACCGGCACCTCGGTGCTCAGCGCCCGGGTGGCCGGCTCCGCGACGTTCGAGAACGTGGTGGCCCGCAACGTCGGCGCGGTCGGCATCAACAACTGCGGCACCTTCCACTTCACGGGTGCCGGTTCGGAGTTCGGCGTCACCGACCTCGGCGGCAACTCCGGCGGCGGCACCACCGGCGCCTGGCTGGCCCCGTGGGAACTGCCCAACACCATCACCTGCGACGACCGCCCGCCGGTGGTCCCGCCGCCGGCCCCGTCGACCTGGTGACGACCCGTCAGGACGGCTCCTCGTCCTGACGGAGGATCACCGGCTCCTCCCCGCCGTCGATGACCTCCGCCGCCCGCTCTCCCTACCGTGGGGCCATGGGGGAACGGGTGGGCCCGCGCTGGACGCGGTGGGCGGCTCCGGGAACGGTGGGCGCCGCGGTGGGGTACGGGGCGCTCCAGGCGTGGTGGGCGGCGGGCCACGCGCCGTCGTTCGGCCGGCTCGGGACGGACCTGCTGCTGTTCCCGGGCTGGGCGGCCGTCGCGCTGTGCGCGGGCGCGGCGGCGGCGGGCGGCGGGCTGTGGAGAGCCCGTCGCCCGCGGCCCGCGCTGCTGGTGGCGGCCGGGGCGGTCGGCGCGGCCCTGCTGGTCTGCTGCCCGTTCCTGCTGCTGGACGTGGTCGGCGGGCTGCTGCCCGGACTGGGCTTGCCCCGCTCGCTACCGGGCTTCCTCAGCCGGGCCGCCTGCGCCACGGTGGTGGCGCTGCTGGCCGCCGCCGCACTGTCGTACCGCCGCCGCCTGTGGGGGGCGTGCGGTCGGTGCGGCCGCACCGACGGTCCGGCGGTCCGCGAACCGTCGGCCCGGCCGCCGCGCTGGGCCTGGTGGGCGGCGTACGGGGCGGTGGCCTCGTGCTGGCTGCGGATCCTGGCCCAGTACGGGCTGGGCTTCGGCTCGCCGGGGCCGCTGAACACGGCGGAGGCGCTCTCGCTCGCGGTCTTCGAGACCGGCTTCGTGCTGGCGGGGACGGCGCTGCCGCTCTCGCTGGTGCACCGCTGGGGGCGGGTCGTGCCGGGGTGGCTTCCGCGGCTCGGCGGGCGGCGGGTGCCGCGCCTGCTACTGCTCGCCCCGGCGTCCGCGATCTCGCTCGGGCTGCTGGTCTACTTCGGCGTCGGCATCGGCCAGTTGGTCGGCGAGACGCTCCACCCGGTGGCGCACGACGGGGCGCTGCCGCTGGGCTTCCTGTGGGTCGCGATGCCCGCGTACTGGCTGTGGGGCCTGGGGCTGGCGGTGGCCGCGTTCGGCTACCACCTGGGCACCCGGCGGCCGTGCCGGGCCTGCGGGCTCTGACGGCACTGACGGGGTGTCAGTACGGCGCTCAGCCGAGCGGCTTGACCAGCTTCTCGAAGCGCAGGTCCGGGCGGAGCGGGACGCCGAACCGCTCGTCGCCGTAGGGGAACGGCTCGAACTCGCCGGTGCGGGCGAAGCCCCGGCGCTCGTACCAGGCGATCAGGTCGGCGCGCTGCTCGATCACCGTCATCTCCATCGCGGTGACGCCCCACTCGGCCCGGGCCCACTGCTCGGCGCGGGCCAGCACCCGGCGCCCGAGGCCGCCGCCCTGCGCGGTCGGGCGGACCGAGAACATCCCGAAGTAGGCGGTGTCGCCGCGCCGTTCCACGTGGCAGCAGGCCACCAGCTGCCCGCCGTCCTCGGCGACCAGCACCACCGACTCGGAGCGGCCGATCACCTCGGCGACGCCCGCCGCGTCGGTGCGCTGCCCCTCCAGCAGGTCGGCCTCGGTGGTCCAGCCGACCCGGCTGGCGTCACCGCGGTACGCCGACTCCACCAGGGCGACCAGGTCCGGCACGTCCTGCTGGACGGCGGGGCGGAAGCTCAGCTGGTCGTCGGCGGTCATCGGCGCACTCTCCTTCAGGGGTTCCGGCGCGGGGGCACGGCGGGGCACCGCCATGGTGCCACAGCACCGCCGTCAGCCCAGCCGCCCGGTCAGCCCACCCGCACAGTCAGCCCAGCCGCACGGTCAGCCCGTCCAGTCCGCTGGCCGCGGCCAGCCGCTCGGCGGCGGCGTCCAGGGCGGCGGCGGGCGGCGGGGCGTCGAAGGGGCGGACGGTGAGCGTGGTACCCGCGAGCTCCCAGACGCCGGCGATCCGGCCGTCGACCAGCAGCAGCGGGGCGATCCAGCCGCCCGCCCGGCTGACCTCGGCGCGGTGCGCGGCGGGCAGGATCTCCGCCGCCTTGGTCCCGGGGCCGAGCAGGTACTGGTCGAAGGCGCCCAGCAGGTGCACCGAGGGAGCCGGCTCCGCCGCCGCCAGCTCGCCCAGGTGCTCCGCGAGCGCGTACCCGGGCTCGCCGTCGACCCGGACCTCGGCGAGGCGGTCGCCGAGCGTGGCGGCGAAGGACTTCAGGACGGCCTTGCGCAGGCTGTTGCGGGACAGCCAGGCGTCGAACCGGTCCAGCCCGGCCGGTCCGTACGCGGCCAGGTAGGCGGCGAGGACGCGCGGGCCGGCCTCCTCGACGGGCGGCGGCGCGGGCCAGTCGGCGGCCAGGTCGGCGGGGTGCGCGAAGGAGGTGCGGGCGCCCTCGGTCGGCGCGTGGCAGAGCACGCCCTGCCAGGCCAGCGGCTTCAGCAGCGCACCCCAGCCGGAGGCCAACTGCGGCCGCAGCGAGGCGAATTCCGGCTCGGCGGCGAGTTCGGCCGCCAGCTCCTCACGGGTCAGCACCCGGCCGCGCAGCAACACGTCCACCCGCGCGGTGAGTTCGGCGACCTGGGCGGGGGTGGCCCCGAACTCCCTGGTCCACGCGGGCTTCTCCCAGGTCCGGGCCGAGGCCATCAGGGCCAGCACGTCGGCGGCCTGACCGGGCGTCAGCAGGTGCAGCGTCCCTCGCTGCCCCCAGGTCCGCAGCAGCCTCCCGGCACCGAGCGCGGCCTGCGCCCCGCCGGCGGACCCACGCAGGGCGAGCGCGAGGTCGGCCGCAGCCGGCACCTGGGCCTGCACCCCGACCAGCCGCTCCACGACCAGGGCCGGATCCCCCGGACCCGACCCGTCGACGTACTGCCTCCGCTGCCGCCAGGCCAGCACCTGACCCGTGCTCAGTTCCACCGCACGCTCCCTCCGTGTGCCGCCGACCTTGAGGCGTGCCCGTCGGACCACGCGCGGCGAGCACCGCCGGGGCACTCATCTCGACGGCTTCTCGTCCGCCGCCGATGGCCCCAAGCCCCCATGGGGGAGCCGCCCGCTGCTACGGCGCGGGGATCGGCGTCTCCGGCGGGCCCGGGTACGGCATGATCTGGCGGAGCAGTCCGCGGGGGTGGCCCCGGCGGCGCCACTCGCGGGGGTAGCCGATCGACACCTCCTCGAAGCGGACGTCGTCGTACCAGGTGGTGCGCGGGATGTGCAGGTGGCCGTAGACCGAGGCGGCGACGTTGAAGCGGCGGTGCCAGTCGCCGGTCAGCTCGGTGCCGCACCACTGGGCGAAGTCGGGGTAGCGCAGCACGTCGGTGGGCTGGCGGACCAGCGGCCAGTGGCTGACCAGGACCAGCGGCAGCGCGGGGTCGTGGGCGGCGAGCGTCTTCTCGGTGGACTCGACGCGCTCCCGGCACCACTCCTCGACGCCTCCGTACGGCGCGGGATTCAACAGGAATTCGTCGGTGCACACCACCCCGGACTCCCGGGCACGAGCCAGCGACTCGCGCTTGGTGCTGACCCCGGGCACCCGGAACGTGTAGTCGTACAACGTGAAGACCGGGGCGATGGCGTAGTCGCCGTCCGGGCCGTGCCAGACCGGGAAGGGGTCCTCGGGGGTGGTGACGCCGAGGGCGCGGCAGCGGTCGACCAGCAGCCGGTAGCGGGCGGGCGCGTCCAGCGTGACCGGGTCGTCGGAGGTGGTCCAGAGCTCGTGGTTGCCGGGCGTCCAGATCACCTTGGCGAAGCGCTCGGTGAGCAGTCGCAGCGAGTCCTCGACCTGGTGGACCTGCTCGGCGACGTCGCCCGCGACGATCAGCCAGTCGTCCGGGGTGACCGGGCGCAGCGTCTCCAGGATGGCGTGGTTCTCGGATACGGCCGTGTGCAGATCACTGACCGCGAGGAGCCGTCCGTCCGCCACCGCCGTGTCCCCCTGCCCGAGTGTGTACGTCGCTTCCGGCCCGCTCGATCACCACCCACGCTACCCGGGCGGGGTGGGTCGGCGCCAGCAACCAGCGGTTTCCTGTCGCATCGTCAACATTCGGCCGAACCAGGGGTGTTCGCGGGAAACAACTATGTCTGTTCGCCACACGGACATCCGTTCGAAGTATGCGTTCAACACCCTGTTGACTGACGGGGCCATGACTATATCTTCTCCGCATGCGGCCGACCCCGGCCGCGGCAACCGGATTGAGGAGTCGTCATGACCGCTTCCGGCACCACCCGCCTGCTCCGTCGCACCGCCACCGTCGCGGCCTCGGCCGCCCTGCTCTGCGGGGCCGTCGCCGTCGCCCCCGCCGCGCAGGCCGCCAAGCCGGGCAACCCGGCCGGCTTCCACCCCGAGCGCGACTACGCGGGCTCGACCGTCGCCGCCCACGAGGGCCGCGAGACAGTCGCCGCGAACACCTTCGCAGCTCTGGCCGTCACCCAGACCCGCGGCATGGACGTCTCCAGCTGGCAGGGCAACGTCGCCTGGAGCACGGCGTACGCCAACGGCGCCCGCTTCGCCTACACCAAGGCCACCGAGGGCACGGGCTACACCAACCCGTACTTCGCCCAGCAGTACAACGGGTCCTACAACGTCGGGATGATCCGCGGCGCCTACCACTTCGCGCTGCCGAACGCCTCCAGCGGCGCCACCCAGGCCAACTACTTCGTCAACCACGGCGGCGGCTGGTCCAAGGACGGCAAGACCCTGCCGCCCGCCCTGGACATCGAGTACAACCCCTACGGCGCCACCTGCTACGGCCTCACCCAGGCCGGCATGGTCAGCTGGATCCGCGACTTCTCCAACACCGTGCACTCCCGCACCGGCCGCTACCCGGTGATCTACACGACCACCGACTGGTGGACGACCTGCACCGGCAACAACGGCTCCTTCGGCGCCACCAACCCGCTGTGGATCGCCCGCTACGCCGCCTCGGTCGGCACGCTGCCCAACGGCTGGTCCTACCAGACCATCTGGCAGTACGCCGACTCCGGCACCTTCCCCGGCGACCAGAACTACTTCAACGGCGCCCTCGACCGCGTCCAGGCCCTCGCCAACGGCTGACGCCGCGTCACCTGCGGAGGCGGCCGACCGACCGTCACCCACCCGCCCGCGGCCGGAAGCTCCTCTTCCCGGCCGCGGGCGGGGCCGCGGTCAGCTGCCGAGGGGCAGGACCAGCTCCCAGGTGTCGACGGCGAAGTCCAGGACCATGCCGTGGCGGGCGTAGAGGGCCGGCGCGCCGGTGGTGTTGGCGGTGTCGACGCCCAGGCCGACGCGGGTGCGGCCGCGGGCGGCGTAGTGCGCGAAGAAGTGCCGCAGCAGGTGGCCGCCGAGGCCGCGGGAGCGGGCGGCGGGGACGACGCCGAGCTGGGAGGCCCAGGCGGTGGCCGAGCGGTCGTCGCGGGTGCGCAGCACGGCGGCGTCGCCGAGGCCGTCGACGGCGGCGATCCACACCAGCGACCAGTCCAGGCCCGCGCCCTCGACGTCGGCCAGCCACTGCTCGTAGCTGCGGGGCCGGAAGTCGAAGTGGTCGGCGAAGGACTCCTCGAGCAGCCGGTGCGCGGTGCGGCGGTCCGACTCGTCCGCGCAGGCGCGCAGCGTCACGCCGGGCGGCGGGACGGGCGCCGGGTCGGCGACCGGGTCGACGGAGCGGGTGAGCACGTGGTGCCGGCGCACCGGGCTCCAACCGCGCCGGCGCATCGCGTCGGTGTCCACCGTCGGCTCGGAGTTGAGGTGCAGGTGCAGGACGGCGCGTTGCGCGCCGCCGGCCGCGGCGAGTTCGCCGGCCCGGCCCTCCATCAGGTCGAACAGGTGCAGGGCGCCCTCGAGTTGGTCGGGCAGCAGGTACTGGTCCAGGTCGATCCGCTGGTCGCCCGGCCGGCCGCGCACCAGCCCGTACCCGACCAGTCGCCCGTCGGCGTCGGCCAGCAGCCAGGAGTCGCGCTCCAGGTCCACGTCCGGATGGCCGAGTTCCTCCGCCACCTCGTGCAACTCCGTCTCGGCCCGCCCGAGTTCGATCTCGTCCACCGCGTTCAGCAGCGCGCACACCGCCGCCACGTCATCGAGCGTCGCCGCCCGCACCGTCATCCCGGCCGGAACCGCCATCGGTCCTCCCCCACTCGCTCTTCCCGGCAAACCCGCCCTTTCTACCCCCGTCCGCCGCCGCACCCAACAGGTTTTCCCGGGCGGCCCTCCGGATGCCCGCGCGCCGACTTATTCGGAGGCGGCGAACCGCGCCGCTCGGCCAGACTCCCCTCGACCCGGCGGGAACGGCCCGCCCCGTACCGAGGAGTCGTCAGCCGTGTCCGCCACCCCGCCGGTCCTGCTCACCACCGCGCAGCGGACCACCACCGGCGCCCTCCTGATCGAGCAGGCACTCCGCCGCGGGCTGACCCACGCGATCGCCGACGGCCCGTTGACGGTGCAGCCGCTGCACGGTCGGACGGTGCACTGGTACGGCGGCCCGCTCGCCGCCGACCGGCTGGCCGGGTCGCTGGACCTCGGACTGCTGGAGCCTTCGGACGGCTGGCTGGCCGAGCTGCCACGCGAGTTCACCGGCCGGCGGGTGGAGCTGACCACCCTCGCCGAGGCGTGGGCGCTGCGCCGGCCGGCGTTCGTGAAGCCGCCGAGCGACAAGCAGTTCCCGGCCGCGGTGTACGCCGACGGTGCGCGCCTGCCGCGCACCGGCGACCGGATCGGCCCCGACACCCCGGTGCTGGTCTCCGACGTGGTCACCTTCGCGGTCGAGTTCCGCTTCTTCGTGCTGGACGGCCGGGTCCGCACCGGCAGCCGCTACGCCCGCTTCGGCCGCCTCGACCCCGCCCCGCTCACCGCCGACCCGGACGCCGACGCCGCGCTCGTCTTCGCCCACCGCCTCCTGACCGACGCCGCCCACACCCTCCCCAGCGCCGTCACCCTCGACGTCGGCCGCCTCCACGACCCGGACACCGGAGCCGCCCGCTGGGCGGCGGTGGAGGCCAACATGCCCTGGTTCAGCCACACCTACGCCGCCGCCCCGTCCGCCGCCCTCGACGTCGTCCTCCGGGCGACCGGCCCGCGCAGCGCCTTCGCCACCCGCGACCGGCGCTACCTCCGTCCCGTTCCGGCCCCTTGACGTCTCATCGTCCACAGGCAGCCCGGCCCGACCGACGCCTTCGCCGCCTCATGACGGGCCTTCCTCGGCCCCCTTCCCACCCCCTGACCTCTCGTCGTCCGCTCGCAGCCAGGCCCGCCGCCGACCCCCGCGCCGTCGCCGGGTGCGGGGCGTGGTGAGGGCCCGGGTGCCGGGTGCGGGAGTGGTGGGGGGTCACAATGGCCCGCATGAGAGTGATCTTCACGCTGGCCGGGGCTGCGCTGCTGGCGGCGACGGTCGGGAGCATCCTGCGGACGCTGGTGGTGCCGCGCGGGCTGTACTCGGCGTTGGTGCAGCGGCTGTGGCGGGTGTTGCGGCTGGTGCTGCGCACGGTCGCGGCGCCGTTCGGCGGGTACCGGGCGATCGACCGGGCGCAGACCTGGCTGGCGCCGCTGATCCTGCTGGGGATGCTCGGATGCTGGCTGCTGTCGACGCTGCTGGCGTACACCTTCCTGCTGCGCGGGACGTCCGACCTGAGCTGGACGGTGTCGTTCCGGGAGGCCGGGTCGAGCCTGTTCACGCTCGGTTTCGCCAGCGGCGACCGCCTGCACCTGTCGCTGATCGACTTCCTGGCGGCGGCCAACGGGCCGCTGATCATCGCGCTGCTGATCGCCTACCTGCCGACCCTGTACGGGGCGTACAACCGGCGGGAGTTGGAGGTGACGCTGCTGCAGTCGCGGGCCGGCGAGCCGGCCTGGGGGCCGGAGCTGCTGGCACGTCAGGCGCTGGTGCGCACCGAGAGCGAGCTGCCGGACCTGTACCGGGACTGGGAGCGGCTGGCGGCGGACCTCGGCGAGGGCCACTCCAACTACCCGGTGCTGATCTCGTTCCGCTCCCCGCAGCCGCACCGCAACTGGGTGGTCGGCCTGATCGCGGTGATGGACGCGGCGGCGATGCAACTCGCCCTCAACCCGCGCTCCGCCCCGCCGGAGGCCCGGCTGATGCTGCGCGCGGGGTTCACCGCGCTGCGCGACATCGCGACCTCGCTGCGCATCCCGTTCGATGCCGATCCGGATCCGGAGGGTCCGATCCGGCTGACCTTCGCCGAGTTCGACGCGGCGGCGGCCATGGTGACCGCGGCGGGCATGCGCCTGGAGCGCCCGGTCATCGACGCCTGGCCGCACTTCCGCGGCTGGCGGGTCAACTACGAGGCGATCGCCTACGAGCTGGCCCGCCGCGCCGACGCCGTCCCGGCGCTGTGGGCCGGGCCGCGGGACTTCCCGGCCACCCCGATCCCACCGCGCCGCCCCGCCGACCGCCGCCCCGCGAACCCCTGAGGGCACCCCCGCGGGCGGCGGCCGACCGCGAGTCCTGCCGGACGGCCGCCGAGCGGGAGCCCGGCTCAGCCGAGCAGCCGGAACTTGGTGGACGGGACGCCGCTGATCAGGCTGCAGTCCAGGTTCGAGGTCGTGGCGCTGTACGTGAAGCCGCTGGGGACGCTGCACGCCCACAGCCCGTTGACCGGCGTGCGGAGCCGGTAGGTGGTGGCCTGGACGCCCTGGTTCAGACTGCACGCGGTGGTGTAGCTGACGTAGTCGTAGGTGAAGGCGGGCGTCGCCACACACGCCGTCAGCCCGTCGTACGGGGTGCGCAGGTGGTAGGTGTTGGCGACCACGCCGGACTGCTGGCTGCACGCGGTGCCCCAGCCGATCGAGTCGTAGACGAAGCCCGGCGCGCTCGTACAGGCCGTCAGACCGTCGACGGGCGTGCGCAGGTGGAACTGCGGCGAGTTCCAGTTGCCGCCGCCACTGCAGGTCCGGTTCATCGCCACCTGGTCGTAGACGTAGCCGGACGGGACCGAGCAGGCCCAGGCGCCGTCCAGCCCCGTGGGGGCGGCGGAGGCGCTCGTCGCGGCGGTGCCCGAGAGCACCAGCGCCGCCGCCGCGAGGGCGGCGAGCAGCAGGCGAGCAGGGCGGTCGACCAGGACGGCTCGGGCAGCTCGGACGGTTCGTGCGACGGACATGATGCTCCCTCGGGTGAGGAGTTCGGCCGGTGGATGCACGTGCACGGTGCGGGGACCCGGGTAGGCGTCCGCACCCGCGGGAGATTCCAACACGCCCCACGGACCGTCACCCCGCCGCCCGGCCCCGGACGGTCACATCACCGCCCGCCGTCCACCCGCCGCGCACCGATCCGCCGACCCGCCTCACCCGATCGACGACACCCCCGCTGCCGAACCCGGCCCAGCCGCCCCGCACACCCGCCCCGACTTCTCGTCAGCCGCCGACAGCCCCCGGCCCCACCGGGGGATCGGGAGCCACCCGCTGACGCGAGGCGATCCGAAGCCCCGCGCCGGGTCTGTCGTCAAACCCCGTCGCGGCCCCGCGGTGGCTCGTTCGTGCTCTCGGCGTGCGGGGGAAGCCC
The DNA here is from genome assembly GCF_053595195.1 of Kitasatospora sp. NPDC002522. Lineage (NCBI taxonomy): Bacteria > Bacillati > Actinomycetota > Actinomycetes > Kitasatosporales > Streptomycetaceae > Kitasatospora > Kitasatospora sp. NPDC002522. The sequence continues at coordinate 21,172 of NZ_JBSFXE010000060.1, forward strand.
TCGTCGGGGGTGTACTCGGGTGACGACAGACCCTAGTGCTTGCCGCCGCGCAGGAGTTGTTCCTCGGCGGCGGCCAGCAGTTCGACCACCCGGCGGCCGAAGCGCACGTCGCAGGGGTGCGCCGGGCCGCCGGCCGCGGTGGCCAGCAGGGCGTCGACGGCGCGGCCGAAGGCGGCGGTGGGGTGCTCGGAGCGGTCCGGCAGCTGGACGACGCCGGCGGTGCCGCGCAGCTCCAGGCCCGCGCCGTTGGCGGAGGCCTCGGGCGGGGCGGTGAGGCTGAGCGTCACGGTGCTGGAGGCGCCGCCGGTGTGACGCAGGATCAGGTGCGTGGTGTCACCGGGGCCGGGCGCGGCGGTCACCTGCTCGACGTCGCCGAGGATCGGCAGCAGCACCGACAGGGCGTGCGGGCCGACGTCCCACAGCGCGCCCTTCTGCTGCCGCCAGGCGGAGGCCGCGTACGGGCTGTCGGTGGTGAAGACCGAGCCGATCCACTGGCAGTGCGCGGTGAACCAGCCGTCCTGGGCGGCCTGTTCGGCGATCCAGGGGGCCTGCCGGTCGCCGAAGCGGACGGTGAAGAAGACCACCGAGGCGACCCCGGCCGCGGCCACGGCGTCCTCCACCGCGCGGGCGGCGTCGATCGTGGCGGCGACCGGCTTGTCCAGCAGCAGGTGGCAGCCCGCCTGGGCGGCACTTACGGCGAAAGCCGCCTGCACGTCCGGGGGCAGCGCGATGGCGACGGCGTCGACGTCGGCGAACAGCGCCTCCGCCGTCGGATAGACGTCCACGCCGTGCACGGCGGCGAGTTCGGCGGCGGCCTCGGGGCGGCGGCCCCAGACGCCCGCGAACTCGACGTCCGGGTGTTCGGCCAGCGCGGGGGCGTGCACGAAGCCCGCCCAGGGGCCGGTGCCGAGCAGTCCGATCCGCATGCTCAGCCCTCCACCCGGATCAGGGTGAAGCCGTCGTAGCCCTTGCTGCCGACGGTCTGCACGGTGGTGGCGGTGACCCGCGGCTCGGCGGCGAGCAGGTCGTGCATCCGCTGGACGCCGCGCACCGCCTCGTCCTCGCTGTCGGCGTCCGCGAGCTTGCCGTCGCGCACCACGTTGTCGACCACGATCACCGAGCCGGGGCGGGTGAGCGCCAGCGAGGCCTCGATGTAGTGCGGGATGCTTGCCTTGTCGGCGTCGATGAAGACCAGGTCGTACGGCTCGGTGCCGGCCTCGGCGAGTTCGCGCAGGGTGTCGCGGGCCGCGCCGACCTTGACCTCGGCCCGGTCGGCGAGACCGGCGTGGGCGAGGTTGGCGGTGGCGACGGCGGCGTGCGCCGGGTCGAGCTCCAGGGTGGTGAGGGTGCCGTCCGCGGGCAGCGCGCGGGCCAGCCAGATCGCGCTGTAGCCGGCCAGGGTGCCGATCTCCAGGATCCGCCGGGCACCCTGGATCCGGGCCAGCAGGTGCAGCATCTTGCCCTGGTTCGGGGCGACCGCGATCTGCGGCAGCCCGGCCTTGTCGGCCGCGGCCAGCGCCGCCTCCAGTGCCTCGTCGTGCCCGATCAAACGGTCACCGATGTACTCGTCGACCGCCGTCCACGCGCGCGGGTCGCTCTCCTGCCGTGCCATTCCCCACCTCCGTGATCATGTCGCCCGGCCGACCCTACTCCCTGCCCGCACCCGCGGGTACGCCGGACACGGGGATCCGCCCCCGCTCCGCCGCACCGGGAACGCCACAGGCCGGCCCCGCAACCGGGACCGGCCTGCACGTCTCGCCCAGCGGTGCCCACCGAGGGGCCGCCGTCACTCCACGGGTTCGGCGACGGTGTCGGTGAGCGGTTCGCCGCTCTTGCCGCCGGACTGCTCCGGGTGCTGCGCCCGCGACTTCTTCGCCCGCCGCTTGATGATCAGCGCCGACCCGGCCCCGAACAGTGCGGCCGCGCCGAGGCCGATGTACGAGGCGCCCTGCAGGTACTTCTCCGCCACCTTGCCGACCTGGTACACCAGCAGCGTGGTACCGCCGGCCCAGACCACGCCGCCGAGCACGTTGGCGACCAGGAAGCGCCAGTACGGCATCCGCAGGGTGCCGGCCAGCGGGCCCGCGAAGATCCGGAGCAGGGCGACGAAGCGGCCGAAGAACACCGCCCACATGCCCCAGCGCTGGAACGCCCGCTCGGCGGTGGCCAGATGCTCGGGTCCGAAGTGCTTGGGGAACTTCCGGCCGAGTTTGGCGAACAGCGGCCGTCCGCCCTTGTGCCCGATCGCGTACCCGATCGAGTCACCGATGATCGCGCCGGCGATCGCACACCCGGCGACGCCCCAGGGGCTGACGACGCCCTTGGCGGCCAGCAGCGCGGAGGTCACCAGGGCGATCTCGCCGGGCAGCGGGATGCCCAGGCTCTCCAGGCCGATGATCAGACCGATGATGACGTACACCGAGGTCGGCGGGACGCTCTCGATCCACTGGTCGAGGTGCAAGGCGGAGTACCTCCGTCTGGGCAGGATGAAGCGGGCCGGCGGCGCACGGCACTACGGAAAATCTCGGTAAAGAACCGGTCGGGCCAGCCTAACCGGTACCCCGCGCGCCCTCCGAGCCCCCGCCTCCGCCAACGGCCGCCACCACCCGCCGGTTCCCGCGCCGCAGCAGTCGGCGGGCGGTCAGCAGGGCCCCGAGGTGGCACAGCAGCGCCGCCACGACGGCGAGCAGCGGCAGCCGGCTGCCCAGCCACAGGTGCAGCGCCAGCCCGCCGATCAGCAGGACGACCACCGCTACGCGCAGCGCCCGGTTGGCACCCAGCAGCCCCCGGTCGGCGCCCGCCAGCGTCCCGCTGCTACCCGGCGGCCCGGCCCGCGACCCGTCGGCGCCGATCACCGGACCGCCTGGACGTAGTGCACCCACGGTCGCAGGTCGCCCTCCTCGACGCCGCCGAACCCGGCCTGCTCGACCAGCGGGCGCATCAGGTGGACCGGGTTGTTCTCCATCACCGGACCGACCGCCGCGCCCACCAGGTGACGGCCCAGCGCGCTGGTCGGCGGCCGGAAGTCGGCGAGCAGCAGCCGTCCGCCCGGGCGCAGCACCCGGTGCATCTCGGCGACCGCGATGGCCCGGTCGGGCTCGGGCAGGTGGTGCAGCATCAGGGCGGAGACCACCAGGTCGCAGCTGCCGTCCGCGGCGGGCAGCCGCTCGGCGACGCCGTCCTCGAAGGTGCAGCCGGGTCGTCCGGCGGCTGCGCGGGCGGCCTGGGCGCGGAAGTCCGGGGACGGGTCGATGCCGCGGATGGTGCCGCCGGGGGCGAGGCGTTCGGCGACCCGGACGGTGAGGTAGCCGGTGCCGCTGCCGACGTCCAGGGCGTGCTCGCCCGGGCGGGCGCCGCTCAGTTCGGCGAGGCGGCGGTAGACGCGGTCGCGGCGGCCGGCGAAGAAGGCGCTGGTGAAGACGTCGTAGCCGCGCCCGTGGGTGAGCGTCTGACCGCCGGTGCGGGAGTCGGCGGTGCCGTGCAGGAAGCCTGCGAGGTCCATGAGCGAGCCTTTCTTAGTCATGACTAAGTTCTCTTGGCGAGAATCAACTTAGTTGCGACTAAGTCTGCTGGCAAGGGGTCGCTACGATGGCCGTGTGCCGACCTCAGACCCGCCCGCCCGCGTGCGGCTCAGCGCCGCCGACCGGCGCGCCTCGATCCTCGCCGCCGCCACCGAGGTCTTCTCCGAACTCGGCTACCACCGCAGCAAGATGAGCGAGGTCGCCCGCCGGGTCGGGGTCAGCGAACCGGTGGTCTTCCAGAATTTCGGCTCCAAGGCCGCGGTCTTCTCCGCCGTCCTCGACCACGCCGCCGAGCAGATGACCGCGGCGTTCACCGCCTGGGCCGACCGCTGCCCCGACATCGGCTCGTGGCTGGCCGAACTCCTCGCCCCCGCGCACCTGACCCGCGTCCACGACCGCGGCACCCTCGGCGTCCTGCTCTCCGACGCGCAGACCCTGACCCACGAACCCGGCGTCCTCGACGCCGCCCGCCGCGCCAACCGCCTCGTCGCCGACACGCTCACCGACCTCCTCGCCCGAGGCCGCGCCGACGGCTCCCTCCGCCCGGACCTCGCCCCCGCCACCGGCGCCTGGTGGCTGATCTCCCTCTTCGCCTCCCAGCCATTCCGCCACGCCGTCTCCCCCACCAGCCACGAGGCCGACCTGGCCGACCTCACGCTGCGGACGCTTCTCGCCCCGTCCTGACAGCCCGTCGACTGACGGAGCGTCGGCCGACGAGCTGCCGACCAACGGGGCCGTCGACCGATGAGCCCGGGGGTCAGCCCTCGCTCACCCACGCGGGTAGCGCCTCGCGGCGGGACAGCCACTCGGGGGCGATGTCGGTCAGGCCGGTGCGGGCGGCGGTGACGCCGCCGGCGATGGCGCAGGTGGTGTCGACGTCGCCGAGGCCCTCGGCGGTGGTCCACAGGGTGTCGGTGAGGCTGTCGAGGTGGTGGGCGGCGGACCAGAGGGCGAAGGGGACGGTGTCGGTGGCACGGATGTGCCGGCCGTTGCCCAACAGGTCCGCGGCGCGCCAGGGTTCGGTGGTGGGGGCCAGCTCGGCGGCGGCCCGCACCCCGTCGCGTACGGCGCCCTCCGGCGTGCGGTCGGCGACCGTGCGGAGCAGCGCGGCGCCGCTCGGGGCGTCCTGGCGGCGGCCGCGGGCGGCGAGGGCGGCGGCCAGGGCGACCGCGACGGCGCCCGCGATGCCCTCGGGGTGGGCGTGGGTGACCTCGGCGGAGTAGGCGGCCTGTTCGGCGGCCTCGTCGAGGTCGTCGGCGAACCAGGCCCCGAGCGGAGCGACCCGCATCGCCGCGCCGTTGCCGAGGCTGCCCTGACGGTCGAACAGTTCGCGGGACTCCTCCGGCCAGCGCGCGGGCTGCTCGGCCAGCACGGGCAGCAGCAGCTTCATGCCGCGGCCGTAGCCCCGGCCCGGGTCGGCGAGGAAGGTGGCGCCGAACATCGCGGCGAGCTGGGTGCGGTTCACCCCGTCCTGGTCGACCAGGGCCCGGTACACGGCCAGGGCCATCGCGGTGTCGTCGGTCCAGTGCCAGGGCGACTCCTCCGGCGTCCGGCGGGCCCTGATCTGCTCGTACGCCTGCGACGGCTTCCGGAAGAGCCCGAACCAGCGCTCCCCGAAGGCGTCGCCGAGGGCGAGGCCCTCCAGGGAGTCGCGGGCTGCCTGCCGGTGGTCGTCGGTGTGGTCGGGAGTCGTCATGCCGGGCATCCTGCCAGCCCCGTACCGCGCCGCCCACCCGGTTTTCCGGCGCCCCCGACCAGCTCTGACGGCTCGTCATCAACCGTCGCTCACACGCAGTAGAGCGCCGCTGCCACCTCCTCGACGGTGGCCTCGGGCGCGCCGGTGAGCCGGATCCGGAGCCGCTCGCCCGGCAGCAGGGTGGTCAGGCCCCGGTCGGCGGTGGCGGCGGGGTGGATCCGGTCGGGCTGCAGCAGCAGGTCGCGGACCAGGGTGCGGGCGGTGACCAGGACGTCCAGCGCGCCGTCGGCGACGGGCTCCAGGGTGAGCGCGTAGTCGGCCTCGGGGTAGGCGAACTCCCGGTCCACGGACGGGAAGTGGACGGCGCGCAGGCCGTCCGCGTCGGCCACCAGGTACTCCTCGGCGGAGCCGGGGACGGGCAGCAGGGCCGGCGGAACGGGGAGGGCGAGCACGGCGCGCGGGTCGGCGGTCAGCTCGACCGAGGTGTCGGCCAGCAGCTTGCCGTCGACGTCCAGGCGCCGCAGCCGCAGGGTGGTGGTCCAGGGCTCGGCGGACTGGTTGACCAGGGCGGTCCGGGGTGCACCGTCGCGGTCGGCGGGCTGCAGGGTGAGCAGGCGGTCGGCGTAGAGGCGGCGCAGTTCGTGGTGGAGCGGCTTGAGCCGGCCGTCGCCGTCGATCGCCGCCCAGGAGGAGACCGGCCAGCAGTCGTTGAGCTGCCAGACGACGGTGCCGGCGCAGCGCGGCCAGTGGGAGCGCCAGTGTTCGATGCCGGTGGCGATGGCGCGGGCCTGGACGACCTGGGTGAGGTAGTGCCAGCGGTCGAAGTCGGCGGGGGGCGCGAAGTGCCGGGCGAGGCCGCGGTCGAGCTTGCCGTTGCCGTCCGTGGCCTTCTGGTGGTGCAGCATGCCGGGCGAGTCGGCGGCGAGGGTCTCGCCGGGCAGGGCGCGGCGCAGGGTGGCGTGGGCGGGCGGGGCCTGCCAGCCGAACTCGGCGACGAAGCGCGGGACGCTGGCCCGGTACTCGGCGTGGTCCTGACGGTTCCACACCTCCCAGGAGTGGTGCGTGCCGTGGTCGACGTCGTTGGGGTGGTGGTCCCAGGAGCCGGACCAGGGGCTGCCGGCGGTGTACGGGCGGGTGGGGTCGAGTTCGGCGACGATCCGCGGCAGCAGGCCGAGGTAGTAGCCCTCGCCCCAGGAGTCGCCCGCGAGTTCCTCCTCCCAGCCCCAGTCGCGGAAGCCCCACAGGTTCTCGTTGTTGCCGTTCCACAGCACCAGCGAGGGGTGCGGCATCAGCCGGACCACGTTGTCCCGGGCCTCGGCCTCGACCTCGCCGCGCAGCGGCTGCTCCTCGGGGTAGGCGGAGCAGGCGAACGGGAAGTCCTGCCAGACCAGCAGGCCGAGTTCGTCGCAGGCGTCGTAGAAGACGTCCTGCTCGTAGATGCCGCCGCCCCAGACCCGGACCAGGTCGACGTTGGCGTGGGCGGCCTGCCGGAGCCGGGTGCGGTAGCGCTCCGGGGTGACGCGGGCGACCAGCGTGTCGTCGGGGATCCAGTTGACACCGCGGACGAACAGCCGCTCGCCGTTGACGACGAGGGTGAAGGCGGTGCCGAACTCGTCGGCGCCGCGGTCGAGTTCGACGGTCCGGAAGCCGATCTGCCGCTGCCAGGCGTCGAGTTCGCGCGCGCCGTCGTGCAGGCTGACGGTCAGTCCGTAGCGCGGCTGGTCGCCGTACCCGCGCGGCCACCACAGGTCGACGTCGTGGGCCTCCAGGGTCAGCACGCCGTGGTCGCCGTCGAGCACCGCCTCGGCGCTCGCGCCCGCCGCCGCGGCCCGGACGGTGAGCGGGCGGCCCGCGCCGGCGGCGGTGCGCTCGACGGTGACCCGCACCTCGACCAGGCCGGTGGTGCCGTCGACGGTGACCAGCGGGCGGACCTCAGCCAGCCGCGCGGTGGACCAGTGCTCGAGCCGGACGGGCTTCCAGATCCCGGCGGTCGGCAGCGTCGGGCCCCAGTCCCAGCCGAAGCTGCTGGCCATCTTGCGGATGTACTGGAACGGCTCCGGGTATTCGTTGGGCCGCGCGCCCACCAACTCCCGTACCCGCTCGGCCTCCTGGTACGCGCTGGTGAACTCGACCGCCAACTCGCCGCTCAGGCCGGTCACGTCGAACCGGTACGTGCGGTGCATGTTGCGGGTGCGGCCCAGTTCGACACCGCCGAGCGTGACGGTGGCGGCGGTGTCCAGGCCCTCGAAGACCAGGTCGGTGCGCTCGTACCCGCCCGCGTGGGCCGGCAGGTCACTGGTGTAGGTCCAGTCGCGCCGTCCGACCCACGCCACCTCCAACTCGTTGACGCCCAGGTACGGATCGGGGATCAGCCCGGCCGCCAGCAGGTCGGTGTGGACGCAGCCGGGGACGACGGCCGGCAGCCGCGTGTCCCCGTGGCGCAGGCTCCAGCCCTGCCCGAGCGGGGTGGTGTGGGTCATCTGTACAGCTCCCATCGGAGGGCCTGACCGGGACGGTGAGTCATCGGCGCGAGCACGGTAACCCGCCCCGGCGACGCTGTCCATAAACCGGTTATGTGGTGCGCTTGACTCGCTTCCCGGCACGTCAACTCACGTCCTGGATGCAGTCAGGAGCGCTGCCGGTGCCCACGAGATCGCCGCGCGGCCGGTGCTGGACAAGCTCGGCGCTTTACCGCTTCACCGAACGGGTCGACCGGCAGCCGCGCTCCGGCCGTCTCGGGCCCGCCGGGCGTAGTAGCTTGAGGGGGCGGACGCACGGTCCGCTTCCCGCGTGCGAAAGGTTCCGTCAAGTCCGTGGAGCAGGTGTCCCCGCAGCAGAGCCCGCCGGCGAAGCGGCCGACCATCGCCGACATCGCCAGGATCGTCGGCGTGTCCAAGGTCTCGGTCTCCAACGCCTTGAACGGTCAACCGGGTGTCTCGGACGCCACTCGCGCGAAGATCGCCGTGGTCGCCGAGGAGCTCGGCTTCGTCCGCAACAGCGCCGCCCGGGCGCTGAGTGGTGCGAAGGCCGCGGCCGTCGGGCTCGCGCTCTGCCGGCCCGCGCGGATGCTCGGGACCGAACCGTTCTTCATGGAACTCATCGGCGGCATCGAGCAGGTGCTGTCCGAGGCCTCCTACTCACTGGCGCTGCAGGTGGTCTCCGACCACGAACGCGGTCTGGAGGCGTACCGGCGCTGGTGGGGTGAGCGGCACATCGACGGGGCGCTCCTGGTCGACCTGCGCCGGGACGACGCCCGGGTGCCCGCGCTGGAGGAGATGGGCCTGCCCACCGTGGTGATCGGCCACCCGTCCGGCTCCGGCCGGCTCACACCCGTCTGGTCGGACGACGCCGCGGCCACCCGCGAGACCGTCGAGTACCTCGCCGCGCTCGGCCACCGCCGGATCGGCCGGGTGGCCGGGCTCACCGGCCTGGTGCACACCGCCCTGCGCGACGAGGCCTTCGCCGCCGCCTGCACCGACCTCGGACTGGACCCGCTGCCGACCGTGCACACCGACTACACCGGCGAGGAGGGCGCCCGGGCAACCCGCCGGCTGCTGCTCTCCCCCACTCGGCCGACCGCGATCCTGTACGACAACGACATCACCGCCGTCGCGGGCCTCTCGGTCGCCCAGGAGCTCGGGCTCACCGTCCCCCGCGACCTCTCCCTCGTCGCCTGGGACGACTCCCCGCTCACCCAGGTCGTCCGGCCGCCGCTCACCGCGCTCACCCGCGACATCCACGCCTACGGCGCCCACGCCGCCCGCACCCTCCTCACCCTGATCGCCGGCCGCCCCACCGACGGCTACCAGGACCACGCCCCCCAGCTCACCCCGCGCGGCTCCACGGCGCCACCTCCGGCGGCCTGACGGCGGGTCACACGGCGCTGCCTCCAGCGGCCTTGGCGGCCTGACTGCGGGTCAGGCCGGCCGGGACGGCGGGCCGGGCGGCGTTCAGCCCGAGGCCGGGCCGTCGAGTGAGGCGCGCACGGCGCGCGGCGCGGAGGTCGATCCCGGTTGACGCCCGCTCACCGCTCCTGCGGCGCCGGCCCCGTCGTGCCGCGCGGGACCAGGACCGGGGTGCCCGAGACCCGGGAGGTGGCGTGGCCGTCGTCCAGCAGGGCGAGCAGGCAGCGGGCGACCTCCTCGCCGACGGCGAAGGGGTCGTCGGCGAGGGCGGAGAGGTGGGGACGGGTGATCTGGCAGAGGTCGGAGTCGTCCCAGGCGACCAGCGAGACGTCGCGCGGGACGCTGAGGCCGAGTTCGTCGGCGACGGCGATGCCCGCGACGGCCATCAGGTCGTTGTCGTAGACGAGGGCGGTGGGCCGGTCGCGGCTGGTGAGAAGGGTGCGGGTGGCGCGGGCCCCGGCGTGCGCGGAGAGGTCGGTGGGGAGGCTGCGGGCGGTGACGCCGGGGAGGGCGGCCACGGTCGCGGTGAGGGCCTCGGTGCGCAGCAGGGTGCGGCCGAGCGACTGCGGTCCGGTGACGTGCGCGATCCGGCGGTGGCCGAGCAGCGCGAGGTAGCGGACGGCCTCGCCGATCGCCGCGGCGTCGTCCGTCCACACGGCGGGGAACGGTCCGCTCAGCGACGGGTGGCAGACGGCGACGGCGGGCATGCCGAGCTTGTGCACGGGCTCAAGGCGGGGGTCGTCGGCGACCACGCCGACCAGCACCGAGCCGTTCACCCGGCCGGACTGCCACCACTGCCGGTAGAGCGCGATCTCGGCGTCCCGGTCGGGTACGGTCTGCAGCAGCAGCGCGCACGGCCGCTCGGCGAGGACCTGCTCGATGCCGCCGATCAGCGCCATCTGCACCTGGTCGAGACCGGACGCCGCGCCGCGGGTGAGCGCCATGCCGACCGTGTGCACCTGGTCGGCCCGGGCCAGCGAGCGGGCGGCGAGGTTCGGCGACCAGCCGAGTTCGCGGGCGGCGTCCACGATCCGCTGCCGGGTCGCGGCGGAGACCCCGGGGCGCTCGTTCAACGCCAAGGACACCGCCCCGGCCGAGACGCCGGCCCGCGCCGCGACATCCCGGATCGTCACCCGGCGCTGCATGCCACTCCTCACCTCACCCGCTACCTGACGCCCCCCATCCTGTCAGCTCCCCGCCACCCGCGCGGACCTCGCCCTCTGGTAGCGTCGCCCTCTTCGCCGCCACCCCGGCGGAGTACCCACGGCAGGGACGGCATGACGACCGCGCAGCAGCGCCTGCACCACGCCCTGGACGCCCTCGACCGCACCGCACGCCCGGGTCCGCGCGTCGACGGCTGCACCCACTGCTTCACCCCCGCCCAGCTCGGAGCCCTGGCCGGGCCGCCCGCGCTCCTCCCGAACGGCCTACTGCACTCCGCGGCCGCCAAGCACCCGACCCACTGGGGCGACTTCCCAACCCTGTACCGTCGCCTCGCGCCGCGCGTGCTACGCCAGTTGACGACCGGTCGGCTCGATCTCGACGGCAGCCTGGTCGGCGCCCGGCTGTACGCCGCGAACTGGCGCGAGTGGCCCTCCGCGGACCTGGTCCAGGCCGTCCTGGACGCCTGGTGGGACACCACCCTGGACCACTACCCGGCCCGGCCCTCCGCCCCCGAGACCTTCGAGACCCTCACCGCAGCCTCCGGCTCCCCGACACCATGGCTCCACACCTGGTCCGCCACTCCCACCCCCGCAGCCGACACCCACCTGGCAGACACCCTGACCACCTGGCTCTCCGACGGCGAACTCCCGGACCTACGACTCGGCTTCTACAGCGACCTGCCAGTCGGACCGGAGCTCCTCGCATGGCTGCTGACCCTCCCGCCGAGCCGAATCCGCGACGACCAACGTCAACTCCTGGAGCCCACCCCCAGCCACTGACCCCCCGTCAGCCCACCAGCACCATCCCGCCGGAGGCCCCCCACACAGCGTCAGTCCGCCGGAAGCGTTACGTCCGAGCCACTCCCGCTCCCAACTCCCCTCCCCACCGCCGGCGGCGGGTCTGTAAAAAGAACGGTGTAACTCCCGATCAAGGAAGTAGCACCTGATGACAGACGTGACCGTCTCGGCCGAGGCCGTGGAGGCCGGGC
>NZ_JBSFXE010000061.1:0-31738 GCF_053595195.1 Kitasatospora sp. NPDC002522
GCCGCCCGGCCTCCACGGCCTCGGCCGAGACGGTCACGTCTGTCATCAGGTGCTACTTCCTTGATCGGGAGTTACACCGTTCTTTTTACAGACCCACCGCCGTGGCGCACGCCGGGGCCCGGGCGGTTCGCCGCCGCTCCACCGGGTGAACCCGCGCCGCCGCACGAGCCGTGTTCCCTGCCAGGAGTCCGGTCGGGCCCACGGGGAGAGCGCGGGTGCGGCCGGTGGAGCAGCAGACGGAGGCAGAGCATGGTGAGCGAGGCGTTCGAACAGCCGCGGACGGAACACGAGCAGGTGCCGGCACCGGCCGAGGAGCCGCCCGCGCGTCCGCGCAAGGCCCCCCGACCGATGCCGAACTGGGCGAAGATGGCGGAGAGTTACTCGGTGCGCCGGCGCCGCCGTCGGCGGCTGCTGGTGGCGGCGGGGGCGCTGCTGGCGGCGGGCGCCGTGACCAGCGCGGTGCTGACGTTCGACGGCGGTGCGGACACGCCGGCGGCTGCGGCGGTCGCGAACGCGGGCACGAGCGCGAGCCCGCCGCCGTCCGCACCGCCGGTCCCGCTGCCGGACGGCGCGGGCTCGGCGCCGCTGACCGCCACGGGGCGGGGCGAGGTCGGCCCGTACCAAGGCCGCCCAGGGGTGCTGCATCTGGACGGCAACTCGACGGCGTACGCCGAGGGCACCGTCCCGGACGACGCCGGGACGGGCTTCACGATCTCCGCCCGGGTGTACAACGAGGCGTCCACCCGCGACCGTTCGGCGGTGTCCCAGGGCACTGCGGGCGGCTTCTCGTTCAATCTGGGCCGGGACTTCACCGGCACCGAGAACCACTGGGTGTTCGAGGTGGCCGGTCCGGACGGGAAGGTGGTCCAGGCACTCGGCCGGCCGAAGGCGGCGAAGACCACCTGGACGGTGCTGACGGGCAGTTACGACCCGGCCTCCGGGCAGATCAAGCTGTACGTGGACGGGTCTCTGGCCGCGTCCGCGCCGGTGGCCGGGCCGGTACGCCGCACCGGCACGCTGAAGCTCGGCCGGGTCGCGCCGGGCCCGGACGGCTGGACCGGCGACTGGGTCGGCGCGGTCGGCGAGGTCCAGTTGTGGTCGCGCCCGCTGGCGGACGGGGAGATCGGCGCGATCCCGTTCGTCCCCGGTTCGGTGCCGCCGGCCGCGCACTCCTGGCTGATGCCCCCGCGCTGAGCCCCTCCCCGCCACGGCCCGGTGCCCGCCGTCGCCGGGGGCGTCCCGGGTGGGGGTAGCATGCGTGCACGCGCACAGATCGGAGCCGAAACGTGACAGTCCCGCACATCCGGATCCTCGGACCGGTGGAGTTGTCGGGACCGAACGGGGCGCCACTGGCCTTGGCGGGTGCCAAGCGCCGGGCCGCCTTGGCCCTGCTTGCGCTGAACGTCGGTCAGACCGTGCCGGTGGAGCGGTTCCTGGGTGCGCTGTGGGAGTCCGAGCCGCCTGCTCAGGCCAAGGCCGCGCTGCAGGGCCACATCGCGGCATTGCGCAAGGCGCTGGCGGGCTCCGGCCTGGAGGTGCGGACCCGGCCGGGCGGCTACGAGCTGGTCGGCGACCCCGGGACCGTCGACGCGTACCGCTTCGAGGCGCTGCTCGGCGCGGCGTCTGCGGGCGGCGGCGCGGACGTCGAACTGCTCGACCAGGCGCTGGCGCTGTGGCGCGGCCCGGCGCTCACCGACCTGCCGGACAGCCCCGAGGTGCGGGCCGCTGCGGAGCGGCTGGAGGGGCTGCGGCTGCGCGCCGTGGAATCCTGGGCGCGAGCCTTGACGGCGGCCGGCCAGGCCGAGCGGGCGGTGCCGGAGCTGGAGCGCGCGGTGGCTGCGCATCCGGTGCGCGAACCGCTGGCGGCGCTGCTGATGCGCACCCTGGACGCGGCGGGGCGCCGCGCGGAGGCGGTGCAGGTCTACCACCGCACGGCCGGACAGCTCGCCGAGGAGCTCGGCGCCGACCCCGGCGAGTCGCTGCGGCGTGCGCTCAGGACGGTGAGCGAGCCGGCGGTGGCCCCGGAGCGCACGGCGGCGGAACCTGCGGCGGACCAGGCGCCCGCCGACACCTATCTGGTGCCGTCGCTGCTGCCGCGTCCGCTCTCGGGCTTCGTGGAGCGGGTCGCGGAGCGGAGCTGGCTGGACCGGCTCGCGCCGAGCGACGCGGCCGGGTCAGGCACGGCCGGATCAGGCGCCGCCGGGTCAGGCGCCGCCGCGGGACCGGGCGGCCCCGGGGGGCAGGTCCGGGTGGCGGTGGTGGCGGGCGCGGCCGGCAGTGGCAAGACCTCGCTGGTGGTCCGTTGGGCGCACGCCGCCGCCGGATCCTTTCCGGACGGGCAGCTCTACGCCGATCTGCGCGGCTTCAACGCGGCCGGCCCGGCCGACCCGGCGGACCTGCTGCACGGCTTCCTGCGCGCGATGGGCGTCCGCGAGGACGAGATCCCCGACGGGGCGTCGGCCCGCGCCGCCCTGTACCGGGAACAGACCCGGGGCCGGAAGCTGCTGGTGGTCCTCGACAACGCGCTGGCCGCGGACGACGTGGAGCTGCTGCTGCCGGACGGCGCGGCCTCGCTGACCGTGGTGTGCAGCCGCCACGCCCTCAACGAGCTGCTGGTGCGCGAGGCGGCGGCCTTCCTGCAGGTCGGCCCGTTCAGTGCGGAGGCCGCCCGGGAGATGGTGGAGCGCCGGGTCGGCCGGGCCCGGGCGGTCGCGGACGAGGACGCCACGCGCCGGCTGGTCGAGCTGTGCGGGCGGCTGCCGTTGGCGCTCAGCATCGCGCTGGCCCGGCTGGCGTCGCGTCCCGGCTGGACCGTCGCCGACCTGGTCGGCGAGCTGGAGGACGAACGGATGCGGCTGAGCAGCCTGGGCACCCCGGGCGAGATCAGCGTGGCCCGTGAACTCATGCTCAGCAGGCGGCAGTTGCCGACGGAGGGGGCGCGGCTGCTGCCGCTGGTGGCGCTCCACCCGGGCACCCAGCTGGACGCCCTGGCGGCGGCCGCGCTCCTCGGCTGCCCGCCCGCCGAGGGCCGCCGGGCGGTGGACGCGCTGGCCGCGCTGCACCTGGTCACCGAGGCCGGCCCGGGCCGCTACGAGGTCCACGACCTGGTCCGGCTGTACTGCCTGCACCTGCTCGCCGAGGAACTGCCGCCGACCGAACAGGCCCACGCGGTCGCGCGGTTGGCCGACTACTACCTGGCGGCCACGGCGGCCGCCAACACCCTGGTCTCCGGTCGCGACCACGGCCAGCACCGCGCGGTCGAGCACTCCCCCGCGGCGCTGCCCCGACAGCGGGACGTCCGCGAGGCGCTGCGCTGGCTCGGTCGCGAGGAGGACGCGATCCGTTCGCTGGTCGACCGCTGCGCCGCGGCCGGCGACTACGAGCGGGCCTGGCGGCTGGCGGACAACGTCACCGGTCTGTTCCTGGCCTCGGGTTCGTTCGGCGCGTGGATCGACTGCGCGACCGCCGGCATGCGGGCCGCCGAGCACTCCGCCGATCCGCTGGCCAGGCCGCGCACCCGGGCCTCGCTGGGTTTCGCCCTGAAGGAGCTGAACCGGCTGGACGAGGCGGTCCGCCACCTGCGGCAGGCGCTGGAGGAGAACCCGCCGGACGATCCGCTCGGCCGGGTGCGCACCCTGGTGCCGTTGGCGGACGCCCATCTCAACCTGGGCGAGCCGGAGTTGAGCCGGAAGTACGCGCAGGCGGCGCTCGCCGACGCACGGGCGGCCGGCGACCCTTGGTCGGAGGCGTACACGCTGCACGTGGTCTGCTTCGCGGACCTGCGCCACGGCGCGCCCGAGGAGGCGCTGGAGCAGGCGCGGCACGCCTGCGCGCTGCTGTCGGACCGCCCGCCGGGCCACGCGCTGATGGCGGCGATGGCCTGTGAGGCGATGGCGCTGGGCCTGCTGCACCGGGTCGCCGAGGCGGAGCACGCCTGGCTGGCGGTGATCGAACTGAGCACCCGTCAGGGCAACGACCACGTCCGGGCGATCGTGGAGAGCTGGTTCGGGGAGTTCCTGGCGGCCCTCGGCCGCCCGGTGGAGGCCGGGCAGCGGCTGCGCGCCGCGATCGAGCTGTACCGCCGCCGCGAGGACGGCCGGACCGTCGCACTGCTCACCCGGCGCCTGGAGCAGCTGGCCTGACGGCCGCGACCCTTCGACGCCGGTGCTGCTCGCGCCGCTCGTGCTGCTCGTGCTGCCGGTGCTGCTCGCGCTGCTCGTGCTGCTCGTGCTGCCAGTGCTGCTCGGCGGCGCCGGCCGCCGCTCAGGAGGCGGCCAGCATGCCGCGGCGCTCCAGCACCGGGCGCAGCGCGCGCAGCGCGTAGAAGTGCCGGGACTTGACGGTGCCGGCCGGGACGCCGAGCACGGCGGCGGCGTCGGCGACCGAGCGGTCGCGCAGGTGCAGTTCCTCCAGCACCTGGCGCTGGTGGTCGGGCAGTTCGGCGAGCGCCCGGCGCAGGTCGTGGGAGGCCAGCACCTCCTCGTACGGGTCGTGGCCGGCGGTGCGCTCCTCGGGGGCGTCGTCGGCGACCTCCTGGGCGCGGGCGGCCTGCATCCGGAAGTGGTCGATGGCGATGCGGCGGGCGACGGTGAACAGCCACGGGCGCGCGAACTCGGGCCCGCGGGAGATCGCCTCGGGGTGCTGCCACGCCCGGACGAAGGTCTCCTGCAGGATGTCCTCGGCCTTGCCGCGGTCACCGCTGGTGAGTCGGAGCAGCGCCCGCAGCAGGTACGGGGCGTGCAGGCGGTACAGCTCGGCCAGGGTGTCCTGGTCCAGCGTCTGCCGCGGTGCGGTGGTCTGTGCTGCCGTGCTCGCCATGGCTCTCCCCTTGCTCTGAGAATGTCTTCTCTGACCGGTACTCAGAGTCGCAGGCGGTTCCAACGCGCCACCAATGAACTGCCAACGTTCTTTCCTATTCCCTCGTTAGCGGCCTGACCAGGGCTTTTGTCGCGATCTCGACGGTTCCCCAACTCCGCCGAGGCCGCCAACGCCCCGCCAACGCCGGTCCTGCGTCGCGTTGGCGGGTGCCGTTGGCGCCGTCGTCAGCGCCCGTTGGCGCCCGCCGGAAGCGCCCGTTGGCACCCCGCACCGGCCCGGGAAACGCCTCGGCGGGACCGGGCGCACCGCCTGGTCCCGCCGTTCGGAAGCCGGCCCGCCGGAGCCCTCTCCCGCAGCTCCCGCAGCTCCCGCACTACTGCGCCCGACCGCGCCTCCTCGCTGCTACTCCCCTGGGCGCCAGCGGCGCTTGCGGCCGCGCGGGACGACCGCGGCGGCACCGGCCACCAGCAGGGCGGCGCCGAGGGCGCCCGCACTCACGGCGTAGCCGTCGCTCGCGGCGGAGCGGCCGGTGTCGGGCGGCATGGCGAGCGGGGTGCCGGGGGCGGTCGGACGGGGTGCTCCACCGGCCTGCTCCCCGGGGAGGACCGCGGTCACGGCCGCGACCGGGTCGACGGTGCCGTAGCCGAGCTTGGGGTCGGGGACGGCGCCGCCGGAGTGGTAGGCGGTGGCTTCGAGCCGGTGGGCGAGCTGATCGCCCGTCAGGTCCGGTCGGTAGCCGAGGACGAGGGCGGCGGAGCCGGCCACCAGCGCGGCGGCGTAGCTGGGCCCGGTGGCGGTGTAGTAGCCCTTGCCTCCCGGTCCGGTGCTCATCACCGATTCGCCGGGGGCGACCAGGTCGACCCGGATGTCGGCGGCCAGGCCCTGTTTCTGGGTGCCGCCGGGGCCGATCGCGGCTACGGACAGCACCCCGGGGTACCCGGCCGGGTAGGCCTGGCCCTGCCAGCCGCTGTCGGAGCCGGCGGGGGCGATCAGCAGGGCTCCCCTGGCCTGGGCGTAGCGGACGGCGTCCGCCAGTTCGGCGCTGGCGGCGGGGGTGGCGGCGACGACGGCGATGATCCGGGCGCCGGCGTCGGCGGCGGCGCGGATGCCGCCGGCGAGCAGTCCGCCGTTGGTGGTGCCGGCCTGGTCGGTGACACCGATGGCGAGGATGCCGGCCTGGGGGGCGAGTCCGGCGAAGCCGACGCCGGGCCGGCGGGCGGCGGCGATCAGTCCGGCGGCGAAGGTGCCGTGGCCGACGCAGTCCGCAGCGGGTCCGGCGTCGTACTGCCGTGGGCCGACGGTGAGGCGGGGGCCGAGCACGCCCGCGGTGTCGTCCACCCCGGAGCCGAGCACGGCGACGGTGACGCCGGCGCCCTGGCTGAGCGGCCAGGCGGCTTCGGGCCGCAGGTAGGTCTGCGGCCAGGGCATTCGGGTGGTGGTCTGCTCGGAGGGCTTGCGGCAGCCGTTCTGCTGATAGTCCGTCAGCGACTGGGCGAGCCCGGGCAGTGTGGTGGCCTCGCTGGGCGAAGCCGCCGGGGTGGGGGTGTCCGCCAGGGCGGGCGTGGCGGGCAGCAGCAGCACGCCGGCCAGCACGGCGGCCACGGTGAGGGCGGCGGTCCCGCGGTTCGGGCCGGACGTGCGGCCGCTCGGGCCGGGCGGGCGGCGGGTCATGCCGGCCGTCCGGCGGTGGCCAGCGGCAGGTCCTCGGGCAGCAGCATGCTGAGCTCGGCGAGGTCGTCGATGTCGAGTCGGCTGAGTCGCCCGGCCTGGCGGGTGATCGTGGTCTCCAGGGTCTGCCGTGCCAGGCGGCCGTTGCCGAAGGTGCGGTCGCGCGGGACGCCGGAGAAGTACGCCAGCAGGGCGGCCGTGGTCTCGGGCGCCAGGGTGTAGCCGGCCGAGTCGGACTGCTTCTCGACGATGGCGACCAGCTCCTCGTCGCTGTAGTGCTCGAAGGCGATCTGCCGGGAGAACCGGGAGGCGAGGCCGGGGTTGGAGGCGAGGAAGCCGTCCATCTCGTCGGAGTAGCCGGCCACGATGACCACCACCTCGTCGCGGTGGTCCTCCATCAGCTTCATCAGGGTGTCGACGGCCTCCTGGCCGAAGTCGTTGCCGCTGCCCCCGCGCGGGGTGAGGGTGTACGCCTCGTCGATGAACAGCACACCGCCACGGGCCCGTTCGAAGGCCTCCTTGGTGAGCTGGGCGGTGTGTCCGACGAACCGGCCGACCAGGTCGGCGCGGGCGGTCTCGATCAGCTGGCCGCCGGGGAGCACGCCCAGTTCGGCGAGGAGTCGGCCGTAGAGCCGGGCCACGGTGGTCTTGCCGGTGCCGGGCGGGCCCGCGAAGACCAGGTGGTGGCTGATGGTGGCGGTCGGCAGACCGGCCTCCTTGCGGCGGTTGACCTGCTTGATCAGGTTCACCAGGTCCTCGACCTGCTGCTTGGCGGCGGGCAGGCCGATCATCGCGCGGAGCTCGTCGAGCAGCTCGGTCTTGGCCGGCTCGGGCGGTCCGGCCAGGGCCGCGGCGGTCTCGGCGTCGACGTCCTCGGGAAGCAGCACCGCGAGGTCGGCGTGGGCGATCTCGGGGAGGAGGGCCAGCCGGGAGGCCTGCCGGTCGACCATCTCCTCGAACACCTTGCGGGCGGCCCGGCCGTTGCCGAAGTCGGCGCCCTTCGACATCCGTTCGAAGTGCGCGGCGAGGGTCTCCCGGGTGCCGTCGGCGAGTTGGTAGCCGTGCCCGGTGGCGGACATCTCGACGATGGTGGTGAGTTCCTGGTCGGAGTAGTTCTCGAACTCGATGGTGCGGCTGAAGCGGGACGCCAGGCCGGGGTTGGAGTCGAGGAAGCCGCGCATCTGCTCCGAGTAGCCGGCCACGATCACCACGATGTCCTCGCGGTGGTCCTCCATCAGCTTGACCAGGGTGTCGATCGCCTCCCGGCCGAAGTCGGGGCCGCTGCCGCCGCCCTGGGACAGGGTGTAGGCCTCGTCGATGAAGAGCACGCCGCCGAGCGCGGAGGTGAACACCTCGGTGGTCTTGATCGCGGTGCCGCCGATGATCGAGGCGACCAGGTCGGCCCGGGCGACCTCGACCAGGTGGCCGCTGCGCAGCACGCCGAGTTCGGCCAGGATCGAGCCGTAGAGCCGGGCCACGGTGGTCTTGCCGGTGCCGGGTGGTCCGGCGAAGATCAGGTGACGGCTCATCGGGAGGGCGGGCATACCGGCGAGTTCGCGCCGCTTGGCCAGCCGGTTGAGGTTGACCAGGGTGGCGACCTGCTGCTTGACGCCGGCCAGGCCGACCAGGGAGTCGAGCACGGCGAGCGGGCCTTCGGGGTCGACCCGGGCGCTCTGACCGGGGGCGCCGAGCGGCTCGCCGGGGGCACCCCCGCCGCCGGTCTCGGCGGCGGCGGTTCCGTGCGCGTCTGGCATGCCGTTGTCGCGGGTGGTGAGGGTCTCGACCATCAGCCGGTTGCTGGGCTTGGTCTGGCGCAGGCCCGAGCCGCGGTTCTCGGCCACGGTGGTGTCGGTGATCCGGACGGGTTCGACGGAGTCGATCCGGACGCCGTCCATGCTGTTGTCGAGGGCCTCGCACTGGGTGAGTGAGGCCCGCGCGCCCTCGGCGATCAGGATGCCGTGGCGGCGGTTGCCGCGGGCCCGGGTGCGGGTGGCGGTGGCCTCACCGCCGTCCTCGACGACCAGACCGTCGTGCGCGGAGTCCACCAGGTCGCAGTCGCGCAGCGTGGCGGTGCCCCCGCCGCCGACCGACACGCCGGCCGAACCGGCGTCCCGCACCGAGGTGTTGCCGAGGAAGGCGTTGGCGCCTTCGGCGATCCGTACGCCGGCCTTTCCGGTGGAACCGATCTCGGAGCCCTCGAGCCGGCCCCGACCGCCGCGGGTCAGCTCGACGCCGTGGCCGCGCACGTCCAGCACGGTGAGCCGGCGCAGCAGCGGGTTCGCGCCGTCCTGGACGGTGACGCCGGTGCCGGCCACGTCGCGCACCTCCAGCCGATCGAACTCGGGGGCACTCTCGGCGACCAGCTGCACGCCGGTGTCGCCGCAGTCGCGGACCGCGGTACGGGAGAACTTGGGGCTGGACGACTCGCCGACGAAGATGCCGACCCCGTCGGCGCCGCTGACCTCGCACTCCTGGAAGCTGCCGCGGGAGCGGGCGGTGACGTGGATGCCGTGCCCCTTGGTGCGGGAGGTGCGGCAGCGGCGCAGTTCGGGGTCGGCGCCGCCGGCGATGGCGATGCCGTGCCCGGCGGTCCCGGTGACGGTGCAGTCCTCGATCACCACGCGGGAGTTGGAGGAGACGTAGGCGCCGACCAGCACGTCGCGGATCGAGGTGCGCAGGACCCGGGTGGAGCTGTTCTCCTCCAGGGCGAGCGCGGGCTTGTCGGTGGCGGAGATCTCGCAGTCCTCGATCGAGCCGCGGCCCTCGCCGTTGGCGCAGACGCCGTTGCCGCGGGCGTCGCGCATGACGGTGCGGCGCACCACGGGGTTGGCGCGTTCGCCGATCACCACGGCGGAGGTGGCGAGGTGCTCGATGATGCAGTCCTCGATCACGCTGGTGCCGCTGGAGGTCTCGACGATGCCCGCGCCGGCCGGGTTGACGACGCGGCAGCCGCGCATCGCCAGTGAGCCGTTCTGCCTGGTCAGCACCGCCGTCCAGGAGCCGCCGACGACTTCGCAGTCCTGCAGCGCGGCCTGCCCGCGGGGCACGTCGACGGCGGGCAGTTCCTCGTCCTGGCCCTGCAGGACCAGTCCCGTGAGTTGGACGGCCTCGGCCACCACCTGCACCACCACGCCGCTGCGCGGGGCGACCTTGACGGTGCCGCGGGACTCCTCGGCGGTGATCGTGACCATCTTGGTGATCACCAGGTTCTCCTCGTAGCGGCCGGGCCGCACGGAGATCACCGCACCACTGCGCGCCACCTGCAGGGCCTCGCCGATGGTGCGGTAGGAACCTGCCCGCGCCTCGGCGCACACGGTCAGCACATGGCGCGACATTTCCTGTCTCTCCCCTTCGTGGTACGTGTCGGCGCATCGTCCGCCCGTGCGCCGCTGGTGACCTGAGCCGCCGTCAGTCGGCGGTGCAGTTGACCCGCAGCGCGGAGGCGGCGAGGTGCGCGTAGGTCTTGGTGGTGCCGGACCAGTCGAGGCCGCGGTCGTGCAGGACCACGGCGAGTTGGCCGTTGGTGACCGGGAAGCTGCCGGAGTCGACCCAGGCGCCGCGGTGCGCGGTCTGGTCGATGGTGAAGGAGCCGGTCGTGCCGGCGCCGCGGGCGAACTGGTTCTGCACGGTGTAGTAGGCGGCCGTGCCGCCGACCAGCTTCACGTCGGAGCTGTTCGGGATGTACACGCTGATCCGGCAACTGCCGCTGTGGACCTGGCCGGTGGTGAAGGTCCACTCCATGGCGCTGTCCATGTCCTGGTCGGCGTCCCCGGACATCGGCATGGCGACGAACTTGCCGTGGCAGTTGTCGGCGGTCCAGCCGCCGCCGGCGCCGACGTTCCAGCCGGTCTGGCCCTCGTCGAACCAGTTGTAGTTGAGGAAGTCGGTGCCGGCGTTGGCGCACCACGGGCCGGTGAGGCCCTGGTAGGTGGCGGGCGCGGGCGGCGCGGCGGGGGGTGCGGCCGGGGCGGGCGCCGCTCCCCCGCCGCCGGCGGCATGGGTGGGCTTGGCCGCGGGGCGGCCCGGTGCGGCGCCCTGGCCGTCGGCCTGGGTGTCCGGCTGGGCGGCGGGCTGTTCGGCGGGCGTCTGGGTGGGCGAGGCGGTCGGGGAAGCCACGACCAGGCCGGCGCCCGCTCCGGCGGCGGCCGCACTGCCGTGGTTGTCGAAGCCCGGCACGAAGCCGTCCGGGCCGCCGCCCTGCTGGGTGAAGCCCGGCGGCGGAACGGGCGGCAGGCTGGGGCCGGGGCCCTTGCCGCCCAGGTGCGAGATGATCAGCGGCAGACCCATCAGCACCACGCCGGCGGTCGCCGCGGCGGCGATCATCGGCCTGGAGATCCGGCCGGGCCGCCCGACCGCGGTCTCGCCGGTGTCCGGCACCGCGACGGGCAGGCCGAGCACCTCGGTCTGCTGCTGCGCCGCGGCCTCGCCGGGCAGCGCGGGGACCGCGCCCCGGGCCGCGCCATCGCCCTGACCCTGCGTCAGCGCCTGGTCCTGACCGTCCGTCAGTACGCCGGTCCGGACGGCCGGCTGCACCGCGGTGGGTGCCTCGGCCGGCGCCACGGCGGGTTGGTCCGCCTCCACGGCCCAGGCCACGGCGGGCAGTCGGTATCCGACGGCGCTGCCGCCGCCGGTGCCTGCCTCGCCGGCCTGCTGGTTCCTGTCCACGTGTGCCAACCCCCTTGCCTCTCCAAGTCCCTCGCGATGTCCGCGGTGTGGTCCGGGCCCTTCGCCCTGACACGACCGACCGGCCGGCCGGAACGTCCGGCGGCCGGTCTCAGGTGCTCTCGTCCGGTTCGACGGCCCGGCCCGCCGCCCGGGTTCACCGACGCGGCGCCGACCGGTGTCCGGTCAGCCGAGCTTCCAGATCGGCTCGTCGGCGGGCGGCGGGGTGAGGATGAAGTCGACCGCCTGCTCCATGGTCTGCTGGTCGGGGGTCCACGGGGTGCCGTCGCCCTCCTCCAGGTGGGCGAGCAGGCCGGCCTCGGGGGCCAGGCCGTACTGCTCCAGGTAGTAGGTGATGGTGTCGGTCCAGATCCAGCTGCCGTCGGTGCGGAAGTTCATCGGGACGACGGCGGTGCGGCTGGGGTCGATGACGTCGTCCATCAGGGTGGGCGTCATCAGGACGGCGGTGCCGGCGTTGAGGCGCTCGACCAGCAGGTCGAGGCGGTCGAGGTCCTGGATCACCTCGTGATCGTCGGTGAAGCCGGGCCCGCCGACCGGATCGACCAGGTCGAAGACGGCGGCGAGCTGGAACTGCGGCGTCTCGGTGGCGGTGGTGGTGGTGTCTGCCATGGCGGGGACTCCCGTCGGATGCTGGTGGGTCGGGTCAATGGTGGGCGGAGGCGGACGGGTCGACCGCTCGGGTCCGCGCTCGATCGTGTCGCCGGCCAGAACGGCCGCACGCCTGCCGGGGGTTCAGCGGCTCAGCCCGTACGGGTGCCGAGCAGCGCGGATACCACCTCGTCAGCGGTCGCCGGCCGCACCGCCGCATCCGCGGCGGACGGGACGCCCACCGCCTCGACGTCGCCGGGCGGCGCATCGGAGCCGGCGGCGGTCTCCTCCGCCGATTCCGCCGACGCCGCCGGCTCCTCGGCCTGCTCGGTCCCGGTCTGCTCGGTCCCGGTCTGCTCGGTCCCGGTCTGCTCGGCGCTCGCGGGGTCCGCCGCGGGCTCGTCCTCCTGCTCCGGGAGGAAGTCCGCCGGGTCGAGGCGCATGCCCACCGGGGCCGCGGAGTTGAGGACGATGCCGTACCCCTCGGGGAGCAGCGCGGCCAGCTCCTCGATCCCGATCGCCGCGTACGGCGGGTCGCCGGCGGCGGTGACCTGCGCGTCGGACGAGTACACCAGCACGGCCGGTTCGCCGTCCGGCAGCTCGACCACGGCGATGGCACCGTCGTCGTCGACGGCCACCCCCAGCGGCCCCTTCCGCACCGCGGTCATCACGTCCTCGGGCGGGCCGTAGCCGGTGGCGGACAGTTGGACGGCGGCGTCGATCGGGTCGGTGGGCGCGGGCCACTCGTGGGACATCGGCGAGGCCCGGTACTCCTCGTTCTCCCGGAACTCGGCCAGCTCGCCCTCGTCGTCGGCCCGCCATTCGCCGATGACCGCCCAGGCGGGCGGCGGCCCGTCGCCGTGCCACGTCGGGTCGACCAGGCCGACCCACTGCCCGGGCGAGTGCTTGGCCGCCACCCGGATGTAGTCGGGCACCGAGTCGAGGCCGACCGGCACGTGCGCGGGCGCCGCCGCGTCCTGCGCACCGTCCGCCGCCCCGTCGCCGGCCGTCTCGCTCACTCCGTCCTGCGCGACGCCGTCCTGCGCGACGCCGTCCTGCGCGACGCCGTCCTGCGCGAGGCCGTCCTGCGCCTCGCCGCCCGGCTCGGCGGGCGGCTGCTCGGCGGGCGGCTGCTCGGTGTCGGTGCCCGCCGGGTCCGCCGCGTCCCCCGCGAGCTCCGGGGGCCCTGCGGCGGACGCCGGCCCTCCGACGCGTTCCTCCGCTGCCGCCTGATCCACTTCGGCCACCACGGGCCCTCCTGTCGTTTCGGTGCTGCCCACGGAGGAACGGCACCGCCGGGCCCACCGGTTCAGCCGCCGGGCCGGGCGGCCCGCGGGTCTCAGCGGCGCCGCCAGACCCGGGCGGGCTGCGCCGGCTCCTCCTCGTCCGTCAGTTCGGTCGGCTCGTCGGAGAGTTCGCGCCACGGCTCGAGGATGGTGCCCCCTCCCGGGCGGACGCTGTCGTCCTCGTCCAGCCTGTCCTCGTCCGCCAGGTCGATCAGGCCGACCCTCGGGTCGGTGCCGGCCGCCTCGGAGTGCCGCCGGGGGTCGCCGGCGAACGGGCCGAGGTCGGCGCGGCCGTCGGAGGAGGGCAACTCCGGCTCGGTGGTGCTCAGGATCGGGCGGGTCATGCCGGGGACGAAGCGCACCAGCGGCTCGCCACCGGGACGGTGACTGTTCACGATCTTCTCGAAGATCATCTTGTCGAACTCGGTCTCCGGCTGCCAGAACATGTGCGCCCCGTGCATCACGCCCATGTCCCGGTGGATCATCGTCTCCACCGACTCCCGGTAGGTCGCGTCGTCCACCCGGTGGCCCTCGACGTCGTGCAGGTCGAGGATGTCGTGGTCGCCAGCGATGGGCCGCCAGGCGCCGTCCGCGTCCCGGCCCTGGACCACGCCGTCCCGGACCCGGAACCTCTTCTCCTTCTCCAGCTTGGCCATCTTGGCGGAGAGTTCGCCGTGCTCCACGGTGCGCTGCCGGTGACGGGCCATCACCCGGTCGTAGCGGCCCGGCTCGGCATCGAGTTCCGCGGTGCGCTCCGGGAGCTCGGGCAGGAAGAAACCGACCAGGCCCTTGTCCTCGGGCTTGGCCCCGAGCCAGATGTCCTCCTCGCTGATGGTCTTCGCCTTGATGTCGACCGGCTTGGGCAGCGCGCCGGCCTTCAGGTGCGGCACCGAGTCGGGGTTGGTCGGCCGGACCTCGATGACGATGCCCTGCTCGTCCGCCGTCTGCTGGAACTTCCGCTGGTTGACCAGCGGGATGCCCAGGACGCGCTCCGTGTACATGGGCGAGATGCCGAGCACGCCCAGATCGGCCAGGACCTCCAACGGCAGCCGCACGTACTCCGCCTGACCGGTCGCGACCCGGTGGATCGCCAGGTCCTGCGACCCGCCCGATTGGTCGCGGTGGAAGTCCCGCACGAACTGCTCGCTGAGCCCGTGCGCCTCGTCCTCGGCGGCCAGTTGCAGGGAGGCGTCCCAGTCCAGCACGGGCAGGCTGAGCCGCGCGGGCCTGCTGCGCACCTCCTCGGCGACCTGCAGGGCCGCCGTGGTCAACGGCCCCTCCTGGCGGACGACCGTGGCCAGCTCGATCAGCCGCCCGATCCGCTCCGACCTCACCGGGCCCGCACTCAGGGGCTCGAAGACGGCGTCGGCGAACGCCGCCAGCCGGGCCCGCGCCCCTCCCGGCCCGGGCGCCGCGTCAAGCAGTTCGCGCAGTGCCGCGAGGTGGACCACGGTGGGTGACACGCCGTAGTCGGCGACCAGGCCGGCGTGCTCGAGCACCCTGGCGCGCCGTTCCGCCGTCACGGCCACCCCGGCGGGCAGGTCGAAGATGCGTCGGGCGATGGCGTCGAACCGGGCCAGGGAGAAGTCGTCCGTGTAGTAGGCGTCCCAGTCCCCGTCGAAGATCTGCCGGATCTTCACCAGCGACGCCGGGTCCACCGCCAGCCCGAGGTCGCGGACGGTGACCGCCAGTTGCTCCAGGCCGCTGGTCTCGGCGGCCGTCAGCGGGCGCCGGGCGGGCAGCTCGTACACGATGCGGCCGAGCTGCTGCACGATCCACTCCTCGGACCGCTTCTCGACCCCGCGCACCTTGCGCAGCGCGCCGACCAGCACCTCGCGCGCCACGGTGTAGTCACCGGTGCCGTGGAAGGCGTCGGACAGCACCTGCCGGGTCAGCCGCCGCCCGTCCCGGATCACGCCCGCGACCTCGATCAGGTCGGCCACCGTGGCATCCGGCTGGTCGCGGCCCGCGATCTCCTCGACGAGCGCCCGCAGCCGCGGCAGCTGCACCCCGCCGGCCACCTCGGCCAGCCCGCGGACGTCACGCAGCCGGGCCGCGGTCACGGGCAGCCCGGCCGCCTCCACCGCCTCTGCGTACGAGGCGAGTTCCCGCAGCCGGTACGCGCTGACCTGGTCGCGCCGGTCGAGCCCGAGCACGGTGCGGGCCATCCGGTCCAGGGCCGCTCCGCTGACGTCGAGCCGCCCGCCGACCTTCGCCGCGTCGAACAGCGCGTACGCGGTGCGGACGCTCGGCTCCACGTGCTCGCCGTCCAGCGGCAGCCCCAGCCGCTGGGCCAGGTCGATCGACGCCCGCACCTCCTCCGACTGACGGCCCGTCGACGGCCGGCCGGTGGCGAACAGCCATCCGGGCGCGGTCATCTCGATCGTCGTTCTGGCCCGCACGCTCAGCCGGGTCGGCTTGACCTGCGGCTCGGGGCGCGCGGCGGGCTGCGCCGCAGGCCGCGTCTCCCGGGCCGTCGCGGCGCGGCCCCGGCCCCGGCCGGGCTGGGCGTCGACACGTGGGCGATCGGAGAGGTTGCGAGACTTCGGCTGCGCCTGGGTGGTGGTGGACGCCCCCCGCGAGCTCCCGCGGCGGAGTGCTACGGCGCCGTCGATCGGCCGTACCGGAGTTCCGGGCTCGGTACGGGCGGGCCCGTCGGAACGCAGCACCGGACCCAACCTGCGCATGACGGGCGGCCCGCCCGGTTCATCCGGGCGGCTGTAGCGGATCCAGTCGTGCCCGGCCTCCAACACCGGCCTCACCCCGCCACCACCGGTCTCCGCGAACCCGACCGACCGCGCCGCAACCAGCTCCGCCCCACCACCACCGATCGGCGTGAACCACACCGGACCGTCCGCCGCGACCGCCTCCGCCGTCACCCCGTTCCGCCACAACTCCCCCATCAACCCACGCACGTACGACGGGTCCGCCGCCAACTCACACGCCACCAACCGCAACGGCTTCCGCCCGTCCCACGCCCCGGCCTGACGCGCCGCCAGCAACCGCGCCGCCAACTCCCCCGCCGGCAACACCACCCCACGCTCCACCGGCAGACCACCCGCACCCGTGTGCATCGCCACCGTGAAATACCGATCCGACTCCGGCAACCGACGCAACGCACGCTCCGTCAACTCCCGCGCCACCGGATCAGGATGCGGATCCCCCACCCACCGCACGCCAGCCGGGTGGTCGGTCTGCCGGCCCAGGATCGGCGCGGAATGCGGACGGATCCTGGGAGTCGCGGCGTCCAGCGCCGTGCGCAGCCCGTCCGTGGTGAACGGCGCGTCCTCGCGGGCGAGGCGGTCGGCGGCGGCCAGCAGGGTCCTGCGGTGCCTGGCGCTGATCTCGACGGTCGGGTGGATGCCGCTGAGCGAGCGGATCATCGTGTCCAGGTGCGACAGGGTGATCTCGGTGTCCCGGCTGAGCCGCAGGTGGCGGCGGGCCACGTCGGACAGTTTGCCGACCAGGGTCAGGTGATCGAGCGTCAGTCCGTCCAGCCCGTACAGGGCGGAGGTCAGGCCGCCCAGGTACCAGGTGCGGGTGCCGGCCGCGCTCGGGCCGTCCTGCGGCGCCCGCCAGTCGGCGGCCTCCGCCGCGGTGGCCCGGTCCCGGGGCAGGCCGATGAGCGCGGCGAGCCGCCGCAGGTCGTGCGGGTGCTGGATCGGCCCGGTGCCGCCGAGCTGCCGGAGCAGCTCCTTCAGCCGGGCGTCACGTTCGAGCGCGGTCTTCGGGTCGCCGGCGAACAGCAGCGGCAGGCCGGACTCCTCCTCGGCATGGATCCGGGTCACGTCGGCGTTCGCCGCCAGCCTCTGCCGATCGGTGATCCGGACCCGCATGCCGGGGCGGAAGAGCACCTCGGCTTCGTGCGGCACCCGCGAGAACGGCGCGATCTTGACCCCGAGCCGACCCGTGGCCTGCACCTCCCACAGCACCGGGTGGGAGACCAGCGACTTGCGGTGGCCTTCGGCGAAGCCGCTAGCGACCGCCTCGCGTTCGCTGAAGCTGGCGAACTGCCGGAACACGTAGCTGTCCCCGCCCTGCTGGGAGAGCACCCGGCGGAACACGCCGAGTGGGTCCGCGCCCCGGGCCCGGTTGCCGCGGTAGACCGTACCGACCGCGGGCGGCAGCAGCCGCAGGGCGTCCAGCAGGAGCTGGCTGTGCTGGGCCATCTCCTGCTCGATCGAGGGCAGGATCGCGTTGACCAGCTTCACCACCTCCTTGGCCCGGGCGAGCGCCTCCGGGTCGGCCGCGTCCACCGGGGGCCGCCGCAGGATCTCGGCCACCCCGCGGGCCGTGCGGATCGACTCCGGCAGATCCTTGTCGAGGCGGAAGTGGTCGTCGACGACCGCCGCGACCTCGGCCTTGAGCGCCACCCGGGCCGCCAGGCCGCGGTACTTGAGTAGCGGGTTGAGCAGGCGGTAGGCCGGTCCCGAGTAGACGGCGAGCGCGGTGAGGTGCGCCGCGTTCAACCGGGTGAGGATCTCGGCGGCCGTCACGCCGTGCTCGTCCAGCCAGTTCCGGAGGATCGGACTGGCGTCCCTCGGGTTCTGTACGGCCGCAGCGAGGTCGTCCTGCAGGTCGTCGACGTGCTCGCGGACGTCGTCGTTGTTCTCCCGGAAGCCGCCGTTCTCCGGGCGTACGGCGATCCGGTCCAGGTAGGTCTGCTCGTGCGGCAGGACCTGCAGCCCCGGGACGGACCGCAGACCACGCAGCTCCGGCAGACCGAGACCGGGAATGCTGCGGTACAGCTCGGCGGCGTCACCGTGGTAGCCGCTACGGACACTCTCCGGGCCGCCACCGAGACGGGCACCCGCCACGATCTCGTACAGCGAGTGCTCCTTCGTGGGCAGCAGCCACCCGTACAGGCTCCGCGCGAACTGCTCGGGCCGTGTGCCACGAAGCAGCCGGTACGCACCCATCGTGCGCGCCGCCGCGGCCGAGATGCCGGATGCGGTCGGAATGCCCCGGGCCCCCATCTCCTTGGCCCACACCGACGCCGTATCCAACAAGAACCGCTCGGACCTCGACACCCACGGCACGACGGGATCCGACCCGCCGTGGCCCCGGCCCGCCAGATAGGCCTGCTCCCGCTCGCTCAGCTCCGCGCCGGCATCGGCGAAACCCGAGAGCCTACGCCGCCCCGACGGACCGTCAGGACCGGCCGCCGGCCGCGCCCGATGGGCCAGCACGCTCTGGACGTACTCCGCGACATGCGCCTGCCAGAACACGTCCTCCGGCGAGAGCATGCCCACCCCGCGCAGCAGGTCCGCCTGGAACACGGCGACGCTGTCCTTGGCCACCGTGCCGAGCGTCTCCGCCAGCTCCCGGTGCAGCTCGCCCTTCCCGAAGGCGGCCCGGCGGCGCAGCTCATCGACGTCGAACCCGAGGTCTCCGGCGCGCTCCCAGTCCTCGGTACGGACGAGCCGCTCGACCAGGCGCGCCAGCCCGTAGGGCGCGTTGCTGGTGACGGCGTTGTGTAGCGCGGTCATCAACTCGCGGACGTTTCCGCGTTCGATGAGCCGATTCAGTGTGTCCAGCGTGGACGCGAACGGGTTGAAGCCGATCTGGCCGGCCTCGGTGGGGTTGTCGCGGACGAACAGCGCCGCGATGGTGTCCGGCGGCACGTCCTCGCCCGCGACCCGCAACAGGCGTGAGAGTGCCGCAACCGTCTCCGCCGCGGCGGTGCGGGCTTCCGGGTCGTCGAAGGCCAACGCGCCGATCCGCTGCTCGAACTCCGCCGCATGGTCCCGATACGCCTGCTCGGCATACAGCACCGGCACCACCGCGTCATCACCGAACTCCACCGCACCCAACGGCACCTGACCTACCACCGGATCCGACCCGCCGCCCTCCCCCAACGGCAGATAACCCTCCGGCGCGGACACCGACGTCGGCGGAACACTCCCATCAACCGGAAGATGCGCACCCAACTCCCGCACCCGGACCGCGTCCTCACCCACCGCAACGGACAACTCCACCCAATGGTCCGCCACCACCCGGGCCCGCCCACCACCATCCCAACCCACCGCCAAAGCCGCCACCGTGTGCCCCACACCCGACGACTCCACAGCAAACGGCCCCGTCACCCGCGGAACGAACCACACCGTCCCCCGCGGCGCATAAGCAACCAACGCCACACCCGACCGCCGAACCCGCACCTCCTCCAACACCTGCGCCGCATACGAACCCCCCAACCCCGCACCCAGATCACACGCCACGAACTGCAACGGCCGCCCGTCCCACACCCCACCATCCAGCAACCTCACCAAAGCCGACGCCAACTCCCCCGGCGCCACCTCCACCCCACGCCACGACGGCCGCCCACTCTCCCGCACCACATGCGTCGCCACCGTGAAGAACCGCTCATCACGCACGAACCGACCCACCGCCGCACCCGTCACCGCCCGCTCCACACCCGACAACTCCGGATCCGCAAGCCAATGCACACCCCCCTCCCCATGCACCGCGGCAAGCGCCACCACCAACTCCCCCACCCGCTCCTCACCCGACAACACCCGCCCCACCGACACCCCACCCGCAACAAACGGATGCGCACCATCAATCGCACCCAACCCCATCGCAGCGTCCTCGCTGCCGCGGTGGAAGGCCACGGCGCCGTCGATCGGCCGTACGGGGGTTCCGGGCTCGGTACGGGCGGGCCCGTCGGAACGCAGCACCGGACCCAACGTGCGGGTGACGGGCGGCGCGTCCGGGTCGTCGGGCCTGCTGTAGCGGATCCAGTCGTGCCCGGCCTCCAACACCGGCCTCACCCCGCCACCACCGGTCTCCGCGAACCCGACCGACCGCGCGGCCACCAGTTCCGCCCCGCCGTCACCGGTCGGCGTGAACCACACCGGGCCGTCCGCCGCGACCGCCTCCGCCGTCACCCCGTTGCGCCACAACTCCCCCATCAACTCCCGCACGTACGACGGGTCCGCCGCCAGCTCACACGCCACCAACCGCAACGGCTTCCGCCCGTCCCACGCCCCGGCCTGACGCGCCGCCAGCAACCGCGCCGCCAACTCCCCCGCCGGCAACACCACCCCACGCTCCACCGGCAGACCACCCGCACCCGTGTGCATCGCCACCGTGAAATACCGATCCGACTCCGGCAACCGACGCAACGCACGCTCCGTCAACTCCCGCGCCACCGGATCAGGATGCGGATCCCCCACCCACCGCACGCCGGTCGGCCGGACCGGTGCGGTGAGCCGTGGCAGCGACCCGGACCGCCCCACGTCCGCGACGGCGGCGTCGAGCACGTCGTGCCGGTGCTCCGTCGTCAACGGAGTGCCCTCGGGCAGACCGAGGCGCAGCCGCGCCACCCGGTCGAACGCCGGGCGGCCGAGCGGACCGGTGCTCCCGAGTTCACGGCGCCCGAGCAGCCGCAGCGCCTCGACCGCGCGCAGGTACTGCACGGTCACCGGCCGGTCGACCGCGATCAGCAGCCGGGCCGGGCCGACCAGGACCTCGCGTTCCACCCGGCCGACCGCCGCGTTCTCGGGCAGGCCCAGGACCTCCCGGGTGAGGCGGTCCAGCGTGTCGCCGACCCGGCCGCGGCGGGCGGCCGCGAGGTCGGCGAGCGCCAGCCCGGCGGGGAGGTGGTCTGCGCGCAGCGGCTTGCCGAGGGTACGGAGCACGTACCCGGCCGCGGTGAGCCGGGCGTGCCGTTCCTCGGCGGGCATCCCGGCCAGGGCCGGAACCCGGGTGGCGAGAGCGTCCAGCGCCGCGTCCTGCGAAGCGTCCGCCCCGACGTGGCCGTCCGCCTTCGCGACCGCGGCCAACTCCTCACGAACCCTGCCGCGCTCGCCCAACGTCACGGACAGGATCCGCCGTGGGGCTTGGGCGGCGGTCTCCGGCCGCCGGCCGTCACCGCTGACCGCGGCGGCTCCCTCCGCGGTGGGTCGCCGGCGCGGTCCGGGCGGAGCCTCGGCGGTCGGTCGCCGCCGGGGCGGGCCGTCGGCGGTGGGGCGTCGTCGCGGTGCGGGCCGGGGCGCGGCGGTGTCGGCCGGCGGCGAACCGCTGGGCCCCGCGTCCTCCGGGCGGTGCGCGCCCTGGTCGCCGTCATGCCCCGGGCGCGCTGCGGTTGACGGTCCGTCGGCCCGCGCGGGCCCGGCGGACGGAAGGTGCCGCTCGTGCGGGAGCACACCGTCGCGGGCGACGTGGGTACGCAGCTCCTGCTCGCTGATCCCGGGCAGGTGGCGGTACATCGTGGCGGCGTCCTGGTAGGCCGCCGCCGGCAGCGCCGGTATCAGGCCGGAGAGTTCCGCACCCTTGAGGATCTCGTACACCGAGTGGTCGCCGGGCGTGAGCATCCAGGACAGCAGCGACAGCACCAGGTGGTCCGGCTCGGAGCCGGTCACCCGCATCAGCCGGAAGGCGTTGAGCATCCGGGCGGCGGTACGCGAGACGCCCGCGATCACCGGCATGCCCCGCCGGTCGTGGATGTCGCGGTACCACGACGACTGCGGGTTGATGACGTTCAGCATCCGCCCGGTGCGCCAGCTGAGCGGAAGTTCGGCGCCCGCCTCGTCCTCCCCCGGGTCGCCGTCGCGGGGACGCGGGTTGACCACGGTGTCACGGACCAGTTGCCGGACCATCCCGCTGTCGCCGTCCTCCCACGCCGTGATGACTCCTCGGCGGCCGCGGAGGGCGTCCAGGTCGACACTGCCGTCCTCGCTCCGCGGGAGGCGGTCGTCCGGGACGGCCTCCTCGCGCATGCCCAGGAGTTGCAGCGCCACCGGGTGCTCGGTCAGGAAGCGCAGTTCGCGGGTGCTGAGTGAGGCGCCCGCGGTGCGCAGGTCCCGCGGGGTGAGCGCGGCCTGGCCGGTGTCCTCTTCGCCGGACGGTACAGACTTGCGGGCGGAGATGCTGGCGGCGAAGTCCGCGCCGAGTTCCATCCAGTTCTTCGACCGGAAGAGCAGGTTGCCGCTGGCGAAGACGTCCTTGTTGAACATCTCGCGGCCGGGCATCAGCATGCCGAGGAACCCGCCGATCCGGGTGCGGGCGGTGCCGTTGAGGTAGGCGGCCTGCACCTTGAGTTCCTCGACGTCGAGGCCCAGCTCGGCGGCGCGCGCCCAGTCCCTGGTCTCGACGAGCTGGTTGAGCAGGGACTTCAGGCTGAGCGGGGAGTCCTTGAAGTACGCGGCGTTGAAGAACGCCGTCATCAGCTCCCTGCTGTTGCCCCGGTCGAGCAGGGTGAGGAAACCGTCGAGCGGCTGCTCGCCGCCGATCTGGCCGGCCGAGTGGGGGTCATCGTGCACGAAGGTCTCGGCGATCTCGCCGGCGCTCTTGTCGGGGTGCGCGGCCTGCAGCAGGTCCCACAGCCGGGCCACCGAGTTCCGTGCGGCCTCGATTGCCTGCGGGTGGTTGTGCAGGTACCCGCCGAGCTGGGTCTCGAAGGCGCTGGCCTCCGTCGCGTAGTCGGGGTGCGCGTACGCCTCCAGGACGGGCGCGGGGCCGAACGGCTGCGCGCCCGGGATCGGCGCGACCCGCGGACGGGTGCCGGGAACCGCGGACTTGAGCGCCGCGCGCAGCCCGTCCATGGTGAACGGCGCGTCCTCGCGGGCGAGCCGGTCCGCGGCGGCCAGCAGGGTGTTGCGGTGGTAGTTGCTGATCTGGATCGCCGGGTCGATGCCGCTGAGCGAGCGGATCATCGCGTCCAGGTGCCATCGGGTGATCTCGGTGTCGGGGCTGAGCCGCAGGTGGCCGCGGGCCACGTCGGCGAGTCTGCGGACCAGGGTCAGGTGATCGAGCGTCAGCCCCTTGGGCCCGTACAGGGCGATGGTCACGGAGGCCAGGTGCCAGGTGCGGGTGCCGGCCGGGCTCGGGCCGTCCAGGGGCGCCCGCCAGTCGCCGGCCTCGGCCGCGGTGGCCCGCTCGCGGGGCAGGCCGATGAGGGCGGCGAGCGGCCGCAGGTCGTGCGGGTGCTGGATCGGCCCGGTGCCGCCGAGCTGTTGGAGCATCACCTTCAGTTCGGCGTGGCGGGTGAGAGCGCGGTCGCCGGCGAACAGCAACGGAAGTCCGTGCTCCTCCTCGGCGTAGATGCGGGTCGCACCGTCGTTCGCCGCCAGCCTCTGCCGATCGGTGATCCGGACCCGCAGGCCGGGGCGGAAGAGCACCTCGGCCTCGTCCGGCAGCCGCGAGAACGGCGCGATCTTGACCCCGAGTCGGCCGGTCGCCCGTACCTCCCACAGCACCGGGTGGGAGACCAGCGACTTCTGGTGGCTGAGCGCGAAGGTGGTGGCGACACTTTCGTTCGCACTGAAGCTGGCGAACTGCGGGAAGACGTGGCTGTCCCCGCCGTGTTCGGACAGCACCTTGCCGAGCATGCCGAGCGGGTCCGCGCCCAGGGCCCGGTTGCCACGGTAGACCGTGCCGACGGCGGGCGGCAGCAGCCGCAGGGCGTCCTGCAGGAGCTGGCTGTGCCGGGCCATCTCCTGCTCGATCGAGGGCAGGATCGCGTTGACCAGCTTCACCACCTCCTTGGCCCGGGCGAGCGCCTCGGGGGTCGCCAGATCCACGACGGGCCGCTGCATGATCTCGTCCACGCCGGGGGCACCGAGGACGGAGTTCGGCAGCGCCGTACCGCGCCGGAAGTGGTCGTCGACGACCGCCGCGATCTCGGCCTTGAGCGCCACCCGGGCCGCGAGGCCGCGGTACTTGAGCAGCGGGTTGAGCAGACGGTGGGCCGGTCCCGAGTAGACGGCGAGCGCGGTGAAGTGCGCCGCGTTCAACCGGGTGACGATCTCGGCGGCCGTCACGCCGTGCTCGTCCAGCCACGCCCGGACTGCCTGGGTCGCGCTGCCTGGAGAGCTCACCGCCCTCGCGAAGTCGTCCTGCCGCTCCTTGACGTGATTCCTGAGATCCGCGTCGCTCTCCCGGAAGCCGCCGTTCTCCGGGGCGGCAGCGATCAGGTCCAGGTAGGTCTGCTCGTGCGGCAGGACCTGCAGCCCCGGGACGGACTGCAGACCACGCAGCTCCGGCAGGCCGAGGCCAGGGATGCTGCGGTACAGCTCGGCGGCGTCACCGTGGTAGCCGCTACGGACACTCTCCGGACCGCCACCGAGACGGGCACCCGCCACGATCTCGTACAGCGAGTGCTCCTTCGTGGGCAGCAGCCACCCGTACAGGCTCCGCGCGAACTGCTCCGGCCGTGTGCCACCGAGCAGCCGGTACGCACCCATCGTTCGCGCCGCCGCGGCCGAGATGCCGGACCCGGTCGGAATGCCCCGGGCCCCCATCTCCTTGGCCCACACCGACGCCGCATCCAGCAGGAACCGCTCCGACCGCGGCACCCACGGCACCTCGGGATCCGACCCGCCGTGGCCCCGACCCGCCAGGTAGGCCTGCTCACGGTCGCTCAGCTCCGCACCGGCAGCCGCGAAGTCCGAGACCCTACGCCGCCCCGACGGGCCGTCAGGACCGGCCGCCGGCCGCGCCCGGCGGGCGAGCACGCTCTGGACGTACTCGGCGACATGGGCCTGCCAGAACGGGTCTTCGGGCGAGAGCATGCCCACCCCCCGCAGCAGGTCCGCCTGGAACACCGCGACGCTGTCCTTGGCCACCGTGCCCAGCGTCTCCGCCAGCTCCCGGTGCAGCTCACCCTTCCCGAACGCGGCCCGGCGGCGCAGCTCATCGACGTCGAACCCGAGGTCCCCGGCACGCTCCCAGTCCTCGGTGCGGATCAGTTCGTCGACCAGGCGCGCCAGCCCGTACGGCGAGTCGCTGGTGACGGCGTTGTGCAGGGCCGTCATCAGCTCGCGGACGTTTCCGCGCTGTGTGAGGTTCCGCAGCGTCAGGAACGGAGACGTGTCCGGGTCGGAGCCGATCTGGCCGGCTTCGGTCGGGTCGTCGCGGAAGAACAGGGCCGCGGTGGTGTCCGGCGGGAGCTCGACGTCGGCGACCCGCAGCAGCTGCGAGAGCGACTTCACCGCGTCGGCCGCGGCGGCGCGGGCCTCCGGGTCCTCGAAGGCCAGCGCACCGATGTGCTGCTCGAACTCGGCAGCATGGTCCCGATACGCCTGCTCGGCATACAACACCGGCACCACCGCGTCATCACCGAACTCCACCGCACCCAACGGCACCTGACCCACCACCGGATCCGGCCCCGCCTGCTCAAGTGGCAGATAACCCTCCGGCGCAGCCACCGACGTCGGCGGAACACTCCCATCGACCGGCAGATGCGCACCCAACTCCCGCACCCGGACCGCGTCCTCACCCACCGCAACGGACAACTCCACCCAGTGGTCCGCAACCACCCTGGCCCGCCCGTCACCGTCCCAACCCACCGCCAGCGCCGCCACCGTGTGCCCGACACCCGCCGACTCGACGGCGAACGGCCCCGTCGCCCTGGGAACGAACCACACCGTCCCCCTCGGCGCATAAGCCACCAACGGCAGATCCGGCCGCAGAACCCGCACCTCCCGCAACACCAGCGCCGTGTACGACCCCGCCAACCCCGCGCCCAGGTCACATGCCGCGAACTGCAACGGCAGCGCGCCCGACCACACCCCGCCATCCAGCAACCTCACCAGAGCCGACGCGAGTTCCGCCGGCGCGATGTCCACGCCACGCCACGTCGGCCGCCCCCTCTCCCGCACCACATGCGTCGCCACCGTGAAGAACCGGTCATCACGCGGGAACCGACCGATCGCCGCACCCGTCACCCCCCGCTCCGCAACCGACAGATCCGGATCCGCAAGCCAATGCACACCCCCCTCCCCATGCACCGCGGCAAGCGCCACGGCCAACTCCCCCACCCGCTCCTCGACCGACTGCACCCGCCCCACCGACACCCCACCCGCAACAAACGGATGCGCACCGTCGATCACACCCAACCCCGCGTCACCACCGAACTTCACCGCACCGTCCAGCGGCGACAGGCCGTCAGCGTCCCCACCCTGCACGCCGTCCGCCAACTGGCCGTCGAAGCCCTCCGGCAGTCCGTGGTCGATCACGCCGTCGGCGGTCAGGTGCCAACCCTGCAGCGTCGTGGTGGCCGTGTGCGTGGCGTCACCGCTGTCGGTGAAGGCCCTCCAGGTCGAGGACTCGCTGAGCACGACGACCGGCTTGCCGTCCGGGCGCACCCCGACCCGCTCCGCCACGATCGCCTCCCGGCCGCCGCCGGCCTTCGGCACCAGCCACACATCGCCGACCGGCGCCCGGCCCGCGATCCCCACCGGGACCCCGGCCCGCGGATGTGCCTCCTGGTGCGCCCACAACGCCGCCATCGCCCGCGGCACATGATCCCCGTCATAGGCACCGAGGCGGCAGGACAGGAAGTCGACCGACGTCTTCCCGTCCAAACTCCCGGCGTCGTACGCCCCGATCAGCAGCCGCGCCAACTGATCCGGCGTCAGCGGAGCACCCCGCTCGCCCACGTGCATCGCCACCACGAACGCCTCCGGCCGTACCGGAAACTGCTCCAACGCCTCCCGCAGCCGCAGCTCCGACGCCATCGGCAGCAACGGATCCCCGACCCACACACCCGACGGAACCTCCCGCACGGTCGGCGGGAACTCCACCTCGATCGTCGCCGACTCCTGACGGCCATCCGCGTCCGCCCCTACGAAGTCGCCCGCAGGCGGCGGATCGATGTGACCCGCCGAGAACAGGCGGATCAACTCCCCGGGGTCTGTCGGAGCGCCGCGGCGCTCCAGCTCGTCCCGGAGCTCGGACCACAGGACCTGCCCCACGGCCTGAGCCCGGTCCCCGCCGAGGCCGACTGCCGTGTCCGGGTCGCCGGCCCGCCCGGTCACCCTGATCACCGGCATCGGCAACGCCTCGCGGTGACGCCTCGCGATCTCCGCCGACAACGCCCGGGCCAGGAGCACGACATGGGCATGCGCGCGCGGGTCGAGAACGGCCGTGTCTCGACCGAAGGCGACGGTCTGCGGGACCATCCGGGGCTCCCCGTACTCCGACGGGGCCGAGCCCCCGGGCCGGAAGGTCCGGTAGAGGCCCGCGGCACCATCGGCACGCCCCACCACTTTGAGGTAGGCCGGCTGGGAACGGTCGTACGCGTCGGTGATCCTGCTCATGCCTACCATCTCGGTCGGCGCATGCACCGTCAGACCGACGGCGTTCGCCACTGCCTGCGCCAGCGGGGCCGAGTCACAGGCGAGCAGCACGATCGACGCCGGCTTGCCCTTGTCCGCCGCCAGCCTCAGCGCCTGCAGGCTCGGACGACGCCTGAGGAGTCCACCGAGTTCGGCACCGTCGACCGACAGGCTGCCGTGCTCCGTCCTCAGCTCGAACTCGGCCGGGCTGGAGTGGCTGACGAAGAAGTACGCGTGGTCCGGGTCCCACTGGACCTCGCGGACCAGCGGCGTCGGGCGCCCGTCGGATTCGAGGGTGAGCTGGTAGTCCAGCGCATGCGTCAGTCCACCGAGTGGCACCTCCCAGTGGTACCAGTCGCCCTCACTCGCCACGGCCTGGCCGATCACGGTCAGCTTCTCCGAGTCCACGATCGGGCGGAGCAACACCTGCTCGTCGCCGATGACGAGCCCGCCGATCGTGGTCACGTGTCCGGGCGCGCTCGGCGACCGGTCGATCCCGCCCCTCGACGGCGGGTCGACCCTGAGGAACTGGCCGCGCGGCCCGAGACCGCCGTCCGGCAGGCGGAAAGGTGCCTGCAGACCGAACGACCATCCGCCACCCGGCGCTTCCACCGGCACGATGTCACCGGTCGGCGCGAACACCGTCCGGCCCGTCGCCGCCGCCACCGCCCGCACCAGCTCCAGGTCCCAACCGCCCCCGAATGGCATGGCGAGCACGATCGGCACGTCACGGTCCCGTGTCTTCAGCGCTTCGTCGGCCGCCACCATCGCCGCGAACCCGAGAGCGTCCAGGTGCACGGTCGTACCGCTGTCCGTTGTCAGCTCGATCGTACGACCGGGCTGGTCGACCATCACGAAGTACGGCTTCGGCCCGTCTGCCCACGGCGCGGCGATCCGCCCGAGGTTCTGGACCACATGGTTCGGGTCGTCCGCCCGCAACGTCGGATCGACCATCAGGTGCTGATAGTCCGTCAGATCTGCCCGGAAACCCTCCAACTGGTCTGCCACGTCACGCGGTTCGAACGCAGCGAATCCGCTCGGACTCAGGAAGGCGCGACCGTCCGGCGCGGCGCCGGGCCGCCTGGTCAGCGCCCGGCTCTCCGCCTGCTGCCTGCCGCCGCCCGGAATCGCGTGCAGGTCACGGCCGCCACGCCCGGCGCCCGCGCTGAACAGCGGTACCGGGTACTCCAGTTCCACGGTCACGACCCGCCGACGCAGCTCCGGGTCGAGTCCGGCGAACGCATCCTGGAGCAGCTCGCGCTGCCTCACGGATTCCGCGCGTACCAGTGCTCCGGCGTCGAGCGCCAGTTGGTGCGCCGCGAACTCCGCGCTCAACACCTCCTCGAGCACCCGCGCCACGGCCTTGGCACGGGCGAGGCCCGCCCGGACGGTGGCCACGGTCTCGCCGGCCAGGCCGACCGCCTTGACCACCGGGAGCGCATGGCCCCGGTCGAACCGGCGCAGCAGTTCCGCCGCGAGGCCGCGCCCCGCCGCCCGCACGCTCTCGATGGCGGCGTCCGAAAGGGCGGTTTCGCCGATGTCGAAGATCGCTCCGTACGGCGACATCCGCGGGTTGTCGGCTCGATCCACGGGAGTGTCGCCACCCGGCTGGAAGGTGAGGAACTCGCCACTGGCACCCGACCGGTCCCGCTCGACGACGAGATCGTGGGTGTCGTCCGGGTGGTCGGGGGCGTGCTGCCGCCATAGGCCGCCCGTACCGACCGGCGCGTGCACGGTGAGGCCGGCCTTGTCGGCCACGGCCTGCGCCAGGTCTGCGGAGTGGCAGGCCACCAGCACGATCGAGACCGGGTCACCGTCCGTCGCCGCCTGCCGCAGTGCGCCGATGCTCGGCCTGCGTGCCAGGTATCCGCCCAGCTCCGCCCCGCTGACCTTTCCGGTGCCGGTGGCCGTCGGAAGGTCGAAGCCCTCCGAATCCGCCTGTGCGCCGAAGAAGTACGCGTGCTTCGGGTCCCACGGCACATCATGGACGAACGTGACCGCCATGGGCGGCCAGTCCTGATACTCGGTGTTGGTGGTGAGTCGGCTGTATCCGGCATCGCGCACCGCCCAGTCGCCCTCGCTGTGCGCGCCGCGTCCGATCGTCCCGTGCGTCTCGAAGCTGACGATCGGCCTCGTCAGCACCTCGTGGTCGGCGAGCACCTCGCCGAGCACGGTGACGACGTGCCCGGGCGCGCCCAGCGCGGGATCCACCCCGCCCCTGGCCGGCGGCTCCACCCGAACGAGCTGCCCGCGCGGATGCAACGTCCCGTCGGCATCGGGGCCCGGAGCCCGCAACCCGAATGACCAACCGCCACCCGCCACCTCCGTCCTGACCAGGTCACCGGTCACCGCGAACACCGTCCGCCCGGTCGCCACCGCCACCGCCCGCGGCAACTCCAGATCCGAACCACCGCCGAACGGCACCGCCAGCACGATCGGCGCGTCCGGATGCAACCCCTGGAGGTCCTCGTCAGCCGCCACCACCGCTGCGAACTGCTCGACCCCCAGGTGCACCGCTTCGCCCTGGACACCGACCGCGGCGACCTGACGCCCGCTCAACTCGGCCATCACGAAGTACGGCTTCGGGCCGCCGCCCCACGGCGCCGGGTAGGCATCGAGTTCCTCCGACACCTGCCCGCGGCCCGCCGAATCCACGATCACGTGCCGGTAGTCCGGCAGGTCCCCCCGGAACCCTTCCAGCTCGGTCCCGAGGAACCCCCCGTCGCTCAGGTACGCCCGCCCGGACGGCGCCCCGTCCGCACCGGGCGGCAGCGCCTGGCTCTCCACCACCTCGTCGCTGCCGGGCAGCGAGACGACGTCGCGGCCGAATCGTCCCACTCCCCCGATCATCCGCGGGGCCCCCGGCCCGTCCCCGGGGCCGAACTTGGTCGCGCCTGCGACCGAGCCGGCAAGGGCCGTGGTCTCCGGAGTGATGGTCACGATCATGTCGTAGCCGGTCGGCGCAAGGTTTTCTACGGCGCCGTCCGGGGCCAGCAGGCCGCCGTACTCGGCGTCGGTCTTGGGAGTGTGGTCGGGGTTGCCGCTGTCGGTGAAGGTACGCCAGAACGACTCCGGGCCCTGCACGACGACCGGTCGGCCGGCCTGGTCGATGCCGACGTGGTCGGCGACGATCACCTCGTACTCAGCGGCCTCCACCGGCCGGCCGTTAGCCAGCTTGGGAACCACCCACACGTCACCGACCGGCGCCCGCCCGGTGAGCTTCCCCGCCGCCGCGCGCGGGTTCGCCGCCTGGTGCGCCCACAACGCCCGCATCGCCTCCGGCACATGACGTTCGGTCACCGCACCGAGCCGGCACGACAGGAAGTCGATCCACGACTTCCCGTCCAACTTCCCACCGTCGTAGGCCTTCACCAGCACATCCGCGAGCTGCTCCGGACCGATCGGCGCGCCCGCCTCTCCGACGTGCATCGCCACCGTGAACGCGTCGTCACGACGCGGCAGGTGATTCAGCGCGCTCTCCGCCCGCGCGTTCGCCTGCTCCGACCCGGGTCGCGGGTCGGCGATCAGCACACCCGAGACCGTCGGCCGCACCCCCAACCCGTCGGCCACCGCCGAATGGTCCGACGCGGCACCGCCCTCCACCGGGACCGACTGTCCGATCTTCGTGAGTTCCTCGGTGACCATGGCGCTGAACGACCGCTCTCCGCTCCCGGGAGTGCCGACGTCAAGCGGCAGGAACGGGGCGCTCTCCGTCACCGGCCGAGAAGTCGACCCGCCGCCGATCGTGGGCCCGTCGCCGCCGGCGGTCCTGACACCCCCACCGCCCAACGCCGCATCGAACCCATCCTTTCCCGGGTTCTCCTCCCGGGCCGCGTCGCCGGTGCCGGTCTTGTGGGTGAAGAGGTTGACGATCGGAGTGTCCGAGCGCAGGTCGAACCCCGAGAACGGATTCGAGAAGAACCACTTGGCCAGGTCCTTCGCGCTCTGCCCCCACGACTCGTCGCCGTCGTGCCCACCCGGACGCGGCACCGGGAACGGGGCAGGGTTGCCGGTCATGTTCGCCAGGAACGACACGAAGTTCAGCGGATGCAACAGCCCGAAGTACTTCGCCCCGTCCGGATTCTCACGCCACTGCCGCTCCCGCAACCAGTTCTGATACCGGTCGAACAACGGCTCGAAGGTCTTGTGCAGGACGTGACCCATCGCGCCCATCGCCATCCCCGACACGAACGAACCCCAACTCGCCGTGAACGCGTGCTCATCCGTCCAGAACAGCTGGTACCCGAGGTCCGACGCGACGTTCTGCCCGCCCTCCTGCAGGATCTCCCCCAGCGCATGGCCCAGCTGGAACAGCGCGTTGCCGTGCAGCGGATGCTCCGCCGTGAAATGCCCGAACAGCCTCGCGAAGCCGCCCACGCCCTCCTTGCCCGCGGACGCCGTGAACAGGTCGGGGAACTCCCGCGCCATCCGCGACAGCGGCCCGCCGTCGGCGAGCTTGCCCAACGCCTGCGCCAACACCCCGCCCAGATGCGCGTGGTCCGCCCCCAGATGCCCCCAGTGCTTCACGAACGCGTCACCAAAGTTCCGCCCGATCTGCCGCGCCTCCTCCCGCAACGCCGCATGCGAAGCCGCGTCCGTCAGGTGCTCCTCGAAGATCCGCCCCATCTTGCGCGC
>NZ_JBSFXE010000062.1:0-29937 GCF_053595195.1 Kitasatospora sp. NPDC002522
CCTGATCGCCGTCACCCGCCCCGACGGCCAGCAGACCCTCGCCGCCTACACCGACCGCCTCAGCCTGCCCGTCACCG
Organism: Kitasatospora sp. NPDC002522; assembly: GCF_053595195.1. NCBI lineage: Bacteria > Bacillati > Actinomycetota > Actinomycetes > Kitasatosporales > Streptomycetaceae > Kitasatospora > Kitasatospora sp. NPDC002522. Next base: position 78 of record NZ_JBSFXE010000062.1, read on the forward strand.
TCACCGAACCCGGCGGCGCCACCTGGCAGCAGACCTACGGCCCGTCGGGCGAACGGCTCAGCCTGACCGACCCACTCGGCGCCACCACCCGCTACACCTACGACGAGCTCGGGCACCTCGCGTCGATCACGAACGCCCTGGGCGACGAGACCCTGATCCGCTGCAACCCGGCCGGCCTGCCCGTGGAGGTCACCGAGCCCGGGGGCGCGGTCACCCGGTACGGCTACGACGCCTTCGGCCGCCTCACCAGCACCGCCGACCCACTCGGCCACACCACCCGCACCACCTGGACGGTCGAGGGCCGCCCCGCCTCCCGCACCGCTCCCGACGGCCACACCGAGACCTGGACCTACGACGGCGAGGGCAACTGCCTCACCCACACCGACCGACTGGGCCGGACCACCACCTACGAGTACACCCACTTCGAGACCCTCACCGCCCGCACCACCCCCGACGGCGCCCGCCACGAGTACGTCTACGACGCCGACATGCGGTTGGTCGCAGTGCTCGACGCGCTCCGCCGCCAGTGGACCTACCGGTACGACGAGGCCGGCCGGCTCGTCGAGGAACGGGACTTCGACCAGCGCGTCGTCCGCTACGAGTTCGACGCCGCGGCCCAGGTGGTGGCCCGCACCAATCCGCTCGGCCAGGTCCTCCGTTTCGCCTACGACGTCCTCGGCCAGACGGTCCGTCAGGACGCAGACGGTCGGGTCACCGAGTACACGTACGACCTCGCAGGCAACCTGGTCCGCGCCGTCGGTCCCGACGCCGACGTGGTCCGCACCGTGGACGCCCGCGGCAACGTCCTCACCGACACGGTCAACGGCCGCACGGTCGGCAACGCTTACGACCCGCTCGGGCGGCGCATCCGCCGCACCACCCCGTCCGGACATGTCAGCGAATGGCAGTACGACCGGTCCGGCCGGACCGCCGCACTCGCGGTGCCCGGCGGAACGCTCGACTTCACGTACGACCTCGCAGGTCGGGAGCAGCGGCGTGCCATCGGCGGCATCGCGGTGCACAGCGACTGGGACCCGAACCGGCGGCTGACCGCCCAGAGCGTCCGAACCGGCGAGCGGGAGCTCCAACGGCGGTCCCACGCCTACCGGCCCGACGGCAACCTCCTCGTGGTCGACGACCAGTTGGCGGGCGCCCGGAGCTACGGTCTCGACCCGGTCGGCCGGGTCACCGCCGCCACCGGCGTCGACTGGGCCGAGCACTACGCGTACGGCCCCGCCGGCGACCTGGTCCACGCGGACTGGCCCGCCGCCGGCGCGAGCAGCGCCGCCCGAGGCGAGCGCGGCTATTCGGGAACGACGCTGACCACCGCCGGACGGGTCCGCTACGAGTACGACGCCGCCGGCCGCACCGTGCTCCGGCAGGTCACCCGGCTGTCCAGGAAACCCGACACCTGGCACTACACCTGGGATGCCGAGGACCGGCTCACCGGCGTCACCACACCCGACGGCGCCGAGTGGCACTACCGCTACGACCCGCTCGGCCGACGCACCGTCAAGCAGCGGCTGGAGAACGACGCCGTCGTCGAGCGGACCGACTTCGACTGGGACGGCGCCACCCTCGCCGAGCAGACCACCCACGCCCCCTACCTGCCCGGCCCGCACACCATCAGCTGGGACCATGCCGGGCACCGGCCGCTTGCCCAGAGCGAGACCATCACGGTGCAGGACACCGTCGACCGTCGCTTCTTCGCCATCGTCACCGACCTGGTGGGGACCCCCACCGAGCTCATCGACCCCGCCGCGGCCACCATCGCCTGGCGGGCCGTCAGCACCGTCTGGGGCACCACCACGTGGCCCGGCGACAGCAGTACGTACACGCCGCTGCGCTTCCCCGGCCAGTACTTCGACCCCGAGACCCGCCTGCACTACAACCTGCACCGCTACTACGACCCCGAGACCGCCCGCTACACCTCACCGGACCCGCTCGGTCTCGCCCCGGCACCCAACCCGGTGGCCTACGTGGTCAATCCGCACACCTGGTGCGACCCCCTGGGCCTGTCCCCGCACCCGCCGGAGGGAGACGCCGAGCGCTACCCTGGCGTCGGGACGATCGTGCACGACAGGGGCGTGCACATCCAGATCTACTCGAACGACCACGCGCCCGCACACGCCCACGTCAAGGGCGGCGGCGCAGAGGTCAGGATCGGCCAGAACGGAAAGCCGCTGGCCGGCGACCCCGAGCTCTCGCCCAAGCAGCAGAAGGTGGTCGACGAGCACCTGCAGACCATCCGCAGGAACATCGCCGCCTCGATGGAACGGCACCGGAAGTAGGGACGATGGAACACCCGGACGACCAGCCGGAGCTCGCCGCGGCGGTGCGCGAGCTCGCGGCGGCCGTCAGCGAACCCGCCGGCGACGCTGCCGACGAGCACCGGCGCTGGGAGCTGTACCAGCGCGGGGCCGACCTTTCCTCCGCCCGCCCGGCCCTGGCCCGCGCCATCGCGGCCGAGCCGGTGCCGTCCCTCGCCTCGGCGGTGGTGGTCATGCTGCTCCCCGACGCCGACCCGGAGGAGCGGCTCCGGCTGGTAGCGCTGCTCCCCTCCTCCGTCCGCCGGTTCGCCCTCGACCGCGCCCGTGAGCTGGCCGTCCTGGACACCCTCCACCGTCCGGACGGCCCGCCCGGGTTCACCGCGGACGAGGTCGTGACCTGGTCCGACTGGCTCCAGCGCCGAGCGGCCGAAGCGTCCGCCGACCCACGCCTGCTGACCCTGCTGGCCGATCAGGGTCGCACCAAGCGCATCCGCAGCCTCGCTGCCGCCACCCTGCGCGAGCAGCACAGGCGCACGGAAGAGCGATGACCGACCGTCAGAACCGCCAGGGCACGGCCGCGGTCCCGCCATGACCTTCCTCGAACTGGAGATCAAGGCCAAGGACTGGAGCCAACTGCGCTGCGGCTGCGGCCAGTCGGGCGCCCACCTCGCGGACGACCTGCTGCGCCTGGCGCAGCAGGTCGACGACGACCCGCACGGCGCGCGGCCGTTCGTCGGGCACGCCTTCTCCGACGTCGTCCTGTTCGAACCCGCCCCGGCGATCGTCCCGATCGCCCTGGCCGCCCTCGCCGAACTCCGATCCCCCACCGTACGGGGCCGGTTCCTCGACCTCCTGCTGTAGCTGGTGGCCGGCGACGGCACCGCGACCGAGATCGCCCGCGAGAGACGGGACCTCGAAGAGGAGTCCCTCACCGCCTGCCAGGACGGAAGCTGGCTGCTCTACGCGGAGTTGCTGGCCGCCACCTCGACCGACCTCGCCACCCGGGCATTCGAGGTCCTCACGGCCATGGAGGACGACCACACCCGCCTCGAGCGCCTCCTCCGCATCGCGGGCGACGCCGTCGACCACTACGCGAAGCCGCCTTTCCAGGACCTGTAAGCCCCGGTCTCCCGTGCCGGACAGCACCGGGGCTCAGCGATCGGCCGCCGACGGCATCGGCGGATGCGGCCGTTCCGGAACACGGTGCAGGTGCTGCCCGGCCGTGGCGGCGGCCTCCGAGCCGTGCGGGAACCCCGTGGAAAGGAGCTACCGCCCGTGATCACCTTCCAGTTCACCCGGCGCCCCGACCAGGGCGACCCGAGCGGCTTCGACCTCGGCGACATGACGGTCTCGGGGCCGGACTCCTCCGCGGCCTCGGCCGGGCTGACACCGGATCAGGGCATGATGATCGTCCCGTCGGTGGGGCTGCTCCTCGACCAGGTCCGCGACCTGGTCGCCGCCGGCCGGGGCGCGGTCACCTTCCACGGCATCGACTCCTCCTTTCGCCTCGACTTCACCGCGGCCAAGGGCGCCGTCGCCGTCACCGTACGCAAGCGCGCGATCGGCACCGTCCCCGTCACCGAACTCGTCGATGCCCTCCGCACGCCAGCCGAGGACTTCGCCCGCACCGAACTCCCCCGCCTCCCCGCCTCCCCGCCGACGACCCCACCCATGACGACTTCGCCTCCTCCCTCGCCGCCTTCCGCACCCTCGGCCCCTGACCGGCGGCCGCCGTTGCGGACGGTGGTCAGGGGTTGGGCACCAGCGGCATCGGCGGGTGTGGCCGTTCCGGGAGGCGCTGCAGGCCCTGCTCGGCGGTGGTGGCCGCTTCCGCGCTGTTCGGGAACTTGTCCACGACCTGCTGCCAGATGTCCCGCGCCCGGTTGAGGTCGTCCTCGCGCCGTTGCCGGTCGTGGCGGGTGCCGGTGGCCCTGGCGGCTCGGGCTTCCAGGCTCAGGGCGAGATGCGCCCACTCGGCCGGGTTGCCGCCGGACCGGTCGAGGGCGGCCTCGAAGTGCGGGATCGCCTCGTCGAACCGGCCCCGGCGGTAGGCGATCCAGCCGCAGGTGTCCTCGCAGTCGGCCAACTGACCTCTGCCCAGCCCGGCATGCCGGGCCCTCCCGAGCTCCTCGTCCGCGAGCCGCTGGGCCTGTTCGAGCCGGATGCCCTGCTCGGCCAGGTACCCCGCCTGACGCATCGCCAGCATCACCCGCCGACCCCGCAGCCGCCGCGCGTCGTCGGTGCCCGCGCTGCGCGTGAGTTCCTTCGCACAAGCCGCCCGAGCTTCCTCGAAGGCTCGCAGCACGGCGTCCGGACATTCCTCCTCGGCCAGCAGCTCGGCGAGCCGGTCGCGCCGCCGGGCCTCGCCCGGGCCACCGCAGTCGGCGGCCAACGCGGCCCGCAGCGCGGCGACGGCACCCTTGTTGTCGCCGAGCAGGTGCAGGATCTCCGCCTCCGCCTCGTGCATCCCTGGATCGACGGCGCGGTGCGGACCCGGCTCGCGGGTGATGGCGGCCAGCTCATGGAGCGCCTTCTCCAGCAGCCGCCGCCGCTCCTCGCCGGCGCGGCTCCCGGCCTGCCGCCGGTAGGTGTCGGCGAGTTCGCACCGCGCCCGGTCCCGCTCCGAACCGGCCTGCAGGAGTTCGACGAGCCGCCGCAGATGCTGCTCGGCCAGCTCGTACTGGGCCAGGTCGCGGTAGATCCCGGCCAGGGTGAAGCGCGGGAAGGCGTACAGCGGGGCCAGCCGCAGTGCGTCCAGGCAGTCGGGAAGGGCGTCGGCAGCGCGGCCCATCGCGGCGTACACCTGCCCGCGCCCGGCGAGCGCGCGGGCCCGGGTGGGCAGGTGCGGGGGTTCGCCGACGAGTTCGATGACCCCGGAGTCGGTGTCGATCGGGACCACCACCGGCGGCTGTTCGAGCACCCTGGTGTAGGCGTCGATCGCGTCCCGGTGCAGCCGGTCCGCGGTGCGCCGATGCCCGATGCTGCGCCGCGAGTCGCCGAGCGCTGCCTGCACCTCGGCCCACTCCACCTGCCACAGCAGCGGCATCCGCATGCCGTCGGGCAGAGTGGTGTCCACAGCCTCGCCCAGGCATTCGGCGGCCCACCCCAGATGCCGCCGCGCGGCCTCCGAAGCCGGGTGCGCGGTGGCCAGTCGGAGGTGCAGCCGCCCCAACTGCCGGGCGACCAGCCGCATTTCGGGCAACTCGGCGGACCACGTCGCGCGCAGCTCCTCGATCTCCTCGATGGCCGCTCGCAACTGCTCCCGGCCGGTTGACCGCCCGAGGTCGCCGGCGGCCGCGTTGGCCCGCATCCAGGCCGACACCCAGCGCTCCCGGGGCCGGTGGTCCCAGGTGGTGCACGCCTCCGGTCCGGCACGCAGATCGGCGGGGCTCATGTCCGGCAGGTAGGGGTAGTACGCGGTGCCGGCCGCAGCCGCCCGCCTCGCCGAGCCGACCTGCTGCGACCTGCCCAACGCCGCGTAGAGGGCGTTCATGCGTCGGTGCAGGGCCCTGTTCTCCGGGCACTGCGTGAGCGCGATGCCGGCCAGGCCGAGCGCTCCGACGACGTCTCCGTTGAACCGGCAGGCCAGCGAGAGCGCCAGCCAGGGTTCGGGGTCGTCCGGATCCCGATGGGCCGCCACCAGAATGGCACCGGTCTCGAACTCGCTGCTCCACAGGTCGTTCGAGGTGAGGCGTGCCATCCCCTTCAGAGCCTCGGCCTGACGGGGATCGCGGGTCAGCGCGGCCAGGTACCGCTGCAGCGCCTTCTCTCGGCTCACCCGGATGTCCCGCTCGTTCGGGTTGTTCGCGGAATCCTCGATCAGCTTCCCGACCCTGGCCTCGATGTCCCCGGTGTTCGCGCCCCACTTCAACGCCGCCCGCTGATGACGCTCGGCGTTGGCCCGGTGCCTCCTGCGGATGGGGCCGGATCGCAGACCGGCGAGCTCCCGCTCGCACTCGGCCTGCTCCAGGTGCACGCTTGCCACCCGATCGGACAGCGGCCGCACCGCCGACAGCTCGCCGCCGACCACCAGCCGACGGGCCCGCTCGTCGTAGAGGGCCCGCATCACTCGCCGCAGCAGCCGGTTCGCCTCCGACACTTCGGAGCGAACCGATCGCCGGTCCTCCGATCGCCAGTCCTCCGATTCCCGGTTGCGGGCCCGGCGCAGGAGCGACAGACCGAGCCAGTACGACGCCAGGGCCCGTTCGCCCGAGTTGTCCGCCGCGGCCATGGCCGCCCGGGCCGACTGCACCGCCTGCGCGAGCAGCTTCTCCCGGACTTGCCGGTCCTCCTCGCGGGCGGACCGGTCCAGGTAGGTCCGGGTGAGCTGGAAGCGGGCGGGTGCGAGACCGGGGTCGAGGTCGATCGCCCGCCACCAGAGCCGAGGCGCCGCGTCCTCGATGACCGCCGACACCGGCAGATCGATGGCCGCGCGTACCCGGTCCTGTTCGCTCTTGACCGTCCCCAGGTTGTGGTAGGCGGCGGCGTACCGGGGACTGTGCACCAGCGCGGCTCGGAAGTGCTGCTCGGCGCGGTCGAGGTACAGGAGGTCGCCCTCGTGCAGGAAGTGGTCGTAGCACTCCAGCCCGTCGACGAGCATCTCGAAGCTGTGCACGTCGGCGCCGACGGCGTGGCCCTTGGGCTGCTCCAGCTGAATCCGATGGGCGAGTTTGCGGGCCAGCACCGCCCCCGCCCGGCGCAGGTCACCGTCGATCTCGGTCTGCTCGGTCCAGCTCTGGTGCCGGCCGCCGGATCGGCCCGCCACCGCGACCAGCATGCCCCGGCTCTCCAGCAGGGAGCCCTGCATGGCCTGACCGAGCATCCGCGCGAACAGTGTGAGCACCGCTCCGACCTGGAGCTTGAACGGCCCAAAGGCCACCGTGCCCACCTCAGTGGGTTTGATCTCGGCGCCGAGCCCGGCCGCCGCCACCCCGGACCGGAACGGCACCCGCGACAGCACGACCCGCGTCGTCTCGCCGCGGTCGCTGGCCGGTTTGAGCACGTCCGCCGGCTGGTAGACCGGCTCCTGCGTCACCAGGTCGCGGATCCGTCCGAGTTCACCGTCGAGCTGTTCGGCGAAGCCGACCGCGACCTGCTCCGCCTCGTCCCGGTGGGCTCCGCCGACCAGGTTGCGGAACGGCAGGATGCGGACCGTGCGGAAGCCGCGCAGGCTGACCGCGATCAGGAAGGCCCCCACCAGCAGGGCCAGCTCGGCGGGCACGGTGCCGCGCCAGTGCGCCGCCCGGTCGGCGACACCAGCCAGCGCGATGCCGGACAGCGCCACACCCAGGATCAGGACGAACAGCCTTCCCCCGAAAGCCCAGCGGAACAGTCGCGCCAGCCTTCGCAGACGCCTCGCACCATAGGGGGGCCAGCACCACACCACGCGGGCCGACTCTCGCCACAGGTGCTTCATCGAGGAAATGGCTCGCTCCTCTCCCGTCTGCCTGTCCTTCCAGGCTCTCCCCGGCTGCAGCAGCCGTCAATCGCTCCGTCCCTCGATGACCCCGGACGCGAGATCCCCGTCCGCCGAGCGGATTCGATCTCTAGCAGGGCCCCGCAAAACGCCGAACGGCGGAGCCGAAGTCAGCTCCGCCGTACGTCACATGACGGACCGTCAGCCGCGGGTGGCCATCGCGCGCAGGAAGAAGGTCAGGTTGGCGGGGCGCTCCGCGAGGCGTCGCATGAAGTAGCCGTACCACTCCTGCCCGTACGGCAGGTACACCCGCATGGTGTTGCCGGCCTCGGCGAGGCGCAGCTGCTCCTCGGGGCGGATGCCGTAGAGCATCTGGTACTCGAACGACGAGACGTCGCGCTTGTTCCACTCGGCCAGCTGGCCGGCGATCTTGATCATGTTGGGGTCGTGGGAGGCGACCATGGGGTAGCCCTGACCGGCCATCAGGACCTTGAGGGCGCGGACGTACGCGAGGTCGACGTCGCGCTTGCCCTGGAAGGCCACCGACTCGGGCTCCTTGTAGGCGCCCTTGCAGATCCGGACCCGGGAGCCCTCGTGGGCGAGGTCGCGGCAGTCGGCCTCGGTGCGGCGCAGGTAGGCCTGGAGGACGACGCCCAGCCAGGGGAAGTCCGCGCGCAGCTCGCGGGCGATGGCCAGGGTGGAGTCGGTGGTGGTGTGGTCCTCCATGTCGAGGGTCACCGTGGTGCCCGCGTCGGCGGCGGCCTCGCAGATCCGGCGGGCGTTCTCCAGCGCGATCTTCTCGCCGTCCACCGGCAGGAACTGGCCGACCGCGGAGAGCTTGACCGACACCTCGGCGTCGGCGGCCAGGCCGGTCTCCTTGAGCGCGGTCAGCAGGTGCTCGTAGGCCAGCGCGGTGCCGGCGGCCTGCTCGGCGTCCTTGGTGTCCTCGCCGAGGTGGTCGAGGGTGACCTTGCGGCCGCTGGCGACCAGCGCCTCGGTCGCGGTCACGCCCTGGTCCAGCAGGTCGCCGGCGATGAACCGCTCGACTATGGCGTGGGTGGGCGGGAACTTCTCGACCATGGTGCGCACCTGCGGGGAGCGCGACGCGGCGAGGAGGGCGGAACGGAGCATCGGGACTCCCGGAAGGCGGATCAGCTGGAGGGGGACGGGCGGCGGCGCGGGGTGGTGCGCCGCCGCCCGGGGGGCCGTCGGTCCGATGGGACGTCAGCCCGAGGGGGCGTCAGCCCATGTGCGGGTAGCGGTAGTCCGTCGGCGGGACGAACGTCTCCTTGATGGACCGGGTGGAGGTCCAGCGCATCAGGTTCTGCTTGGCGCCGGCCTTGTCGTTGGTGCCGGAGGCCCGCCCGCCGCCGAAGGGCTGCTGGCCGACGACGGCGCCGGTCGGCTTGTCGTTGATGTAGAAGTTGCCGGCCGCGTTGCGCAGCACGTGCATGGCGTGCTGCACGGCCTCGCGGTCCTGGGCGATGATCGAGCCGGTCAGGCCGTAGGACGACACCGACTCCATCTGCGCGAGCATCTCGTCGTACTTCGAGTCCTCGTACACGTGCACGGCGAGGATCGGGCCGAAGTACTCGTCCCGGAAGTACTCCGCGGCCGGGTCCTCGCAGACCAGGACGGTCGGGCGGACGAAGTAGCCCACCGAGTCGTCGTAGCTGCCGCCGGCCAGGATCTCGACCTTCGGGTCGGCCTTGGCGCGGTCGATGGCGGCCTTGTTCTTGGCGAAGGAGCGGTCGTCGATGACGGCGCCCATGAAGTTGGCCAGGTCGGAGACGTCGCCCATGGTGAGCCACTCGACCTCGTCGCGGAAGTCGTCCTTGAGGCCGGCCCAGATCGACGCCGGGACGTAGGCGCGGGACAGCGCCGAGCACTTCTGGCCCTGGAACTCGAAGGCGCCGCGGGTCATCGCGGTCTTCAGCACCGCCGGGTCGGCGGACGGGTGGGCGACCAGGAAGTCCTTGCCGCCGGTCTCGCCGACGATCCGCGGGTAGGTGCGGTAGCCGGAGATGTTCTCGCCGACCGAGCGCCACAGGTGCTGGAAGGTCGCGGTGGAGCCGGTGAAGTGGATGCCGGCCAGCGCGGGGTGCTTGAGGGCGACCTCGGAGACGTCCAGGCCGTCGCCGGTGACCATGTTGATGACGCCCTTGGGCAGGCCCGCCTCCTCCAGCAGCCGCATCAGGTAGTGCGCGGCGAACTGCTGGGTGGGGGACGGCTTCCAGATCACCACGTTGCCCATCAGCGCGGGCGCGGTCGGCAGGTTGCCGGCGATCGCGGTGAAGTTGAACGGGGTGATCGCGTAGACGAAGCCCTCCAGCGGGCGGTGGTCGCTGCGGTTCCACACGCCGTCCGAGGAGATCGGCTGCTCGGCCAGGATCTGCCGGGCGAAGTGCACGTTGAAGCGCAGGAAGTCGACCAGCTCGCAGGGGGTGTCGATCTCCGCCTGCTGGGCGGTCTTGGACTGGCCGAGCATGGTGGCGGCGGCCAGCGTCTCGCGCCACGGGCCGGCCAGCAGGTCGGCGGCGCGCAGGAAGATCGCGGCGCGGGAGTCGAAGGAGAGCGCCTGCCAGGCCGGCGCGGCGGCCAGGGCAGTGTCGATGGCCTCGCGCGCGTCGTCCTGGGTGGCGTTGCGCAGCGTGCCGAGCCGGGCCGCGTGGTTGTGCGGCTGCACGACGTGGAACTCGGAGCCGCCGCCCATGCGGCGCTCCCCGTTGATCGTCATGGTGAGCTGGATCGGCCCCTGGCCGCCCAGCTCCTTCAGCTTCGCCTCCAGGCGGACCCGCTCGGGGCTGCCCGGGGCGTAGCTGTGGACCGGCTCGTTCACCGGCGCGGGGACCTGGGTCACAGCATCCATGGCGCGCACGCTCTCCTTCTCGTCATGGGACGCCGGCGAGGGTCACACGCCGGCCATGAAGAAACGCTATTCCCCGATCCCACCGGCAACTGTTGGCCGCGCCGCCAAAGTCCCCCGCACGCCGTTGTCCGCCCGGACGAACACCGTCACGCCGAGGTCACGGCCCTCCGACGCTGTCCGACTCACTAAACTCGGGGCCGGGACGTTGTCCGACCCGACGAAGGAGGCGCGGTGACCGGTCTGCCGCTCCGCCAACTGCTGATGTCGCTCGGCGAACCCCTGGTCGAACTCCAGGCCGCCCCCGCCGGGCTGGACGTCCCGGTCCGCGACGTGGCCATCCTCGACCCGGAGGACCCGCCCACCGCCGCGCCCGGCGAACTCGTCCTCGCCATCGGCGCCCGCGGCCGCGCCGCGCTCCCCGCCCTGCGCGCCGCCGGACGGGCCCGGGCCGCCGCCGTCGCGGTCAAGCTCGACGGGCCCGGCCAGGCCGACGCGCTGCGCGAGGCCGCCACCGAGGCCGGCGTCGCGCTGCTCTCGGTCCGCCGGGAGACCCGCTGGGAGCACCTGGACTCGCTCGCCCGGGCCATCATCGCCGGACCGGACAGCGCCCCCGACAGCGGCGACGGCGCCTCCGGCGACCTCTTCTCGCTCGCCCAGACCGTCGCGGTCCTCACCGGCGGCATCGTCTCGATCGAGGACACCTCCAGCCGGGTCCTCGCCTACTCCCGCTCCTCCGACTCCGACGAGGTCGACGACCTGCGCCGGCTCTCCATCCTCGGCCGGCAGGGCCCCGAGCCGTACCTCTCCAAGCTCCGCGAGTGGGGCGTCTTCTCGCACCTGCGCGACTCGGACGGCGCGATCGAGATCGCCGCCCACCCCGAACTCGGCATCCGCCGCCGCCTCGCCATCGCGATCCGCTCCGGCGCGCAGCCGCTCGGCACCATCTGGGTCCAGGAGGGCGCCCAGCCGCTCGCCCCGCACGCCGAGCAGGCCCTGGTCGGCGCGGCCCGGGTCGCCGCCGCCCAACTGGTGCGCCGCCGCCGCGAGCTGTCCGCCGACGTCCGGCTCACCCAGACCCTGCTCACCGGCCTGCTGGAGGGCTCCACCGGCCCCCAGTCGCTCGCCACCCACCTCGGCCTCGACCTGCGCCGCCCCGCCACCGTGCTCGCCTACGCCCCCGCCGCCACCGACGACCGGGACGCCGAGCTCAGCCGCGACGAGGTCACCGGCCTGATCTCCGTGCACACCGCCGCCCGGCACCGCGGCGCGCTGCTCGCCCCCGTCGACTCCCGGGTCTACGTCCTGCTCCCCGAACTCCCGCCCGGCCTGCCGCTCGCGACCCTGCGCGCCTGGGCCCAGGAGACCGTCGACGCCGCCCGCGACCACCTCGGCATCCCGCTGCGCGCCGCGATCGGCCCCACCGTCGACACCCTGGGCGAGGTCCCCGCCTCCCGCGCCCAGGCCGACCGCATCCTCGACGCCATGGGCCGCGGCGGAGTCGTCCCGGACGTCGCCGCCCTGCACGACGTGCAGGCCGAGGTGCTGGTCTCCGAGGTCCTCGCGCTGCTGCAGGACCGCCCCGAACTGCGCGACCCCCGGCTCAGCGCGCTCACCGCGTACGACGACCGCCACCACACCCGCCTCGCCGAGTCGGTCCTCGCCTACCTCGACGCCCTCGGCGAGGTCCGACACGCCGCCGACGCCCTGCACATCCACCCCAACACCCTGCGCTACCGGGTGCGCCGGGCCGAGCAGCTGACCGGCCTCGACCTGACCCAGCCCCGGCAGCGACTGCTCGCCATGCTCCAGCTGAGGCTGGACGAGAGCTGAGAGCACGAGGCCCCGCACCCCTGGCGGAGGTGCGGGGCCCGGCGTGTTCTCAGCTCAGGTGACGGTGCGTCACATCCGGTGCCACGGGCCCGTGATCGCCAGCATGATGCCCGGCTCCTGGATGTTCGCGAACAGCGTCCGCCCGTCGTGCGAGAAGGTCACCCCGGTGAACTCGCTGAACTCCGGCGCCTCGGCGGTGCCGAGGTTGAGCTCGTTGCGCGCCAGCGCGTAGGTCCTGCCGTCCTGGGTCACGCCGAACAGGTGCTGGACGCCGACGCCGTCCTCGGCGATGATCAGGCCGCCGTGCGGCGAGACGGTGATGTTGTCCGGGCCGTCGAAGTTGCCGTGGTCGGCCCAGACGTCGTCGTTGACGCCGAGGATGACCTTCAGGGTCAGCGTGCGGCGCACCGGGTGGTAGAACCACACCTGGCCGTCGTGCTGCAGCGGCGACTCCTCGCGGGCGAAGGAGGACACGAAGTAGATGCCGTTGTCGCCCCACCACATGCCCTCGAGCTTGCGGGCCCGGGTGATCTCGCCGTCCTTGAACTGCTTGCGGATCGAGGTGGTGCGCGCGTCGCGGTCCTGCACCTTGACCCAGTCGGCGCCGTACGTGGTGCCGGGCTTGGTGGCCCGGGACAGGTCGTCGACCAGCTTGCCCTGCGCGTCGAACGCCTTCAGCGCCTCCAGCACGCCGGCGTCGGCGGCCAGGGTGCGCAGCCTGCCCTTGCCGTGCCGGAAGCCGGCCGGCGGGGTCCAGCGGTAGAACAGGCCGTTCGGCTTGGAGGCGTCCTCGGTCAGGAAGGCGTGGCCGCGCTTCTCGTCGATCACCACCGCCTCGTGGGCGAACCGGCCGAAGGCCTTGACCGGCTGCGGGTCGCGGTTGGCGTCCTGGTCGTGCGGGTCGACCTCGAAGACGTAGCCGTGGTCCTTGGTGAAGCCGTTGGTGCCGGCCTTGTCCTCGGTCTCCTCGCAGGTCAGCCAGGTGCCCCACGGGGTGGCGCCACCGGCGCAGTTGGTCGCGGTGCCGGCGATGCCGACCCACTCGCGGACCTGGCGCGGGCCGTGGCCGTGCCCGTGGCCGGACACCTCGACGACGGTGCAGCCGCCGGCCGCGGCCGGGTCGTAGACGTGGCCCTCCAGCAGCGGCACCGGGTGCGGCCACTTCGAACGGGCGCCCGCCAGCTCGTGGTTGTTCACCAGCAGGGTCGCACCGTGCCGACCCTCGAACGCGGCGGTGCCGTCGTGGTTGCTGGGCGTGGACTCGCCGGTGACCAGGGTGGTCCGGCCGGTCCGGGTGATGATCTCGTACGAGAAGCCCTTGGGCAGCGCCAGGATGCCGTCCGGGTCGGACACCAACTCACCGTAGCCGACCGCGTGGTGACCGCCCTTCGCGAACGCGGCCTCCCCGCCGGCCGGCGCGGCGATCGCCCCCGGCGCGGTGGCCAGCACCTCGGCGCTGCCGGCGATCAGGACACCGGCCCCGAGCATGGTCGAACGGTTGACGAAGTCCCGACGGGACAGCGACATGGCGGTCACTCCTGGAGGCGAGGGGATGTGCATCGGTGACCGACAGACAACGGGCCAGGTGTGAACCGTGGGTGAACCGGACGCAGCGTCAATGCGCCCATTTACCAACAAAAGACGAGCCCATGGGCAAGTCTTTACCGACGCGGCTGGTGCTGGGTACGCTCGACCCGCCACTGCTCCCACGCCGTCAGCCAGGCGTCCTCCGTGCCCGACGGCAGCTCCGGCGTCCCGCCCGCCCACAGCCGCTCCCACGCCCGCTGCGCCGGCAGGCTCGGCACCTCGCTGGCGAACACCGTGTACCGGACGACCTCCTCCACCGCCGCCGACCCCTCCGGCGTCCCGGTCAGCCAGTCCGCGTGCTGCGCCAGCCGGGTCAGGTGGTTGACCATCGAGGTGACCGCCTCGGTCGCCTCGTCCCGGGACTCCGACGCCAGCCGCATCTGCTGCCGCACCGCCGCCTCCCAGCGCACCGGCCCGGCCTCCCCGCGCAGCCGCCGCGGCAGCCGGGGCGGCCGCCCGGCCCGCAGCTGCGCCTCCATCGAGACCGCCTCCGCCACGCTGTGCTCCACCACCTCGCGGTGCGCCTCCAGCCCGGCGACGCTCGGCAGCTCCCGCTCCTCCAGCGGTACCCGGCGGTCCTCCTGACGCTCCGCCAGCCGCCGCAGCAGCGCGGTGCGGCCCAGCACGTACCGCTCGAAGTCCTCGATCCGGCGCAGCTCCACCCCGCCCGGCGGCACCCCGCGACCGGTCACCGTCACGGTGATCCCGTCCACCCGCAGGCGGCCCGCCCACACCGCGCCGTACCCGGTGCCCGGCCGCTGATCCTCGTGGACCTGCACCGCCCGCGGCTCGCCCTCGACGGTGATCCACTCCCGCAACGCCCGCACCCGCCCCGGGCCGTCCCCCTCGTCGATCTCCAACTGCTCGTACAGGCGGTCGCGTTCGTCCTCGACCACGTCCTCCAGCTCCGGCAGCGCCCGGCCCCGCTCCGCCCCCGGCCGGTAGGTGCGCACCGTCACGTACGGCCCCTGCGCCGAACTCCAGTCCCCCGAACGGATCTCCACCCACCCGAGCTCGCCGTTGGCGATCTCGTACTCCGCCAGCGCGTCCCGGCACGGCGGCGCGTCGCCCTCCGCGCACGCCCCCTCGACCGCCGCGTGGTCCAGCGCGAAGACCGGGAAGTCCGCGCCCGCCAACACCCGCCGGCTGTACGCCTCGTGGTCGGAGTAGAAGTCCTCGGCGTCCCACGGCCCGCTCGTGCGCTGCCTCTTCATCCCTCGCCGCACCCCCGGCACTAGCCTCACGAAGTTCCCTACCGGGCGGGCCCGGCATCGCCCCACGATAAGGCCCCACCCACCTGTCGGGCCATCAGCTTCGGCCTACTTCCACCCCTGGGGAGGACAAAGAGCCGCCCGTTCCGGGAGCACCGGTGGTTCACCCCTTGGTGTTGCGCAGCGACCGGGCCTTCACCGCCGCGCGGCGGGCCTCCTTGGCGACCTTGCGGTCGAGGTGGAGTTCACCGACGGCTTCGAGGACCTCGACCGTCATGGGGTGCGGGACCCGCCAGACCTCGCCGAAGTAGCTGGCCGGGTCGTCGGTGACCGGGAGGTCCGCGACCAGGGCCTGGAGGCGGCCGCCCTCGCCGGCGGTGATCAGCAGCACCGCCGCCATCGAGTCGACCACCCGCCACAGTGCGACGGGGCGCTCCGCCGCCGCGACATCGGAGCCCCGGGCGCGCAGCCACTCGCGGGCGAGGCCGCCGAGCTCGGGGTCGTCGACGACCTCCGCGACCGCGGCGGTGGCGTCCTGGCCGAGCTCGCCGAGCGCGGCCACGCAGTAGTAGCGGCGCACCGGCGACTGCACGTCCCGGCCGCGCGCCCCGCCCAGCAGTTCCCGCGCCGCCTCGGCCGGCTCGCGCGCGGACAGCCAGGCCTTCAGCTCGGCCTCGGGCAGCAGGTTGGGGTTCTCCGCCAGCGCCCGCAGCAGCTCGGCGCCGCTACTCTCGGCCAGGTCGCCGACCAGCGGGGCGTCGTAGCCGTCGGCGATCAGCCACTCGCGGACGGCGTACTGGCCGAGGGTGGTGAGCCGGACGGTGCCGAACCGGGCGGCGTCCTCCTCGGTGAGCGGGCTGTCGGTCTCCACGGGTCCGGCGGCCCCGCCCGCGTCCTCCTCCTCGAACAGCTCGGGGTCGATCGGCCGGTGTTCGAGCAGTCCGAGTTCGGCGAGGTCGGCGAGCATCGGGTCGAGGACCACCATCACGTCGGTGATCTCGCCGAGCATCTCCTCGTCGGGCTCCTGCCCGTCCGGGACCACCAGCAGCGCGGCCAGCACGCCGAGCGGGAGGGTCTCGGCGCCCGGCTCGGCGAAGGCGGTGGCCTCGTAGAGCACGTGCATCGCCTCGTCGAGGAGTTCGGCCGCCTCCTCGCGGGCGCCCTCCACCTCGGCCAGGCCCTCCTCCGCCTCCTCGCCGGCGGCCTCGCCCTCGGGGGCGCCGTCCGCGGAGCCGTCCGCCTCGGGGTCGACGGACTCGGCCTCGACGGCCAGCTCGCGGACCAGCTCGGCGGCCTCGAACCACAGGCCGAGCACCGCCTCCGGCTCGCCGGCCTCGACCGCCTCCAGGTCCGGGCCGGGGATCGCGACGTGCGCGCCCTCCTCGGTGGTGCCGGTCTCGATCAGGTCGAGGTCGCAGGCGAGCGCCCAGGCGCGCAGCGCCTCGACCACCTCGTCCTCGGTCGGGTCGGCGGCGCCCAGCATCCGGGCGGCCTGGACGCGGTCGGCGTCGAGGAGTTCGCCGTGCTCGTCCACCTCGCGGTGCGGGGCGATCCAGCGGGCCAGCGCCACCACCTGGGCGATCAGCGGGACGGCGAGCGCGGAGGCGGCCAGCTCCCGGTCGTCGGGCAGCACGATCGGCGGGACCAGCACCGCCGCGTCGTCCGGGTCCTCGTCGCCGCTCTGCGCGCCGTACAGGTCCGCCAGGTCGTAGTCGGCCGGCAGCAGGCCCTCGCCGGCGTCGGACGGCTGGTCAGGGGTGAAACGGCTACGTCCGGCCATCGCGCGCTTTTCTCCCGTACTCGCTGGAGGGACCGCCCCCGGGAGGCGCCCGCGGCTCGCGAGCCGGGAACGGCGGTGCGGACCGACGCGTATCGGTCCGTCAACCCAGCGTATCCGGCGCCAGGGCCTGTCGCCTGAGCTGCGCGAGCGTCCCCCCGAACGAGTGGGACCGACCCGCCGAACGAGTGTCCGGGGCACGTATCCTTCGATGGGCGCCGTGCACCACCCTCGCGCGTGCGCCCCCGGGGCGACGAAGCCCCGACCCCCGTTCACGCACACCCGCACCATTCGGGTCCCGTCGCCGTGCCGCCATCCTTGGCCCGGCCGCGCCCGGTGGCGCCCTGGCCACAGGAGACCCCTGCCATGGCGGACCTCTCCCCCGCCGGCTCCGGCCTGAGCACCGCTCAGTACGCCGGACGCCGACTGTCGGAGGCCCTGCTCCCGCTGGAGCTCGCACCTCGCAAGCAGCTCCAGCTCGCCGCGATCAGCCGCTGGAACGCGCTGCGCGGCATCCGGGTCGGCCTGGTCGCCGGCGCGCTGCTGCTCCTGCTGATCGGCGCCAACCTGGCGACCCCGATCTACCCGGTGCTCCAGCAGCGGCTCGGCCTGACCCCGCTCGACACCACGATCCTCTTCACGGTCTACGTCTTCGCGCTGGTCCCGGTGCTCGCCGCGGTCGGCCACTGGTCGGACCACCTCGGACGGCGCGCGCTGATCCTGCCCGCGCTCGCGCTGGCCGCCGTCGGCGACGCGGTCTTCGCCACCGCCGGCTCGTTCTGGCAGCTCGCCGCCGGTCGCGCGGTGCAGGGCGTCGCGGTCGGCCTGTCCACCGGTGCCGCGGGCGCGGCCCTCGGCGACCTGCTGCCCGACCGGCCGACCCTGGCCGCCAAGCTCACCCTGGCCTGCTCGGCCGGCGGCGTCGCCCTCGGCCCGCTGGTCGGCGCCGCGCTGGCGGGCGGCCCGGACCCCCTGATCGGCCCGTTCCTGCCGCACGCCGTGGCGCTGCTGGCGCTGTGCGTGCCGCTCGCCCTGGTGCACCCGCGGATGCCCGGCTCGGTGCGGCCGCCGGCCTCCCCGCCGCGCATCACCACCCCGGCCCACCTGCGCCCGCAGCGGCTGCGGCTGCCGCGGTCGGGCCGCCGCGAGTTCCTGCTGGCGTCCGGCGCCGGGTTCGTCTCGTACGCGGTGTTCGGCGTCTACCTGGCGCTCGCCCCGGCCTTCTCCACCACCCTGCTGCACACCGGCTCCCGGATGGCCGGGGCGGGCGTCGCCGCGCTGCTGCTCGGCTCGTCCGCCGCGGCGCAGCTGCTGGTGCCGCCGACCGCCGACCGCGTGGTGGTGGCTCTCGGCCTGACAGGTCTGGCGGGCGGACTCGGCCTGCTGACCCTCGCCGCGGCCACCGGCACGCCCGCGCTGCTGTTCATCGGCAGTGTGCTGGCCGGAACCTGCCAGGGCGTCGCGTTCCGCTCGCTGTTCACCAGCGCGGTCGCCGCCCTCGACCCGGCCCGCCGCGGCAGCGAGCTGTCCACCCTGTGGATCATCGTCTACCTCGGCTCCTCCGCCCCGATCATCGCCGTCGGCGCCCTCACCCGCGCCTACGGCCTCCTCCCCGCCGTCACCACCTTCGCCCTGCTCGCCGCCACCGCCGCCCTGGCGCTGGCCGCCGCGGTCCTGCGCGGGCGCCGCTGACGGTGCGTCGGAAGGCCGGAGCAGCGCGGCTGCTCCGGCCTTCCCGTCTCCTGTCGGAGCGTCAGCCGCAGAAGGCGTGGTCGATCAGCGAGACCACCGCCGGGTAGAAGACGGCGCCCTTGGCGGGGTCGTACGGGGTGGCGGAGAGGGCGAGCTGGCGGGTGCCGTCGCGGGTGCCGAAGACGAAGCTCGCGTAGCCGAGGATGCCGCCGGAGTGGCCCCACACGGTCGTGCAGGAGAGCCGGAGCTGCTCGGTGCCCAGGCCGTAGCGGGTGGGCGGGAACTCGTCGCCGGGGACGGTGGTGGTCAGCTCGGCGAGCTGGGCGGGGGCGAGCAGGCGGCCGCCGAACAGGGCCGCCTGGAAGCGGGCCAGGTCGTCGGTGGTGGAGATCAGCTCGCCGGAGGCGCCGGCCATCGAGGGGTTGATCTCGGTGACGTCGGCGGGGCCGGTGGAGAGCGGGAGGTAGCCGTGGCTGTGCGGGCCGGGGATCGCGGTGGCGGTGCCCGGCAGGTAGGTGTGGCGCAGGCCGAGCGGGCGCAGGATGCGCCGCTCGACCTCGGTGCGCCAGGAGTGCCCGGTGACGGCGTCGACCAGCTTGCCGATCAGCAGGTAGTCGGTGTTGGAGTAGTGCCAGCCCTGCCCGGGCGGGAAGTACGGGGCGTGCCGGGCCGCGACGGCGATCAGTTCGTCCGGGGTGTGGGTGATCCAGCGGCCGGTGTCGAGGATCCTGCGCACGTCGTCCTCGGTCTCGTGCGCGAACTGCGGGTCCTCGGTGTAGTCGTAGATCCCGGCGGTGTGGCTCATCACCTGGCGGACGGTGATCGTGTCGCCGCCGGGGTACGCGCCGGGCAGGTAGCGCTCCAGCGGGTCGTCGAGCCGGACCCGGCCCTCGGCGGTGAGCTGGAGCAGCACGGTGGCGACGAAGGTCTTGTTGACGCTGCCGGCCCGGAACTCGCCGTCCAGCGGGGCCGGGTCGGTGGAGTCGAGGGCGCGCAGCCCGGAGCCGCCCCGCCAGGCCACCCGGCCGTGGTCGCGGAGTTCGGCGACGGCGCCGACCGCGCCGCCCTCGGTGGTCAGTGCGTCCAGCCCGTGCTGCAGTGCGGCCCGGTCGGTGCGGGTGGTCGTGGTCGCGGTCGCGGCCCCCGCCACCGGGGCGAACGCCAGCACGCTCGTCCCGGCGAGCAGGGCGGCGGCGAGCCGCAGCGCGGTGCGGCGGACGGTGCGGTGCTCGGTCATCTGATCCTCCTGGGAAGGTGGGCCGGTCCCCTCGGCCGGGCCCACCTTCGCCCGCCGGCACCCGCGGCCGCGTCACCCCCAGGAGCCAAGCCCGACCGCCGCCGCTACCCCCCTGGTGCTACGGACCGCCTCATACCGGTGGGAGTTGACGACCCGTCACCCCCGGACACGCGCGAGGGCGCGGCGCCCCCTCGGAGAGGGGAGCGCCGCGCCCTGCGGTGGCGACGGTGCGTCAGACGTTGAAGCCGAGCGCGCGCAGCTGCTCGCGGCCGTCGTCGGTGATCTTGTCGGGGCCCCACGGCGGCATCCAGACCCAGTTGATCCGCAGGTCCTTGACCAGACCGTCGGTGGCGGTCTTGGCCTGGTCCTCGATCACGTCGGTGAGGGGGCAGGCCGCCGAGGTGAGGGTCATGTCGATGGTGGCGACGTCGTCCTCGTCGATGTGGATGCCGTAGATCAGGCCGAGGTTGACGACGTCGATGCCCAGCTCGGGGTCGACGACGTCCATCAGGGCCTCGTGCAGGTCCTCGACGGAGACGGTGCCGGCGGTGGTGAAGGCACCGGGCGCCGCGGCGTCCACCGCTTCGGCCGCCTCGACCGCCTGGGTCTCGTTCTCACTCATGGATTCGGTGTCCTTCGTCCGTCAGTCGGTGATCTCGGGCCGGCCGGCCAGGGCCTTGGCGGTGGCGTCCTTCCAGGCCATCCAGCTGAGCAGGGCGCACTTGACGCGGGCGGGGTACTTGGAGACCCCGGCGAACGCGACCGCGTCCTCCAGGACCTCCTCGTCGCCCTCGGACTGGCCCTTGCTCTGCATCAGCTCCAGGAAGGCCTCCTGGATCTGCTGGGCCTCGCCGACCGGCTTTCCGACCACCAGGTCGTTGAGCACGGAGGCGGAGGCCTGGCTGATCGAGCAGCCCTGCGACTCGTAGGAGACGTCGGCCACCACCGCGCCGTCGAGCTTCACCCGCAGGGTGATCTCGTCGCCGCAGGTGGGGTTGACGTGGTGGACCTCGGCGTCGCCGGTCCGCAGCCCCTTGCCGTGGGGGTTGCGGTAGTGGTCCAGGATGATCTCCTGGTACATGGAGTCGAGCTTCATGGAGCAGCCACCTCAGCCGAAGAAGTTGCGGACGTGGTGGAGGCCGTCGATCAGCGCGTCGACCTCGCCCGGCGTCGAGTACAGATAGAACGACGCCCTGGTGGTCGCCGGAATTCCGTACCGCAGGCAGACCGGCCGTGCGCAGTGGTGGCCGACCCGCACCGCGATGCCCTGCTCGTCGAGCACCTGGCCCACGTCGTGCGGGTGGATGTCGCCGAGCGTGAAGGAGATCGCCGCGCCGCGGTCGACGGCCGTGCGCGGGCCGATGATCCGCAGGTCGGGGACCTCCAGCAGGCGCTCGATCGCGTACTCGGTGATCGCGTGCTCATGGGCGGCGATGCGCTCCATGCCGATCCCGGACAGGTAGTCGATGGCCGCGCCGAGACCGACCGCCTGGGCGATCGGCGGGGTGCCGGCCTCGAACTTGTGCGGGGCCGGGGCGTAGGTGGACGAGCCCATGGTGACGGTCTCGATCATCTCGCCGCCGCCGAGGAACGGCGGGAGGTCCTCCAGCAGCTCCTGACGGCCCCACAGCACGCCGATGCCGGTCGGGCCGACCATCTTGTGGCCGGTGAAGGCGACGAAGTCGGCCTCCAGCGCCTGCACGTCCAGCACCATGTGCGGGGCGGCCTGCGAGGCGTCGATGCAGACCAGCGCGCCGACCGACTGGGCCTTGCGGACGATGGTCTCCACCGGGTTGACCGTGCCCAGCAGGTTGGACACCAGGGTGAAGGAGACGATCTTCGTCTTCTCGGTGATCAGCTCGTCGATGTTGGACAGGTCGAGCCGGCCCTCGTCGGTGAGCCCGAACCACTTCAGCTTCGCGCCGGTGCGCTGCGCCAGCAGCTGCCACGGCACGATGTTGGAGTGGTGCTCCATCTCGGTGATCACGATCTCCGAGTCGGCGTCCACCTTGTACGGCTCGTCGGCCCAGCCCAGCATGTTGGCGACCAGGTTGAGCGACTCCGAGGCGTTCTTGGTGAAGATCACCTCGTTGCGGCTGGGCGCGTTGATGAAGGCCGCGACCTTGTCCCGGGCGCCCTCGTACAGCGCGGTGGCCTCCTCGGCGAGCACGTGCACGCCGCGGTGGACGTTGGCGTTGTGCTGCTCGTAGTAGGCGTTCAGGGCCTCCAGCACCTGGCGCGGCTTCTGCGAGGTGGCCGCGTTGTCCAGGTAGACCAGCGGCTTGCCGTCGTGCAGTCGGCGCCCCAGGATCGGGAAGTCCTTGCGGATCGCGTCGCCGAACTCCTGTGCCAGGGCGAGGGGTCCGGTCAGGTGGGTATGGCTCACTCGGAAGCGCCGCCCTTCACGTAGCTCTCGTAGCCCTCTTCCTCCAGCTTGTCCGCGAGCTCGGCACCGCCGGACTCGACGATCCGGCCGGCCGCGAAGACGTGGACGTAGTCGGGCTTGATGTAGCGCAGGATGCGGGTGTAGTGGGTGACCAGCAGGGTGCCGACCTCACCGGTCTCGCGCACCCGGTTGATGCCCTCGGAGACGATCCGCAGCGCGTCGACGTCGAGGCCGGAGTCGGTCTCGTCGAGGATCGCGATCTTCGGCTTGAGCAGCTCGAGCTGGAGGATCTCGTGGCGCTTCTTCTCACCGCCGGAGAAGCCCTCGTTCACGTTGCGCTCGGCGAACGCCGGGTCCATCTGCAGCGCGGCCATCGCCTCCTTGACCTCCTTGACCCACAGCCGCAGCTTGGGGGCCTCGCCGCGGACGGCGGTGGCGGCGGTGCGCAGGAAGTTGGAGACCGAGACGCCGGGCACCTCGACCGGGTACTGCATGGCCAGGAACAGGCCGGCCCGGGCCCGCTCGTCGACCGACATCTCCAGCACGTCCTCGCCGTCCAGCAGCACCTGGCCGCCGGTGACGGTGTACTTGGGGTGGCCGGCCAGCGAGTACGCGAGGGTGGACTTGCCGGAGCCGTTCGGACCCATGATCGCGTGGGTCTCGCCCTGCTTGACCGTCAGGTCGACGCCACGGAGGATCTCGCGCGGACCGCCCTCGGCGTTGACGGAGACGTGCAGGTCGCGGATTTCAAGCGTTGCCATGGGGTACTCAGTTCTCCTGGTTGACGGAGACGAGCACATCGTCCCCTTCGATCTTCACGGGGTAAACGGCGACCGGCCTGGTCGCGGGCAGCCCGGACGGCTTCCCGGTGCGCAGGTCGAAGCTGGAACCGTGCAGCCAGCACTCGATCATGCAGTCCTCGACCTCGCCCTCGGAGAGCGAGACGTTGGCGTGCGAGCAGATGTCGTTGATCGCGTACACGCCGTCGTCGGTCCGGACGATCGCGACCGCGACGCCGTTCAGCTCGACGCGCTTGGGAACGTCCTCCTGGAGGACGCTCAGCGCGCAGGCGCGGACGTAGGTCATGCGACCGTCTCTTCCAGCTCGGCCTCGATCTTCTCCATCAGACGGTCCTGGATCTCGGCGACGCCGATCTGCTGGACCAGCTCGGCGAAGAAGCCGCGCACCACCAGGCGGCGGGCCTCGTCGGCCGGGATGCCGCGGGACTGCAGGTAGAACAGCTGCTCGTCGTCGAAGCGGCCGGTGGCGGAGGCGTGGCCGGCCCCGACGATCTCGCCGGTCTCGATCTCCAGGTTCGGGATCGAGTCGACCCGGGCGCCGTCGGTGAGCACCAGGTTCCGGTTGAGCTCATAGGTGTCGGTGCCGAGCGCGGCGGCGCGGATCAGCACGTCGCCGACCCAGACGGCGTGCGCGTCCTGGCCCTGCAGGGCGCCCTTGTACGCGACGTTGGAGCGGCAGTGCGGGGTGTCGTGGTCGATCACCAGGCGGTGCTCGAGGTGCTGGCCGGCGTCGGCGAAGTACAGGCCGAACAGCTCGGCCTCGCCGCCGGTCCCCGCGTAGTTCACCCGCGGGTGCAGCCGGACCACGTCGCCGCCGAAGGTGACCACCACGGACTTGAACGTGGCGTCCCGGCCGACCAGCGCGTTGTGCTGGGCGACGTGCACCGCGTCGCGGTCCCAGTCCTGGACCGAGACGAAGGTCAGCTTCGCGCCGTCGCCGACCAGCAGCTCGACGTTGGCGGCCCGGGTGCCGGAGCCGGTGTGGTTCAGCACCACGACGGCCTCGGCGAACGGCTTGACCTCGACCACCAGGTGGGCGAAGGCGGTGCCGCCCTCGCCGTGTACGTCGATCCGGACCGGCTCGGTGAGCACCGTCTCCTTGGGGACGGTCACCACCAGGGCCTGCTCGAAGGCGCTGAACGCCTGCGCGGCGACCCGGTCCACCGGGGTGCCGGCCTTGCCGACGCGGGCGTCGTCCCGGCCTACCAGCTCGGAGGTGACGCCCTCCGGCAGGCCCAGGTCGATCTTGTCCTCGCCCTTGACCGCATCAACGGCCGAGCCGTCGTGCAGCCCGCCGAGGCGGTGCAGCGGGGTGAACCGCCAGTCCTCCTCGCGGCCGGTGGGCACCGGGAAGTCGTTCACGTCGAAGGACGGCTTGACCGCGACACGGGCGTCGATCGGCTGCCGGACGGTCTCGCGGCCGGTGCCCGGGCCGGCGAGCTGCGCGCCGGCGCCGGCGGTGCCGACCTCGATCGAACCGGCGGTGGTGGAGCCGGGGGTGTTCTGCTCAGCCATGGCTGTTCGTGTTGCTCTCTTTCGGAAATGGTCGACGGACGGCGGGTGCTGACGGCGCGTCAGCCGACCGCGCCCTCCATCTGCAGCTCGATCAGCCGGTTCAGCTCCAGCGCGTACTCCATCGGCAGCTCGCGCGCGATCGGCTCGACGAAGCCGCGGACGATCATCGCCATCGCCTCGGTCTCGGTCATGCCGCGGCTCATCAGGTAGAACAGCTGGTCCTCGGAGACCTTGGAGACGGTCGCCTCGTGGCCCATCGACACGTCGTCCTCGCGGACGTCCACGTACGGGTAGGTGTCCGAGCGGGAGATGGTGTCCACCAGCAGCGCGTCGCACAGCACGTTCGACTTGGCGCCGTGCGAGCCCTCGCCGATCTCGATCAGGCCGCGGTAGGAGGTCCGGCCGCCGCCGCGCGCCACCGACTTGGAGACGATGTGCGAGGAGGTGTTCGGCGCCATGTGGACCATCTTCGCGCCGGCGTCCTGGTGCTGGCCCTCACCGGCGAAGGCGATCGACAGCGTCTCGCCCTTGGCGTGCTCGCCCATCAGGTAGACGGCCGGGTACTTCATGGTGACCTTGGAGCCGATGTTGCCGTCGATCCACTCCATGGTCGCGCCCTCGTACGCCACGGCGCGCTTGGTGACCAGGTTGTAGACGTTGTTCGACCAGTTCTGGATCGTCGTGTAGCGGCAGCGGCCGCCCTTCTTGACGATGATCTCGACCACCGCGGAGTGCAGCGAGTCCGAGGAGTAGACCGGCGCGGTGCAGCCCTCGACGTAGTGCACGTAGGCGTCCTCGTCGACGATGATCAGCGTCCGCTCGAACTGGCCCATGTTCTCGGTGTTGATCCGGAAGTAGGCCTGCAGCGGGATGTCGACGTGCACGCCCTTCGGCACGTAGATGAACGAGCCGCCGGACCACACCGCGGTGTTCAGCGCGGCGAACTTGTTGTCGCCGGCCGGGATGACGGTGCCGAAGTACTCCTTGAAGAGCTCCGGGTGCTCCTTCAGCGCGGTGTCGGTGTCCAGGAAGATGACGCCCTGCTCCTCCAGGTCCTCACGGATCTGGTGGTAGACGACCTCCGACTCGTACTGCGCGGCGACGCCGGCCACCAGGCGCTGCTTCTCCGCCTCCGGGATGCCCAGCTTGTCGTAGGTCGCCTTGATGTCGGCGGGCAGGTCCTCCCAGGACTCGGCCTGCTTCTCGGTGGACCGCACGAAGTACTTGATGTTGTCGAAGTCGATGCCCGACAGGTCGGAGCCCCAGGTCGGCATCGGCTTCTTGCCGAACAGCTTGAGGCCCTTGAGTCGCAGGTTGAGCATCCACTCGGACTCGCTCTTCTTCGCGGAGATGTCGCGGACGACGTCCTCGTTGAGGCCGCGCTTGGCGGCGGCGCCGGCCACGTCCGAGTCGGCCCAGCCGTACTCGTAGGTGCCCAGGCCTTCGAGCTCGGGGTGTGCGATGTCAGTCATGCGAGGTTCCTCCGCGGACGATCCGATTCGTTGGGGGACGTACCGGCAGTCGGCACTGCACCGGGCGTCCGGGAGGACGACGGTGCGGCACCGGATGCCGGCACATACGTGGTGCAGACCCCGTCGCCGTGGGCGATCGTGGCCAGCCGTTGCACATGGGTGCCCAGGAGCTGCGAGAAGACCTCGGTCTCGGCCTCGCAGAGCTGCGGGAACTGCTCGGCGATGTGCGCGACCGGGCAGTGGTGCTGGCAGAGCTGGGCGCCGGCCGGTGCGCTCGCGGGCGGCGCGGAGGACACGGCGGACGGAACACGCCGCACCGTGGCAGCGTACCCGTCGGCGCTCAGCGCCTCGGCCAGCGCCTCGGCGCGCTGCTCGGCGTCGGCCAGCTCCAGGGCGGCCTGGTACTGGCGGCCCTGCCGGGCGAAACGAGCCCGGGCGAAGGCGGCGACCGCCTCCTCGCCCGCCTTGCCGCCGCCGGCCGCGTCGGAGATCCAGCGCAGCGCGTCGGCGGCCAGCTGGTCGTAGGCCTGGTAGAAGGCCGACCGGCCGGCGTCGGTGAGCGCGAACACCTTGGCGGGGCGCCCGCGGCCGCGGCTGCCGTACACGCGCTGCTCGCGTGCGTCGACGAGACCGGAGGCGGCGAGGCCGTCCAGGTGACGGCGGACCGCTGCGGCGGTCAGGCCGAGGCGGCTGGCCAGGTCGGCGGCCGAGGACGGCCCGTGGTCGAGAATCGACCGGGCGACCCGGTCCCGGGTCGCCCGATGCCCCTCCGCCAGGGCTTCCGCCGCCGTCGCGGGCACGGCACAGCCGGGGGCGTCGTGCTCCCCGGGCTGGGCGTCGTGCTCGCGAATCTTTTTCACAACACGATTGTTGCGTAATTCGGGTCCGAGAGACAAGCCGTGATCCACGCCTCACCGGTGTCGTCCATCACGGTAGGCAAGCCTTACCCGAGGACCGGCGTGAGCTGCTCCTACACTCGCCGGTATGCATGCAGACCCCGCCGTCGAGGTGACCGGACTGGTCAAGCGGTACGGCGACAAGACCGCCGTGGACGGGCTCGACCTCTCCCTCGCGCGCGGCGCCGTCACCGCCGTGCTCGGCCCGAACGGCGCGGGCAAGACCACCACCGTCGAGACCTGCGAGGGCTACCGGCGCCCCGACGCGGGCACCGTCCGGGTGCTCGGCCTCGACCCGGTCGCCCAGGGCGCCGAGCTGCGGCCCCGGATCGGTGTGATGCTCCAGTCCGGCGGCGTGTACCCCGGCGCGCGCGCCCTCGAGATGCTCCGCCACACCGCGAAGCTGTACGCCGACCCGCTGCCCGTCGGCCCGCTCGCCGAACGCCTCGGCCTGGACTCCTGCGGCCGCACCGCCTACCGCCGGCTCTCCGGCGGCCAGCAGCAGCGCCTCGCGCTGGCGATGGCCGTGGTCGGCCGCCCCGAGCTGGTCTTCCTGGACGAGCCCACCGCGGGCCTCGACCCGCAGGCCCGCCGCGCCACCTGGGAGCTGATCGCCGAGCTGCGCACCGCCGGCGTCACGGTGGTGCTGACCACCCACCAGATGGACGAGGCCGAGCAGCTCGCCGACGACGTCGCGATCATCGACCGCGGCCGCGTCATCGCCCAGGGCTCCCCCGACCGGCTGCGCGGCAGCGAGGCCCGGCTGCGCTTCGACGGCCCGGCCGGCCTCGACCTGGCCGGGCTGCGCAAGGTCCTCCCGGACGGCGCCGCCGTCGCCGAGGCCGCCCCCGGCTCCTACCGGGTGGACGCCGAACTCGACGCCGCCCTGCTGGCCGCCGTCACCGGCTGGTGCGCCGAGGCCGGCGTGATGCCGGACCGGCTGGCCGTGCAGCGCCGCAGCCTCGAAGACGTCTTCCTCGACCTGACCGGACGGGAACTGCGATGACCGCCGCCGACCTCACCCCCCGCCCGGGCGCCGCCCCCACCGGCCGGATGCTGCTCGCGCAGACCGCGCTGGAGACCCGGATGCTGCTGCGCAACGGCGAGCAGCTGCTGCTCACCGTGGTCATCCCGACCGTGCTGCTGGTCCTGTTCTCCGCCGTCGACGTGGTCGACACGGCCGGCCCCGGCAAGCGGGTCGACTTCCTCGCCCCCGGGCTGCTGGCGCTGGCCGTGATGTCCACCGCCTTCACCGGCCAGGCCATCGCCACCGGCTTCGAGCGCCGCTACGGGGTGCTCAAGCGCCTGGGCGCCACCCCGCTGCCGCGCTGGGCGCTGCTCGCCGCCAAGACCGGCTGCGTGCTGGTCGTCGAGCTGCTGCAGGTGCTGCTGCTCTCGGCGATCGCGCTGGCGCTCGGCTGGTCCCCGCACGGCAGCCCGCTCGCGGTGCTGGCGCTCCTGGTGCTCGGCACCGCGGCGTTCTCCGGCCTCGGCCTGCTGATGGCGGGCACCCTGCGGGCGGAGGCCACGCTGGCCGCCGCCAACCTGGTCTTCATCCTGCTGCTGCTGGCCGGCGGCGTGGTGGTGCCGCTGGCGAAGTTCCCCGCCGCGGTGCGCCCGGTGCTGGAGCTGCTGCCGATCTCGGCGCTCTCCGACGGCCTGCGCGCGGTGCTGCAGCTCGGCCACGGGGTGCCCTGGGGCGACCTCGGGGTGCTGGCGGCCTCGTCGGTGCTCGGCCTGACCGCGGCGGCCCGCTGGTTCCGCTGGGAGTAGCGGCCGCCGCCGGAGCACGGCATAAGCCCGCCTACGATGGTCCGGTGACCAACCCGTTCTCCCTCCTCGCCGACCGCTGGCACCCCTCCGCCCGGCAGGTCCGCCGGGCCGCTCTCGCCGCGCTGGTGATGAGCGTGGTGATCGTGGTCACCGGCGGCGCCGTCCGGCTCACCGCGTCCGGCCTCGGCTGCACCACCTGGCCGCGCTGCACCGGCGAGAGCGTGGTGCCGACGCCCGAGATGGGCGTGCACGGCGTCATCGAGTTCACCAACCGGATGCTCACCTACGTGCTGTGCGCCGCGATCGGCTGGGCGATCCTGGCCGCCCGCTGCGCCACGCCGTGGCGGCGCTCGCTCACCCGGCTCGGCTGGGCCCAGTTCTGGCTGGTGATGAGCAACGCCGTGATCGGCGGCGTCACCGTGCTGACCGGCCTCAACCCGTACATCGTGGCGGTGCACATGGTCGCCGCGATGGCCCTGGTGTGGGTCGCGGTGCTGATGTGGGAGCGCAGCGCGGAGGGCGACGCCGCGCCGCGGACGCTGGTCGCCGAGCCGATCCGGCACCTCGCCCAGGTGCTGGTCGCGGTGATCGGCCTGCTGGTGCTGGTCGGCACCATGGTCACCGGCGCGGGCCACCACCCGGGCGCGTCCAGCAAGGACGGCAAGCCGGTGGACCGGATCCCGATCGACTACGACCGCCTGGTGCAGGCCCACGCCGACCTGGTCTTCCTCTCGGTCGGCCTGACCCTCGCCGCGCTGCTGGTGTTCGCCGCCGTCAAGGCCCCCGCCCCGGCCCGGGCCCGGGTGCGCGAGCTGTTCGTCCTGCTGCTCGCCCAGGGCGTGCTGGGCTTCGTGCAGTACTTCACCGACGCGCCCGAGGTGATGGTCGGCCTGCACATGCTGGGCGCCGCGCTGATCTGGGGCGCCGCACTACGCGTCCCGCTGGCGCTGCGCAGCCGCGGCGGCATCCCCGCCCAGGCCAGCGCACCCGAGGCCGAACTGGTCGCCTGAGGCTCCGTCACGGGACGCCCTAGCTGTATTGACCACGAGCGTTGTTGACGGTGGTCTGGCTTGATCAAACGTGAAGACCTCCGGTGTGGTGGAGCTGTCTAGGACTGCACCGCACCGGA